>NZ_JAIUHV010000012.1:0-200228 GCF_020165285.1 Mesorhizobium sp. CA10
CTGTCCGAAAGGACGACCAGGATTCATTCGGTCTCCTTCCCACTTCAACCATACACCAGAACCAACACACAGGATTCTAGGGTCTTCGCGCGTCGCTTCGCTCCTTGCTCCGCCCTAGAATGACGAAGGACAGGTTGGCGGGACAGCCCCCCTCTGGCCTGCCGGCCATCTCCCCCACAAGGGGGGAGATTAGCAGCTCCGCCGGCGCGCTCTTCCTGCAACGTCGATGATTTGCGAAAGCGGTCGCGACATCCAATCTCGGGGGAGATGGCCGGCCGGCAGGCCAGAGGGGGGTGTGACGGAACTCGACGATTGCCCCCAAGACCCTCACTACCCCAGTGCCTGCTCCAGATCCGCGATCAAATCATCGCCGTCCTCGATCCCACACGACAGCCGCACCAGCGAATCCGATATCCCGATCGCTCCGCGCTTTTCCGCCGGGATCGATCCGTGCGTCATCAGCGCCGGGTGCTCGATCAGGCTTTCGACGCCGCCCAGGCTTTCGGCCAAAGTGAAGAGCTGCGTACGTTCGAGGAAGCGTTTTGTTCCCGCCAGGTCGCGGTCGAGATCGACCGAGATCATGCCGCCGAAGGCGTGCATCTGCTGGACGGCGATGGAATGCTGCGGGTGGCTGGCGAGGCCGGGATAGATGACCCGGCGGACATCTCTTCGCGTTTCCAGCCATTGCGCTATTTTCAGGCCGTTGGCCGAATGACGCTCCATCCTGAGCGCCAGGGTTTTTATACCGCGCAGCGCCAGAAAACTGTCGAACGGGCCGGAAATGGCGCCGATGGCGTTCTGCAGAAATTTCAGCTGGGCGGCAAGGTTCTTGTTGTCGCCGACGACCGCCACGCCGCCGACCATGTCGGAGTGGCCGTTGAGATATTTCGTCGTCGAATGCACGACGATGTCGATGCCGAGCTCCAGCGGGCGCTGGATATAGGGGCTGCAGAAGGTGTTGTCGGCGACGGTGAGCAGCCCTTTGCGTTTGGCCAGGGCGGCGACCGCTTCGAGATCGACGATGCGCAGCAGCGGGTTGGTCGGCGTCTCGACCCAGAGCAGTTTAGTCTCCGGCCGGATCGCGGCCTCGACCGCGGCGAGGTCGGTGAAGTCGGCGAAGCTCACCTGCAGCCCGGCGGAGCGCTTGCGCACCCGCTCCATCAGGCGGAACGAGCCGCCATAGATGTCGTCGGTGGCGACGATATGGGCGCCGGAATCGAGCAGCTCGAGCACCGTGCCGATCGCCGCCAGGCCGGAGGCGAAGGCGAAGGCGGCCGAGCCGCTTTCGAGGTCCGCGACCGCGCGCTCGAAGGCGAAGCGCGTCGGGTTCTGGCTGCGGGCGTACTCAAAGCCCTTGTGCACGCCGGGCGACTGCTGGCCGTAGGTGGAGGTGGCGTAGATCGGCACCATCACGGCGCCGGTCAGCGGATCGTGGCTCTGGCCGCCATGGATGGTGCGGGTGGAAAAGGCCAGGCGGTTCTTGCCGTTCGAAGTCATTTGGCGCGGCGCCTCAGATGGTTGATCAGGTCGATACGAGTTATCAGGCCGATGAACTCTTCGCCATCGAAGACGATGGCGACCTCGTTGCGGTCGAAGACAGGCAGCAGCGCGTCGAGCGTCTGATTGGCCTGCAACGTGTGCAGGTTCGACGTCATGGCCGTGCGCACCGGCGCGTTGAAACGGTCCCAGCGGCCGTCATAGGGTCCATCGACCTTGGCCAAAATATCGCTCTCGTCGACGATGCCGACCAGCCTGCCTTCGTCCAGCACCGGCAGCTGCGAAACGTCGGAGCGGCGCATGCGGCCATAGGCGTTGAGCAGGGCTTCCTCCGGGCCAACGGTCACAATGTCGCCGGTGCGCGGCGAGCGCATGACCAGGTCGCGCAAATCGCCATGCTGTTCCTGGTCGGCAAGGCCCTGCTCGGCCAGCCAGATATCGTCGAAGACCTTCGACAGATACTTGTTGCCGCTGTCGCAGACCAAGGTGACAACGCGTTTTGGCGTCGTCTGCTCGCGACAGTAGCGAAGCGCTGCCGACAGCAGCGTGCCCGAGGAGGAGCCGGCCAGGATGCCTTCCCTGGACAACAGATCGCGCACCGCCAGCATGCTCTGCTTGTCGGGAATGGAATAGGCCTTTTTCACCAGCGACAGATCGGCATTGGGCGGCACGAAATCCTCGCCGATGCCTTCGACCGTCCAGCTGCCGGCCTCCTCCATCTTGCCGGTCTTGATCAGCGGCGCCAGCACCGAGCCGACCGGATCGGCCAGCACCATCTCGGTCTTGGGCGAGTGTTTCGCAAAAAAGCGGCCGAGGCCGGTGAGCGTGCCGCCGGAGCCGACGCCGACCACCACCGCGTCGACATCGCCTTCGAGCTGCGAGAAGATCTCCGGCCCGGTCGTGGTCTCATGCGCGAGTGGGTTCGCCGGGTTGGCAAACTGGTTGGCATAGAAGGCGCCGGGGGTCTCGGCGGCGATCTTCTCGGCCATGTCCTGGTAATATTCGGGATGGCCCTTGCCGACATCGGAGCGGGTCATGCGCACCTCGGCGCCCAAAGCGCGCAGATGCTGGATCTTTTCGCGCGACATCTTGTCGGGCACGACGAGGACGATGCGGTAGCCTTTCGGGATGCCGACCTGGGCGAGGCCGAGGCCGGTGTTGCCGGCGGTGGCCTCGACGATCGTGCCGCCGCGCTTCAGGCGCCCCTCCTTCTCCGCCGCCGCGATCATCGACAGCGCGATGCGGTCCTTGATCGAGCCGCCGGGATTCTGGCTTTCGAGCTTGATGAATAGGCGGCATTTGCCGGTGTCGAATTTGGTCAGCTCGACGACCGGCGTCTGGCCGATCAGGTCGAGCACCGAAGCGTAAGGAGGACGCAATCTCGACAGGTTGATGTGCGCGCCCTGCGGCGCCGCTTTTGTCTGCTCGCTCATCTTGAGTGCTCCATCGAAGCAGTTCGAGGCGGATGTCGGCAATCTCGCGCGTGGAGCCGCGGGAATCCATTCCGGCTTCGCGGATCGCGCGCCCTGTCTTTTCCAGCCCTTTTCATCAGGAAAGAAGATAGATCGTGCCAATCCGGCGGCGAGTGGAGGAATGGAATTTCACGGGCGCGTAGTCTGTCCGCTCAAGCGGGGAACTACGCAATCGCCGCCTGGCCCTCGATCTCGATGAGGAAGTCCGGATTGCCGAGGCCGACAACACGCAGCGCCTTGATAATGGGCGGCGGAGCACGGTTGGCCCAGAACGCCATCCAGGCGCCAAAGCCCGGAGCGATATCCTGGTCGCCAACGATATAGACCGACAGGCTGACGAGATTCTCCAGCTTCGCTCCGCCAGCTTCCAGCACCTTGGCCAGATTGGCCAGCGCCTGCGTCGTCTGCGCCGCGAGATCGCCCTTGCCTACGATGTTGCCTTCGGCATCGACGCCGTTCTGCCCTCCGACCAGCACAATGCGCGCGGAAGCAGGCAGCGACACGCCTTGCGAATAGGCGGGGTTGCTGTGCATGCCTCGCGGGTTCAACCTTTCGATAGTCATTCTCGTTCCTCCATGCCGGCAATGACCGGCCGCCCTTGTCTAAAATCAAGCGGCACAGAGGCCCAGCTTGAGGGCCTCTTCAACGCACCATATCGTTCGTTGCCGATGCCTTTTCCATCATGCTAGCCGAACGAAGCGCGGGACGAACAGCGCGTGCCAAGGAGCGGCCGATGAAGATTCTTGCCTATGACAATTTCAAGCCCGGCGTCACGCTCGACGATCTCAGGCCCTATCTGCGCGACGAGGTCTCGAATGTATGGCGGCTGTGGAAGCAAGGCATCGTGCGCGAGAACTATGCGCGCGCCGATGTCGGCGGCGTCATCATCGTCTTCGAGCTCGACAGCGTCGAGCAGGCCATGCGCTATACCGATGATTTCCCGCTCTCCAAAGCCGGGCTGCTGGAATGGCATTTTATCGCTTTCGACGCGCCGCTGCCGCTGGAATTCCTGTTCGACCCGACCGTCGATATCGCCAAACCGTGGGATCGGACGGCAGCATGATCCGCTCTGGCGAAGGCATCGAGATTCCGCAGCGCCTGGCCCGAATGGTGCGATCCGCGCCGCATGGCGCTGGTCGTCTACGACATGCAGGTCGGCATCTGCCGCCAGATCGAAGGCGCTGCGGCGATCGTCGAACGCACCGGCACGGCATTGGAAGCGGCGCGCTCGGCCGGCATGCGGGTGGCATTCACGCGTCATTTGTCGCTGCCGAAAAAATGGATGGGCGCCACGCAACTGCGCACCGCCATGGCCTGGCAGCGGTGCGACAGCCCCGACGCTGTCCAGCCATGGTTCCCGCGCGACGCCGAAGCGACACGGATCGTGCCGGAACTCGCTCCGCGCGCGGACGAGGCCGTGTTCGACAAGCTGACCCTGTCGGCCTTCGATTCCACCTCGCTCGGCTTTGCACTGCGTGACTGCGGCGTCCGTGCGGTGGCGCTCGCCGGCATCGCCATGGAGATCGGCATCGAGCCGACCGCGCGCCAGGCGACCGACAACGGCTTCGTCGCCGTGGTGATCGAGGACGCCTGCGGCTTTGGCAATAGCGAAGCGCGCGACCGCTCGATGGCGACGCTGCGCTTTCTTGGCGAAGCCGTCGTCACCGATGTCGCGGGCTTTTGCGGCGCGCTTGCCGATGCCGCTTGATCTCAGGCTGGAGGCCTTGTTCTTACGCAATTGCGGACGGAAGGCTACGGCGAAGTCGCCGAGCCCAACCGCTACGCACTTTCCTGGAATTGCTCCAGGCAGCTGCTTCAATGTCGGTGCGGAAGCGCACGCCCTCGGCGCGGCCATGCCGGATGCCCAGTCGTAGAGCGCCTGCAGCGCCGCGGCGAGGTCGCGGCCGCGCTCGGTCAGCGCGTAGCGCGCCTTGCCATCCGGCGAGGTCTCGAGCGTGACGAAGCCGATCTCGACAAGATCGGCCAGGCGCTGCGTCAGCATCTTGTCGGAAAGCGAAGGGATCAGCCGGCGCAATTCGGAATAGCGCAGCGGTCCTTGCTTGATCCGCGCGATGATCACCGTCTTCCATTTGCCGCCGAGCGCATCGAGCGCGAACTCGACCGGGCAGCCATAGAGTCTACCGCGTTGTGTCATGCGCCGATCCTAGGCAAGGGCCGCGCGCAGCAAAAGCGGAATTTACCCCGCCATGTGGCCAGATTGCCGTGCCCGGCTTCGTCGGCGACGACTTCATAAAAGGGAGAGCAAAATGAGTGTTCGGGATCCCAATCCGGTCAATGCACGAAAGCCGAAGCGGGTGGCGATCGTGATCGCCAATCCGGCCGTCTCCACCATAACGGGGTGGCCGGTCGGCTTCTGGTGGAGCGAGCTCACCCATCCCTGGTTCGCTTTCACCGAGCGCGGCTACGAGGTCGAGATCTTTTCGCCCGACGGCGGCAAGTGCGAAGCCGATGCGCTGAGCGACCCGCGCGATCCGTCGGGCTATTCGGAGGCCGATCTCATCTCGCTCGGTTTCATTTCGAACCCGAAGCTACAGGCGCTGGTCGACGACACACGGCCGGTGGCCGAGATCGATGTCGCTGGCTTCGACGCCATCGTCGTCGCCGGCGGCCAGTCGCCGATGTTCACCTACGAAGGCGCGACCGGTCTCCAGCAGGCCTTCGTCGCTTTCCACGAGGCCGGCAAGGTGGCCGCCGCGCTCTGCCACGGCACCGCCATCCTGCGCTATGCCAGGCGCGCCGACGGATCGCTGCTTGCCGTGGGCAAGACGGTGACCGGCTTTGCCAATGTCGAGGAGGATTTTGCCGACAACGCCACCTGGGCGATGGGGGCACTCGAACGCGGCAAGCATTTGATGCCGTGGCGGATCGAGGACGAGCTCAAGGCGATCGGTGCCAATTATATCCAGGCCGGGCTGTGGCGCGGCTTTGCCGTGCGCGACGGCAACCTGATCACCGGGCAACAGAATTTTTCCGGCGCCGAAACCGCCCGCGTCGTCTGTGAGGCGCTTGGCGGCTAGAGCACGATCCCGAAAAGTGGGAACCGGTTTTCGGAGAAGAATCACGCTCCAACAAAGAGTCAGATCAGGATGGCGATTCAACGAAACGCCATTCTGATCTAGAGCCTTATCCGAGCAGCTGCTTGCCCAGCTTCGCGCATTGCACGCGAATGTCGGGAATGGCGTCGATCTCGAAGAAGGTGCCGCGCGTCAGCGGTCCGGCGGCGAGCAGCTTCGACGACACCGTGCCGTCGGCCGCGATCAGCTCGCATTTCGCCGTGACATCGAGGCCGAGGCGCAGCGGATCGGGACGCGCCAGGCCGCGCTCGATCAGCGAGCGCACCACACCGTTCGACGTCCGCGAAATGTCGCGGGCGATGCCCATGCAATCGTAGAGCCGGGCGACGTCCAGGGTCTCGACGTCCTGCGTGCCGCGCGGCTGGATCTTCACGACGAAGCCGCCGTTCGGTTCTATGGCCACCACCCTGCCGGCGACGAGACGGATGCGGCCTGAGGCGACCGCCTCGGTGACGCGCGCATAGACTTCCGGCGCCATGCGGTGGCGGTGGATGTCCCACCAGGCCTTGGTGTGCTCGACGAAGCGGCGCTTGGCCGAGGACGGCCAATTCTGCCAGATCGTCTGGTTGAAGGGTCTGAGACCGTCGACGACGTCGCGCCAGTCGCCGCCGGCTTTCTGGGTCTCGCGGATCAGGTTGCGGAACCAGCCGACGAAATAGGAAAGCTGGGTGCCGAGCGGAATATCGGCGATATCGAGCTTGATCGGATTGCCCTTGCGGTGCGGCGACGGCAGCAGGCCGCGCCGCGACACCGCGACGATAGCGCCGCGATGGCCGCGCTGCTCCAGCGACAGGAAAGCGTCGACCATGCTCAGGCCGGTGCCGAGCAGCAGCACCTGGGCTTCAGCATCGAGCCCGGTGTCGGCCTCCGTCCCCATCCGGACGGCGTGACCTTGGAAGGCGCCGGGCTGCTCGTCATGACCGGTGGCCAGGACGGCGAGATGCGCCACGACGCTGGTGCCGTTAGCAAGCGCGACCTCCACGCCCGACGAGGTCGGCGCGATCGACAGGCTCTCCTCGCGGATCAGCCGCAGACGACTGGTGTCGCGCTCGCGCTCCTCGAGGCCCTCGAGCACATCCTGCAGATAGCGGGCGTAGAGGCTGCGCGGCGCATAGAACGGTCCCTGGTCCGGCCTCGCGAGGCCGCGTTCCAGCACCCAGCGCGCGAAATGCGTCGGGTCGTCGGCATAGGCGCTCATGCCGGAGGCGTTGACGTTGAGCACATGCGCCGAAAGCAGCGTCGAGTAAGCCATGCCCTGGCCGAAATGCGGCCGCTTCTCGATTAGCGTGACGCGCAGGTCCGGATTGGGCGACTTCAACAGGTGCGCGGCCAGCACGACGCCGCTGGCGCCGCCGCCGACAATGATGATGGAGTTGCCGCGTCCAACCATGACTGCTAGCCGAAACGTGACTCGAGCGATCAGCGCCGGGCGAGCGCCGCGGACGGCCTCAGCCGCAAGCCACGAACGATCGCCGGAACGGTTTTTTGAAGGTCGCGCATCGTTCTCTCACTCCCAATGTTGATAAGATTACTATACTAACCGTACCAAGCACGAAATCGCAGTCCCAATGCCACCCCCTTTGAAGCATGGATTTGCCGAGAAGGGATGACAGCCGGATTTTTCGTTCGCTGGGGTGTTTTGTGGGAGGGCGGCGGCCATCTTTCTTTGTCATTCTAGGGCGAAGCGACGCGCGCAACGATGCTGCTTGCCGGCGAATGCGACCGCCTGACCGCCAGCCGTCTCCGCCCGGACCGGCAAGGTCATATGCGCGAGCGGGTCGCCCAGCGCAGGCCGACCACGCCGACCAGCATGGTGACGAGGCCGATATAGAGCCATTGCGTCTGCCCGGTCATGAAACTGCCCTTGACGAGACCGAGGCCTTGCAGCGACCACAGCGCACCCAGCCCCAGCACAATCAGCGCCAGCACAAACCTGATCAATCGCATCGGCTGGACCCTCTCCGGAAGTCGATCCTGAACGGCAATGGGTACGCAACAAAAGACGTCGAGGAATCGAAGCAGTTCCGTCCTCAGTACTTAAAATCTTGTGGGCCGATCTTGCCCCGAATGTCCCGTATGCCGGCCCGATATTCATTGAGAATACGCCTTAACGGGGCCGTGAATATCATGACAAACTGTTTCGCGGCGACTCCAAACGTGTGCTGTCGCCATGGAACCGCCAGATCAATGCCGCATTTCCCGCCTCATTCGGCACATATCGGCGGGGCATATCTCTAACGGAGCCATCCCCAAAGCATGAAGAAAACTAACCAGACTGCGCTTGTCGCGGTAACGATCGCGGCTGGCCTGATGGCCGGCGCCTCATCCGCCTCCTCCGCCGCCGCGCAGTGCGGCCGCGCTTCCTGGTATGCGCTGCATTCCAGAACCGCCTCAGGGGAACGCATGAACCCCTCGGCACTGACTGCAGCCCATCGCTCCTTGCCCTTCGGCACCAAGCTTCGGGTCACCAACAAGAACAACGGCCGCAGCGTCGTCGTGCGCATCAACGATCGCGGTCCGTTCGTGAAGGGACGCATGCTCGATCTCTCCCGCGGCGCCGCCGGCCAGCTGGGCTTCATCGGTTCGGGCCATACCGCCGTCTGCATGGCGCGCGTCTGAGCCGCCTTTTTGATGCATGTCGTCATCCAAAGCGCTGCCCACTTCAGGGCGATATGCATTGGTCGTGTCCGGCATGAGGGGCCGGACACATATCCTTCACATTTCGGCAGCGCACATTGAGCCGGCTCGCCCGCTTAGGTCCGGTTTTCAACAGGTTGAACGAAAGATGCATTCGTCAGACAAAATGACGTATTGCATCGCAACAATATCTTGCTAACCTCGCCGGGAGACATTCAAGGCTCGGCGCAGTTCGTCGTCCTTTTGGTCGTCGGACGGCAGCGGGGTTCGCGATGTTCTACCAGCTCTACGAAATGAACCATGCGGCGCTGCAGCCGGCCCGCTTCTATGCCGACGCCGTGCGGCTCTTCTACTCCAACCCGCTCAATCCGGTTTCCCACACCCCCTTCGGCCGCTCGGTCGCGGCGACCGCGGAGCTCTTCGAGCGAACCACCCGTCGCTACGGCAAGCCGCAGTTCGGCCTGGACAAGGCCGTGGTCGACTGGAAAAGCGTCGACGTCACCGAAAAGACGGTCTGGTCGAAGCCCTTCTGCGACCTGATCCGCTTCGAGCGCGCGCTGCCCGCCGGCCGCAAGCCCGATCCGAAGCTTTTGATCGTGGCGCCGATGTCGGGCCATTACGCGACGCTGCTGCGCGGCACAGTCGAGGCGATGCTGCCCCATGCCGACGTGCACATCACCGACTGGGTCGATGCCCGCATGGTACCGGCGGCGCAAGGAAGCTTCGATCTCGACGACTATGTCGACTACATCATCGAGATGTTCCACGCGCTCGGCCCCGACACGCATGTGATGGCCGTATGCCAGCCCTCCGTGCCGGTGCTGGCGGCGGTGGCGCTGATGGAAAAGCGCGGCGACCCCTTCGTGCCCTCCACCATGACGCTGATGGGCGGACCGGTCGACACGCGCCGCAACCCGACCGCGGTCAATCTTCTGGCCAAGGAAAAGGGCATCGACTGGTTCCGCGATAATGTCATCATGCCGGCGCCATGGCCGGTGCCGGGCTTCGGGCGCCCGGTCTATCCGGGCTTCCTGCAGCTCTCGGGCTTCATGAGCATGAACCTCGACCGCCACATCATCGCGCACAAGGACTTCTTCATGCACCTTGTGAAGCATGACGGCGACAGCGCCGAAAAGCACCGCGACTTCTACGACGAATATCTGGCGGTGATGGACCTGACGGCGGAATTCTACCTGCAGACGGTCGACACCGTGTTCGTGCGCCACGCTCTGCCGAAGGGCGAGATGACGCATCGCGGCGAGGCGGTCGATCCGAAGGCGATCCGCAACGTCGCGCTGCTGACCATCGAGGGCGAGAACGACGATATTTCCGGCCTCGGCCAGACCCAGGCCGCGCATGATTTGTGCGTCAACATCCCGGCCGACAGGCAGGCGCACTACATGCAGCCGGCCGTCGGCCATTACGGCGTCTTCAACGGCTCGCGCTTCCGCTCCGAGATCGTGCCGCGCATCGTCGATTTCATTTCCAGCTATGGCCGCCAGCACCGGGTGGCGGCGAAGCCTAAACTGGTCCGTTCCGCCAAAAGCTGAACTCCGGAGCCCGGCATCAGCCTAGCCGCCGCCTGGCGGCCAGCGGTGTTGCACCCGCGCTTCTGTTGCGAAAGTGCCGCTACCGGATCGCGCAGGTAACCATGCCGCCAAACTGACCGTCGTCTCCAATTGACACGGACTGTAAATCGCCCTTAACGTTTCGTTAATAAAGAACAGGGCGGGGGCAATGACTTCCTCAGCGATGACGCGGATTCTGCGCTTGTGTGCAGCCGCAGGACTGGCGATCTCTGCGCATTGGGCGGTGCCGGCCTGGGCGGCTGGCGCGATGGCCACGGGCGGCCTGACCTCGCAACCGATCGGCCACTATGATTTCTGCAAGTCGCATCCGAGCGAATGCAACATCCGCCCGGTCAATCTCGGACCGGCCACCATGACGGACGGGCTGTGGCGCAGGCTGGTCAGCGTCAGCGCCAAGGTCAACGCCGCCGTCAAGCCGTTGAGCGATCTCGATCACTACGGCAAGGACGAAGTCTGGGCCTATCCGGACGACGGCTATGGCGACTGCGAGGACTATGTGCTGGAAAAGCGCCGCCAGCTCTACCGCCTGGGCATGTCGCTGGCCGACCTTTTGATCACCGTCGTGCGCAAGCCGGACGGCGAAGGCCATTCGGTGCTGACGGTGCGCACCGACAAGGGCGACTATGTGCTCGACAACCTGACCGACAAGGTCAAAGCCTGGGACGCGACCGGCTACCGCTTCCTCAAGCGGCAGGCGATCGACAACACCGGGCGCTGGGTCTCGATCCGCGACGGCCAGCCTGTGCTTGTGGGCTCGGTGCAGTAGGCAGAGCTGAGGGCGCTAACCTCGGTTTCGTCATTCGAGCAAAGCAAGGAGCGCAGCGACGCAGCGCAGGCCCTAGATGACGAAGAGAGGGTTTCGCTCTCTCGGACACATTATTTCGCATCTCTCCATGAACCTTTTGCGTCCGGCCGGCGACACACAGCCGTGGACGACAAACCCAACCATGGAGAATTTCAATGACTGCTTTACTGCGAAACACCCTGCTTGCCGCCATCGCGGTGTCGGCCTTGACCGGATCGGCCCTGGCGGACGAGACCACCAAAAGCTGTGCCAAGACCAATCTCAACGACCTGTGGAGCGGCCGTTGCTGCGGCGTCGACTCCTCGGCTTGTCTGGGCGGTGGTAACGGCGGCCGCGATCACAACAACAATGGCGGACGCGGTAGCACGAACGGCGCCGGCAAGCAGTGATTTCAGGAATAAGGGCTGTCCGCGGCCCAGCACACGGAAGCCGTGGCCCTCGCTGAACGTCACCGCGGTGCAGAACGATCTCTGTTCTGCACCGCCTTGTCCTTCGCGCGAGGTCACGGAATGGATCCTCAGGCCTGCGCGTCCGCTTCGCCCGTGGATGACGAAGTTCGGGCGGCTTCGGCTAGCCGCCCCGTTTCATCAGGGCAAGCTATCCGCGCAGCGCAGCGCGGACAGCCGCCGTGATTTTCCTCAGCTCCGCCTCATCCAACTTCTCGATGCTCTCGGCCAAAAGGTTGGCCAGCTCGGTGGCCGCCGGCGACAGGCCCGATGTGTCGATCCTGACCCTCGGATGCGAGCTTTCGGCGAGGCGGGCAAGATCCTCGGCGTCGTCCCAGATGATGTTGAAATAGCCGATAATCTTCTGGATCAGTGTCCAGGTCGGCGCGCCGCGGCGGCCGTGCTCGAGCGCCGAAAGATAGGCGGCGCTGACGCCGATGGCCTTGGCCATCGCCTTCTGGCTGACGCCGCGCTCGGCGCGCAGCGTCCTGAGCTTCTCGCCGAACGGGGTCATGTCGGCTGGCTCATTGCCGAATCCTCATGACCGTATCCGCCGCAGCCGCACATAGAGCGCGCCCGAGCCGCCATGATTGCGGGCGGCATGGTCGTGGCTGGAGACGAGATGCCGGAAAGCGGGCGTCGACAGCCAGGCCGGCACGGCGCGGCGCAATATGCCGTCGCCGCCCGAGGACGACCCCTTTCCGGTGATGATCAGCACGTAACGGATGCCGCCGGCATGCGCGCGGTTGAGGAAGGTGAGCAGCAGCGAATAGGCCTCGTCCTGCGTCATGCCGTGCAGGTCGACGCGGCCTTCGATCGGCAGCCGGCCTTTTTTCAGCTTGTGCAGCGTCTGGTCGTCGAGCGAATGCGCCACATGCGGCGCCTTCGGCTTGGCGGCCACGGCCGCTACGCCATTGGCGGCAGGCCGGGGCGTCTCAGGCTTGGGCTCGACGATGTCGGGGATCTCGACGGCCGTTTTGCCCTTCAGCGGCCGGGCAGAGCGCGCCACCAGGTTCCACAGGATGCGGTCGTCATCGCTGAGATGGTCGTCGCGGCGGCTCACCGGGTCGCTCCATGCAGAAGCGCACGCGGCACCAGCGCATAGAAATCGGCCCCGTTGCGGACCACGCCGGCGATCTCGCCGGCAGCGTCGCCTGAGCCGGCGAAGAGGTCGCCGCGCGCCGGACCGGTGATGGCCGAGCCGGTGTCCTGCGCGATCATCAGCCGCCGGAACGGTTTTTCGTCAAAGGCGGTGAGCGTCGGCGCGTCGATGTAGAAGGGCGTGCCGAATGTGTGCAGCAGGCGGTCGACCGCGACCGAGCGACCCGGCGTCAGCGGCACCTTGGCGGCGGCGATGGGCCCAAGCGCCGCGTCGTCGACCGCGGCTTCGCGGAAGAAAATGTAGGAGCGGTTCCGCCACAGGATCTCGTCGACCCGGTCGGGATGTGCCTTGAACCAGGCTCGGATCGATTGCATCGTTACCTTTTCCAGCGGGATCTCGCCGAGATCGCTCAAGACCTTGCCGGGGCCGGTGAAGCGCTGGCCCGATTTCGCGGCGTAAGTGACGCGGCAGAGCTTGCCGTCGGTCATCTTCAGACGCGCCGCGCCCTGCACGTGGATGAAGAAGGCGTCGACCTTCTCGGCGAGCCAGGCGATCTCGAGGTTCCGGCCGGAGAGCGCGCCGCGCTCGATTTCGCCACGATCGAAATATTCGACCGGAACACCATCGGTCCGGCGGGCGAAGGCCAGATAGGCATCCATGCCGGTCGGCCGGTTGCCGTCGTCGATTTCGATCAGGTCGGCGGGGCGCGACAGCAGCGGCACGGTGAACCGCCCGGTCCTGACCGGCGAGGCTTCGACCTCGGGCTCGTAGAAGCCGGTGACGAGACCCGAGCCGTTTTCGGGCCGCACCAGCATCGGCACGAAATGCCGTTCGAAAAAGGATCGCGCCTCGGACCTGCTCGGCGCCGAAACGGCACGCGCCTCGGCATACGCATCGGCAAAAGCATTGAAATCGACGCCGAGCGATCCGGTGCGGTAGGATTTTATCGGCGCGTGGAAGGCCGAGCGGCGAAACGCGGCGAAGGCCGCAGCATGGTCATCTTCGCCCCAGCCCGGAAGATCGCTGAAGGATTTTATGCCGAGTGCGGAAGAGAGCGGCACGACTGGGCCCCGCCGCTTGATCTCAATCTTCTTCTTCGGTGGCGACGAGCTTCCAATTCGGGTCGCGCGAGCGGGTGTCGCGGGCGAAGGTCCAGACATCCTTGACCTCGGCCACCGTTTCAGGGTCGCCGTCGATGACGGCGCCGGCCTTGTCGCGGGTTGCCGAGATCAGCTCGGAGACGACGCGCAGCGTGATATGCGCTTCCGAGCCCTTCATTTCGGCGGCGACGATGTCGGCCTTGTCGATGCCGACGAAGGAGGACTGGATCTTCTCCGATTTGGCCTCGCGGTCGCCGATCGCGGCGACGAAACCGTCATAGACTTCGCGCGACAAAAGGTTCTTCAGCGTCTTACGGTCGCCGTCGGCATAGGCCATGACGATCATCTCATAGGCCATCTTGGCGCCGTCGACGAAGGTCTTGGGATCGAAGGACGGGTCATTGTCCTTGATCGCGCGCAGGCCCCTGTTGAGGTCGGTATCCGGCTTGGCGAAGGCGTCGATATCGGCATAGATCTCGGGCGCGATTTCGCCCGGCGCGCGCTTGCGCGGCAGCGACACCACATTTTCAGGCTTTTGCGCCGCGTCGGCCTCGCGCGTGCGGCTCGCCGAATAAGGATCGAAGGGCGGGCGCTCGTTTCCGGTGCGACGTCCAAGCACGTTGCGCAGCTGGAAAAAGATCACAACCGCCGCAATCAGAAAGAAAATCGTGCCGAAGTCGAAGAAACCCATATTTTCCGCCAACTCGATCCCTGTCCGTGCCGGACCGGCGTAACCCCTGGGGACCGCGGTCGCATAGCGTTCAACACCCAAAGCATATAGAACGGCAGGCGCAATCATTCAAATCAAAGGCAGCCATACCTATCTAAAGGCGCCAAGGCCAGCGGCGATTGTCCGTCAGCGCCGCAAAAGAAGAAAGCGATCGGTCAAGACTTGCGCATCTCGTTCATCCCGCTGTTCCTGCTCCTGCTGCCGCTTCTGGAGATCGCCGGCTTCGTCGTCGTCGGCCGCGAGATCGGGGCTTTGGCTACGGTCGGGCTGGTCATCCTTTCCAGCGTCGCGGGCAGCCTGCTGCTGAGGCTTCAGGGTTTTGGCGTCATGGCGCGGGTGCGGGCGGAGATGGATGCCGGGCGCGATCCCAGCCGCCAGCTCGCGCATGGGGCGATGATCGTGCTGGCGGCGATCCTTTTGATCATTCCGGGCTTCATCACCGATTTCTTCGCCATTCTTCTCTTGTTGCCGCCGGTGCGCGACTTCGCCTGGCGCCTGCTGAAGAACCGCATCGTCATGGCGACCAGCTTCAGCCGCGGCTTTTCGGCGCGCCGCCGCAACAATGTCATCGACCTCGACGACAGCGACTATTCGCGCGACGATTATCCGGACCGGCCGGACCACAATTCGCCCTGGCGGCGGCTGAAGAACGATTAAGCGGCCAAAACGTCTACCGGTTCGCCCTCGGGCGGAGCGGGAAGCGAGCGTACCGCGCAGCCCACAGGATCCTGTGACTTCCGAGCGTTGCCGCGGTGCAAAATTCTGCTCCGCCGCATTGCACGGCTCAGGTCACGGAATGGATTCCAGGGTCTCCGCGACGCCGCTTCGCGGCTGCTCCGCCCTGGAATGACGAGGTTGGGAGGCTCCTGCCAATCCCCGCCGTTCGCGCTGTCCTGTTCCTTCTGCCGATGAGGGCGGCAAAACTTGTTTTGTCCGGCCGAGCATGGTAGCGAACCCGCGATTTCAATCCGGTCAGCAATGCTGCCCAGGCAAAAGGACTTAAAGGCTCATGGCCAGCAACGATGACGCCGCGACCGGCGCCGCCAACGGCAACGGCACCCAAAACCAGCCCTCGCTCAATGTGCTTGCGCAATATGTGAAGGACCTATCCTTCGAAAGCCCCGGCGCCCCGAATTCGCTGCGCGGCCGCGACAAGGCTCCGGGCATCGCAATCAATGTCAATGTCAACGCCAACCCGCTCTCGGACAAGCAGTTCGACGTCAATTTGACGCTGAACGCCAAGGCCTCCTTCGACCAGGAAGTGCTGTTCAACGTCGAGCTGGTCTATGGCGGCGTCTTCGCCATCAGCGGCTTTCCGCAGGAGCACATGCTGCCGCTGCTGTTCATCGAATGCCCGCGGCTTCTGTTCCCCTTCGCCCGCCAGATCGTCGCCGACGCCACCCGCAATGGCGGCTTCCCGCCGCTGATGCTCGATCCGATCGATTTCGCGCAGATGTTCCAGCAGCGCATCGCCGAGGACCAGGCTGCGGCTGGCAAGGTCCAGGTGAGCTGAGGTTAACCGGCGCTACACCCTATCGAAAGCCCGGCTTCGCGCCGGGCTTTTTTTTCGCTGTTTGCTCCGCCCTGGAATGACGGCCGGGAACATGGCCCCGGCCAATCTCGAAGGTTGACGGCTGATCGCTGGGCCTGATCAACAAAAAACCCCGGACAAAACGATGCCAGGGTTTTTTCGTCTTAGCAGTTCAGGAGCCGTCTATTCCGCCGGCGATGGTTTCTTGCGGAAAATCGATGCCAGATTGTCCCACAATTCGATCTTGGCGCCCTGGCGCTTCATGATCACGCCCTGCTGCAGAATCGACAGCGTGTTGTTCCAGGCCCAGTAGATCACGAGGCCGGCCGGGAAGCTGCCCATCATGAAGGTGAAGATCACCGGCATCCAGGTGAAGATCGCCGCCTGCGTCGGGTCCGGCGGTGCCGGGTTCATGCGCATCTGCAGGAACATGGTGATGCCCATGACCACCGCCCAGGCGCCCATATGCGGCAGGAAGGCCGGCGCCGCGAACGGCAACAGGCCGAACAGGTTGAAGATCGAGGTCGGATCCGGCGCCGCGAGGTCGTGGATCCAGCCGAAGAACGGCGCGTGCCGCATCTCGATGGTGATGTAGAGCACCTTGTAGAGCGAGAAGAAGACCGGGATCTGCAGCGCCACCGGCCAGCAGCCGGCCAGCGGATTGATCTTCTCGGTCTTGTAGAGCTCCATCATCGCCTGCTGCTGCTTCATCTTGTCGTCCGCGTATTTCTCGCGGATCTCGACCATCTTCGGCTGCACCTTCTTCATGTTCGCCATCGAGGCATAGGACTTGTTGGCGAGCGGGAAGAAGATGGCCTTGACGACGACGGTGGTGGCGAGGATCGCCAGCCCGAAATTGCCGAAGAATTTGTAGAGCGTGTCGATGAGCCAGAACATCGGCTTGGTGATGAAATAGAACCAGCCCCAGTCGATCAAAAGGTCGAACTGGCGGATCTGCCGGTCCTTGGCATAGGCGTTGATGGTCGAGACTTCCTTGGCGCCGGCGAAGATTTCGGATTCGACCGTCGTCGACTGGCCGGGCGCGATGCTGATTGCGTCGGACAGGTAGTCGGACTGGTAGCTGTGGCTGTGCGGCCCGTCCTTGAACTCGAAATAGGAAAATTTCGGCTGGAAGGGCTGCTTCTCCGTTGGGATGAGCGTCACGGCCCAGTATTTGTCGGTGATGCCGAGCCAGCCATTGGTCGACTTGCTGGGCGTGTATTCCTTGTCCTTCTCGATCTTGGCGTATTTGTATTCCTGCAGCCCCTCGCTGCCGGTCACGCCGATCAGGCCCTCATGCAGCACATAGGTGCTGGCGACGGCCGGCTTGTCGAAACGGGTGACGCGCCCGTAATTGTACAGCGAGACGGCGGCCGTTCCGGAATTCTGCACCGTGTCGGAAACGGTGAACATGTATTCGTTATCGATCGAGATGGTGCGCTTGAACGTCAGGCCCTTGTCGTTGGTGAAGGTCAGCGTCACCGGCGTCGAGGGCGTCAGCGTCGGATTGCCGTCGACGCTCCACACCGTATCCGCGCCGGGCACAGTGCCGGTGGTGTCGTTGCCGACGAAGCCGATCTCGGCGAAATAGCCATTGGGCAGCGACGACGGGTTGAGCAGCTCGATCTCGGGCGAGTTCTTGTCGACCGTCTCGGTGTAGTGCTTGAGCCTCAGGTCGTCGAGGCGCGCGCCGGTCAGGTTGATCGAGCCCTCGAGGCTGGGCGTGTCGATCTTGACGCGCTTGGTGGCGGCAATCGCCTGGTCGCGGCTGGCCGCGGTCACGCTGTCGCTGCCGGGCGCGCTGGGGATGGCGCCGGCGGTCGGGGCCGGCGTTCCGGCCGCGCCTGGATTGGTGCCCTGCGCTTCCTTCTTCTGCGCCTCGACGCGCTGTTGCTCGACGCGTGCCTGCTCGCGCTGCTGTTCCATGCGCGGGTTCATGTAGAACACCTGCCAGAGCGTCAGGATCAGCACCGACAGCGCGATGGTGATGAAGAAATTGCGGTTGTTTTCCATCGAAGCCCTTGGCCTATCGTGTTCCGCGCAGCCGGCGGGAGAGCTCGGCCTTCAACTGGCCGAACGGAATGGCAAGCACGTCTTCACGCCCGACGATGACATAGTCATTGCCGGGCGCCATGTCATCGGCGGCATGAACGCGCACGGCTTCCCTCAGCCGCCGCCGGACGCGGTTGCGCACCACGGCGTTGCCGACCTTCTTGGTGACTGTGTAGCCGACGCGCGGCGCAAGGTCATCGCCGCGGTCGAGAACTTCAACGAGAAAAAGCCGCCCGCGGCGTTTCTCGCCGCCGCGCACAGCCAAGAAATCCGCGCGTTTCAGAAGCCGCCCGGGAGTTTTCCCCTGTGGCTTGCCGGGTGCGGGCAACGATCTCGTCTTTCGTTCAGGCGCTGAGCCGCTTGCGGCCGCGGTTGCGACGGGCGGCAACGACGCCACGGCCACCCTTGGTGGCCATGCGGGCACGGAAACCATGCCGGCGCTTACGGACGAGCTTGGACGGTTGGTAGGTACGCTTCATTTGTTTTAATACCGCGGGGTGCGGCCCTTCTTGATTCTGTCACTGTGCAACAGGAGCTTTGCCGGGCCGGCCTAGGCGCGATCGAAACCGCGCCGGGACGAATGGCCCGAGCGTGAGCGGGCTTATAGAAAGAAGGTCTTTGGAAGTCAATCCGCCCCGCCGCGAGGCATTTTTCGCGGAGCCGACGATGAAATTGGCAAAAAAGCCGCAAATCGCATAGTCTTGGCCGATCAAGCCTTTGTGAATGCGCGTCAATGACGAGTGAAACTCTGCCCACGAACGAAAAGGCACAGCCGGCGGCGGCGAATTCGTCGCGCCGGGTGCCGTTGTCGCGCGGTCTGTCGACCAAGCTGCTTTTACTCACCATCGCCTTCGTGCTGCTGGCTGAAATCCTGATCTTCCTGCCCTGGATCGCCAGCTACCGGGTCAACTGGCTGAAGGAGCGCCTGAGCACAGCCGCCGCGGTGTCGATCGTGCTGTTGCAGGGCGAGCCCAACTCGCTGTCGCACAACGCCCAGAACGATGTGCTGATGGCGATCGGCGCCAAGGCGATCGCCGTGCGTGACGGCGGTGTCTCGCGGCTTCTGGTGGTCGCCGACATGCCGCCACAGGTCGACGCGCACATCGATATCGCCAATGTCGGCCTGATCAACGGCATGACCGGCGCGCTCGACACGCTGTTCTTCGGCGGCAAGCGCATGCTGCGCGTCTTCGGCCCGGTCGGCGACAGCGACAAGGAATTCGAGCTGATCATGCCGGACTACCGTTTGCGCGACGCTATGCTGAGATACTCGCGCAACGTCGCCGTCGTCTCGCTGCTCATCTCGCTGTTCACCGCCATGCTGGTCTATGCGGCGATCGACCTGATCATGATCGGGCCGATCCGCACCATGACGCGTTCGATCCTGGCCTTCTCCGAGGCGCCCGACGATCCCGGCCGCGTCATCCGCCCCGCCGACCGCGCCGACGAGATCGGGGTCGCCGAACGCGAGCTGTCGCAGATGCAGGACCGGCTGCAGAAGATGCTGTCGGAGCAGAAGCATCTCGCGGATCTCGGCCTGGCCGTCTCCAAGATAAACCACGACATGCGCAACATCCTGGCGTCCGCGCAGCTGATGTCGGATCGCCTGCGCCAGGTGAAGGACCCGACGGTGCAGGCCTTCGCGCCGAAGCTTCTGCGCGCCCTCGACCGCGCCGTCTCCTATTCCGAAGGTGTGCTTCACTATGGCCGCACGCAGGAGCCGGCGCCGTCGCGCCGCCGCGTGCGGCTGCGCCAGCTGGTCGACGACGTGCACGGCCTGCTCGACATCGAGGACGGCATCGAGTTCATCAACGCCATCGAGCATGCCTTCGAGGTCGATGCCGATTCCGACCAGCTGTTCCGGGTGCTCACCAATCTCTGCCGCAACTCCGTGCAGGCGATGGCAGCCGACACCGAAAGCGCGGTGGTGCGCCGGCTGGCCGTCGCGGCCGAGCGCCAGGGCAGCGTCAGCCGCATCACCGTCACCGACACCGGTCCCGGCCTGCCGCCCAAGGCGCGCGAGAACCTGTTCGCCGCCTTCCGCGGCTCGGCGCGCACCGGCGGCACCGGGCTTGGCCTGGCGATCGCGCACGAGCTGATCCGCGCTCATGGCGGCACGGTCGAGCTGGTCGAATCGATCGGCGGCCGCACCGTCTTCGCCGTCACCATTCCCGACCAGCCGGTGCGGCTCGACCAGGCGCGCAATGGTTTGCGCCGCCCGGCTTGAGCCCACCACCGCCTGCGGAGCCGCTTGTCGGTAGCGGCGCGCCTCGATCGGCATCGGCAAAACCACCTGCGACAAAACTTTTGCCGGATCGGCTTGCTTTTCGCAAATTCAGTCGTTAGGGAACACTCCACATCGCGGCCGGCCTTCTCGACCGGATCGCGGGGCCTGTGTCATGCACGGCCTGTTGCGCGCCCGTAGCTCAGCTGGATAGAGCACCAGACTACGAATCTGGGGGTCAGGAGTTCGAATCTCTTCGGGCGCGCCACTTCGCAATACGCTATTGGCGCCAAAATCGGCCGGTGCTTCGATTAACCAGTCAGGTTGTCGAGTTAAGTGCACTGGACTGCACCCGTGCGTGAGACACGCTAACTTCTGTGACAGGTTGTCCCTGAGGATGACCGATGACGGAATGGCGATCCGGACGTTTCCGACGGCGTACAATTGAAGGCGATCAAGCGTGCGGAAGGCGGCGAAGGCGTTCTGCCTGTGGCACGCAAGCTCGGGATATCGCGCAAGCTCCTGCATGATTGGATCAAGGCGTGGAAGGCCCTTGGGCCTGAGGGGAGTCTAAGCAAAAAACGGATGCGGAGCGTCTCCCGTCCCTTTCGCCTTCATAACCGCCACGCACTCATCGATCTGCTGATCGGACATGTTCAGCCCGAATTCGCCACGCAGCACGTCCCTGAATTCGATCTCGGTTGCGAGCCAGCGCTTCTCCGCGTGCCCCTCCGCGTCGCGGACCGTGACACGCGCATTGTACATGGTGATCCGACTCCTGTTCGGTCCCGGCTTCGCCACGATGATGTTGCCCTGGTATGGCGCGTCCGGGTGGGTTGCGGTGTACCAGTTGGTGATCTCGTATTCGCCATCATAGCGCGGGTAAGGAATGACCCGGTAAATGTGCTGCCAGCCACGGTTGAGCAGCGCCTGGAGCGTCAGCTCGCCGCCGACATCGATAAAGCGCATGACCTCGTGCGGCGTCTCTTGTTCGATCTGCGGCGCAAGCAAGAGCGCGCAGGTCGGCGCGAGGTTGCCGAAGCCGACATCCGCAAGATAAATTCCCTCCGGCAACTCCACTTTTAACAGCATGTGGATGGCCGGGCGCGGCGCATCGATCGCCAGCCCGCGTACGACACGCCCTTGCAGGCTTGTGATCCTGTAGCCGAGCGACCAAAGTCCGGCCCGGAACAGCATGTTCTGTTCAAAGCAGTATCCGCCGCGCTTGCTGGCGATCATCTTGTGCTGAAGCGAAGGCACATCGAGCTTGGGCGGAAGCCCGAGCATGATATCCAGCGTTTCGTAGGCGATTGAATGCGAGTGCGCGAAAATAAGTCGATTCAAGGTCTCAAGCGTTGGTGTGACGGGCCCGGAATAGCCGATGCGCGCAAGCCAAGCGTTCTGATCGAATTGCGTGTCGGACATCTCGCGCACCTCCGCCGTTTCGCAACGCCGATATTACCAGTCTGGGTCCGACCGCGAAACATGCCAGAAGTCTAGCATGTCGATGAGGGTGGCTCGGTCCGAGTTGAGTTCGAGAACAGCTTGGCACCTTTGAGACATGCCGACGGGCTCTGAGAAAGTCTCTTCCATCGAGCTCGAGCGGAAGCGGCCAGCCGACCGTAAAACGTCGCTATGGCCCATCGCGCCGTTCCCCGGATTGATCGAAATGGCCGCACTTGAAGGGTAAGCGGACCGCGAAATCGGGAAGACAGCTGGCCATGAGGCGTAGTGCAAGATCGCAGTCCGTCGCTGGTTATTCGGCCGGATCGTTTGGGCGGCGGCCGCATCATAGCGCCACGGCGAAGCAATAGTGCCCATCTTCATCGGCCGCGGCGCGCCAACAATTTCAGATATTTAGCTGAATCCCACCGTTTTCAAATGGCCGTTTTGAAACGGCTTTGCATCGTCGGAGCGCGGTTGGGAGAACCGCAACAAAGGATCGGGCGATCATCTGGCCCGAAACGTGTTGCGTTTATGTATGCGGCAGAACCAATTGCAAAATAAAATCAGTCGGCCTAATCTGAACCGATTGCACAATGCAATTAGATTTGTGATGCCGTGTGAGGAACAGACAATGGCCAAGCTCGCGTTCGGAATGAACCAGTCGCTGGACGGCTACGTCGATCACACGGCCTTCGGGCCGAGCCCCGCGCTTTTCCGCCACTTCATCGAGGAGGCCGAGCGTCAGGCGGGCAGCATCTACGGTCGCCGCATGTATGAGATCATGCGCTACTGGGACGACGAGCATCCTGAATGGGATGCCGAGCGACTTGCCTACGCAGCGGCGTGGCGGCGCCAGCCGAAATGGGTCGTCTCACGCTCGATGAAGTCCGTCGGTCCCAACGCAAGGCTTGTCGAGGGCGATCTCGGGGACGCTATCCGAAAGCTGAAGGCCGAGCGCGACGGCGAGATCGAGGTCGCCGGCCCGGATTTGGCGCGAAGCCTCACCCAGCTGGGCCTGATCGACGAGTATCGGATCTACCTGCACCCGGTGGTGCTTGGCCACGGCAAGCCTTATTTCGCCGGACCCCGACCGCCGCTCCGCCTGATGGCTCATGACCGGATCGAGGATGTGATCAGGTTAGCCTACGCTCCCGCCTGATCTCCGTCGTCCGACGCGCCCTCCGCCAGACCGCTTATTCGAGGCTCGCAGTTCGAATCTTCGGACGCTATTCGTCGTTCAAACGCCCACCCTGAAATGTCGGGGCAGGGCCCGGCGCGCCTATGCCGGGTAAGCCAGCGCCAGGATTCTGGGCGAGATGGTGAAGCGCACGGTCAAACGATTGCCGGATGAAGTGACCGCCTCGCTCGAGGTGAGATCGACGGCGATGTCCTCAAAGCCCAGCACCCGGCCGTCGAGCGGAAACGAGGCCTTGTAGACCGCCTCCTTGATCGCAAACAGAATGCGGCTGCCCAGGCGGGAATCAAGATCGCCCAGGCGATCTTGCGGCGTTGCCACCATGCCTCGGAGCTCGTGTGGCAAGGGCAGGGCAGGTTCGATGTCGACGCCTACGCTTCTCACCGCATCGGATCGCGCGGCGACCGCCATGGCAAGTTCATCGTCATGCGCGATTGAACCGACGATCCCTGCAGGCCAGATCGGGTTTCCCAGTTGGCCCCGCAAGACGGCGAGATCCGCAAAGCTCAGCCGCCGCAGCAATTCATGCGCGACCCGACGGCCCGCTCCAGTGGCGGCGCGCGCCCTCTGTTCGCGCGTGGCGATGGAAGCGCCTTCCGCCGGCAGGAGGTATTGTTCGTCGCCGGCACGAACAAGACGGCAGCCGGTGACGAGGCCGGGCGGCGTGAGGTAGGCCAGCGCCTCCTCGACGGCGCTTTCGATGTCCGGTTGCGCGTCGTCCGGCCGTGAGCTCACTTGCTGCCCAATTCGAGCACGGCAATCATCTCGCCATCCTCGTCCAGTCCCGCCTCGACGAAACCGAAGCCGGCATAGAGCCGGCGCGCCGCCTCGTTGTCCGGTTCATAACAGATCGAGACGCGGCGTATGTGGCCGAGCTGCGCGATCTCCTCCAGCGCCCGGGCAACCGCGGCACGGCCAAGGCCCTTGCCCTGTTCGCGGCGGTCGATCATGAAACGGTAGATGATCGCCTCGTCATCGTCGTCTGGAGCGCTGTACATTAGGAATCCGACGACGCGCCCGGCCGCAACGACAGCGCGGGCGAGGGCCTCGTCGTCTTCCCCGGCCTCTTCCAGCGAGTCGGCATTCGAGGCGACGAAGCCTTGCTGCTCAGGCATCAGCTCGAGCGCCAGGATCGCCGCCCGGTTGTCCTCGCCGACAGGCCGCAGGACAACCTGGCGGTCGCCCGTCCGCGCTTCGGCCGAACGCGTCACTGTTTCTGCCCGATCTCGATCGCGCGCGCGTCGATCGGCGTCACCACGCCATAGAGCTTGGCCGGGTTGCCGCGCCACACGGTGTTGGGCTCCAGCACTTCGCCCTTCATGACGAAGCAATCGAGGTCCGCCACGGATCCCTCGCCCATCACCACGGCGTAGTGGATGAAGGCGGCAGAGGCGAGCGTGCAGCCATTGCCGATGCGGATATAGTCGGATTTGAACGCGCCTTCCTCCAGCGAATGTGCCTGGATGACGCAGCCCTCGTTGAGCGTCGCGTCGTCGCCGATCTCCACCAGCGACCGCTCGGTGATGATGCTTCCCCCGTCATAGACGCGCCGCCCGACCTTCACGCCCACCAGACGCAGGATCAGCGGCCTGAACGGGGTACCGGTGAACAGGCCCATGATCGGCGAATCGGACAGTTTCCAATGGCGTTCGTGGCGCCAGAAGACCGGGTCGTAGATCGTGGCCATCCTGGGCTTCAGCCGGCGGAAACCGAGGCTGACCCGTTCGAGGAAGATGTAGAACGGAATGCCGATCGCCGTGGTCAGCACCACCGCCAGGAACAGCGCCGTCTGCTCCCATTCGTTGTAGTAGTTGAGCGCCCTGTCCCAGATGGCGAGCGTCAGGAACAGGATCAGCCACTGCGCGGCCAAGAACAGCAGCGCGGTGACCAGATTGTGGAGGTTCTTCAGCGGCAGCCGGCGGCGGCGCTCCTGGTCGGAGATCAATCCGAGAAGCTCCTTGTCGCGATTGACCATGCGCGGGATTTCAAAGGGCGGCGACCCCAGCAGCCCGACATTCTCGCGCACAGGACCATCGACCGGTACATGCACCTTGGTCCCGAGCAGGCAATTGTCGCCGGTGCGGGAATCCGGCGAATAGATGATGTTGTTGCCGAAGAAGTTGCGCTCGCCGACCCGCGTATGCTCGAGACGGAAGGAGTTGGCGGACTTCTGCATGTTGACCATGAACAGGCCGTCGGAGACCATCGTTTCCGAGCCGATCTCGCTGAGCTGCGGGTTTTCATGCCGCTGGTTGGTGCCGAAATTCGACCCGGTCTGGTTCACCTTGTTCAGCCGCCAGCCGATGGCGCGCAAATAGTAGACGACGGCCGAGCTGTCGCCGAACAGCACATTCAGCAGTCGCACGTTGCTGACCAGCTCCAGCATCGATTGCAGCCAGTAGTGAAAGCCGTAGAGCGAATAGTCTCGGCCGGGCTTCAGCATGAGGTTGAACAGCCGCGGCACGATGGCCGCCAGCAATACGCCGCCGATGATGAAGCCCGCCAGCGTCACCGTAGTGCCGATCGCCACGATGCCGATGGTCTCCTGATAGTCGTCACCGACATTTTCCCAGTAGGTGTGGAACAGAAGCGGGAACGGCGTGACGATGGCGAAGAGGATGAAGAGCTGGATCGCCTCGTAGATGATCCGGCGCGCTCGCGACAGCGGCACGTTGGGAACCGTGCAATAGTCCGCCTCGGTCGGAATCGCCGGCGATCCGTGCCAGCGCTCGCCGGCAGGGATCGCCTGTCCGCGATGCAGCGACGAAGCGTGGCCCAGCTGGGCGCCATCGCCGATGCGGGTGTCGATGTCCAGCGTCGAGCCGACGCCGACGAAAGCGTTGTGGCCGATGTCGAGCGGGCCGGTGTGGATGTAGCCCGCCTGGGCGCGGAAGCCCAGGATCATGGAATCCTTGCGCAGGATCGAGTTGTCCCCGATCCTGATCAGGTCGGTGCAGACCGGAACGGAGCGGCACTCGATAACGGTGCGGTTGCCGAGCCGGGCGCCGAGCAGGCGCAGGTAGAGGCTGTACAGCGGGCTGCCGCGGAATAGCACCACCGGCGCGCTGCGGACCAGCGTCTTGACGACCCAGAAGCGATAATAACGCCAGCCCCAGATCGGGAACGTCTCGGCCTTCCAACGTCCGACCAGCAGCCATTTGGCGATGATGGCAAAGCCGCTGAGCCCGAAGAATACGCTGGCGGACAAGAGAACGCAGCGCAGATAGAGCTGCACCGGGTCGTCCAGCGCGTCATAGACCCAGTTGAGTCCGTCATTGATCGCCCAGAGCGAGGCATAGCTGTAGAGCGTGTAGAACATGAGCTGCCCAAAGCCCGTGCTCCAATAGGCAAGGCCGGAAGCCCGATGCGTCAGCATCGGCTCGCTCGCGGCAACCGCGACCATCTGCGGCGCACGCAGGTAATCGGCGAGCTTCGCGACCGTGGGATGCAGGTAGATATCGCGCATCGAGGTCGTCGACCAGGCCTTGCGGGAGCGGATACGCGCGCAGAACCTCGCCATCAACAGCGAGTTTGCGCCGAGGTCGTCGAAGAAGTGGTCTTCGATGGAGATGTCCTCGAATTTCAGCACATCCTGCAGCGTGTCGACCAGGAACCTCTCGTCCTCGTTGCGCGGGTCGATCATCGCATGGCCGGCCGCGACGCGCGCGCTGGTCGGCTTTGGCAGCTTCCTCAGGTCGACCTTATTGGAGACGGTCATCGGGATCGCGGGCAGCTGCTCCAGATAGGCCGGGACCATGTAGTCGGGCAGCCGCTGCTTGAGCTCCCGCACTAGCATGGTGCGATCCACACTGTCGCCACCGCTCCTGGGGGCATAGTAGGCGACCAGTTCCGTGCGCTCGGGCTCGATCTCCCACGTCGTAACCGCCGCCTGCGCGATGCCTGGCTGCTCCAGCAGCACGGCCTCGATCTCGCCCAGCTCGATGCGGTAGCCGCGGATCTTCACCTGCGTGTCGATACGGCCGTGATACTCGATCTCGCCCTTGTCGTTGATGCGGCCGAGATCGCCCGTCCGGTAGATGCGGCCGCTGGGGTTGTTCGGCAGGCCGATGAAATCCTTGATGAATCGCTGTTCGGTAAGCTCCGGCCGGTTGAGGTAGCCTACCGCCACGCCCATGCCGCCGATGCAGACCTCGCCCAGTGCGTCGCCGGTCAGCACTTTCGGCTTTTCGGGGTCGAGAATGGCTATCGAATAGGTAGGCAGCGGCCTGCCGATCGTCACCGGCTCGTCCGGCGTCAGCAAGGCCATGGTGGCGGTGACCGTGGCCTCGGTCGGGCCATAGGTGTTCAGGATCTGGCGGCCGGGCTTCGCCCAGCGCACCACGAGCTTTTGCGAGCAGGCTTCGCCGCCGACCAGGATCGCGCGCAGGCTGGGCGCGTCGCTCTCGATCGACGACAAAAGCGTCGGACTGCAGGCCATGCAGGTAATATGATGCTCGCGCAGGAAGCTGGCCAGCTCCTCGCCAACGAGGGGCTGCTGGCCGGGGGCCGGCACGACCGTGGCGCCGGCGGCAAAGGGCACCCAGATCTCCTCCGAGGAGAAGTCGAAAGCGATGGTCATGCCCTGGTACACGCGATCGCCCGGCTGGTAACCGTAGGATGCTGCGGCGACCCGGATGAAGTTGCAGAAGCTCTGATGCGTGATGACCACGCCTTTCGGCTTGCCCGTGGTGCCGGACGTGTAGAGAATGTAACAGGTCTGGTCCTGGCTGCCCTCCGGCAGGGGCGCAGTTTCCGGCTTGAGGGCGATTTCGGATTCCGCCGAGTCGATCGAGATATGCGGAACCGGCAGGCGCGCCACGCGCGCGGCGTAACCGGAGACGCTGATCACCATCGTGACATTGGCGTCCTCGATGATCATCACCATGCGATCTTCGGGGAAGGCGGTGGCTAGAGGAACGAAGGCCGCCCCTGCCTTCATCACGGCAAGGATAGCGATATAGGTTTCGGCGGAGCGATCCAGCAAAAGGCCTATCCTGTCGCCCGGCTTCACGCCGCGCTCGATCAGCAGATGCGCGAACTGGTTGGCGCGGCTGTTCAGCTCGCGGTATGACCAGGGCCGGCCGCCGGAAATCACCGCCGGTGCTGCGTCGAAGCGGCTCGCCAGATCGCCGAAGAAGCGGTCGAGCCTCTCATGCGGCTCGCCCTTGTGGATGAAATCGGGGCCGATCAGGATCTGATCGCGCGGTGGCGATTCCGTCACGACTTTGGCTTTGGGCGCGTTTTTCTTGGCGGGTTTGCTTGCTTCATTCAGAGACATTGGAAGACCCGCGAGCCCGTGATGGCTCGCACTATGCCGTGATTGGCGAAAGACAATTGGCTGACGATGGTGAGCCAGTTGATTTGCCTTTGCGGCGGATTTGAGATGGCGTTCCGATCGACAATTCATGCCACGTGACGTTCACGATGATGTGACGGAGCGCCGATCTCCCCCGCGAAGCCGTATCGTTCTGCGCGCGCTCTGCGGGATCATCTCCGCAGGCAGCGGCTCGATCAGCTCGCGGATGCGTCGCAGCTCAATCGGTAGGGAAGCAGATATCCGCCTCGACGAGGCAATAAGGGACGTGCCGGAAATCGCGAATGCGCACGACCTCATCGCCGCGCCAGTCGATCAGCATGAAGCCGCGCACCGCATCGTGCGCCTGCGGGTTGCGGATCAGGATCGCCGGCTGGCCGTCGACGAAGCCGAGCGACAGCGCCCAGTCGCCGAGGCGGTCGTAATTGCCGAAATAGGTCGAGGCTTCCTTCTTGCCGTTGAGGCGGGCGCGATTGAGGACGTCGACCTGGATGTCCTCGGCGATCAGCGTCCTGACCCCGTCGAAGTCGCGTGCGTTGAACAGGTCGATGTAGCGGCGCAGCCGGCGCTCTTCTTCGGGATCGAGCCTCGGCACCGCCACGTCGTCCGGTGCCGAGGCCAGTGCCTTCAGCTCCGCCCGGCCGCGATGCAGCGCCGCCTTGGTGGCGGCTAAAGTCGCGCCCGTAACCTCGCAGGTTTCATGCAGGCTGAGGCCGAGCACATCGACCAGGATCACGGCGCTGCGCTGCGCCAGCGTGAGCCGCATGAAGCTGCGCAGGCTCGCCGCCGCCGCCAGTCTCGCCCCGGCGTCGGCGGAGAGATCTTCTATTTCGGTCATGTCGGCCTCGGTCATGCGCGAGCGCTCCCGCAGGCGGCGGCGCAGATGATCCTGCGCCGCATTATGGGCGATGCGGAACAGCCACTGCTCCGGACGCTCGACCATGGCACCGCCATCGTGAGCAGCAAGCGCCTTCACCACCGCCTCCTGCACGATGTCCTCGCCCTCGATCGCCGAGCCGGCCATGCGGGCGGCATAGCGGTGCAGCTTCGGGCGCAGCCCGACAAGCATGGATTCGAGTTCCGCGCGGTCGAATTTCGCTGCGCTCATCGTCCTCATTCTCGCCTCGCCGATTACATGCCGTGCCCTGGTCAGGCCGGCACGGCTTCATCTGCCCCGGCCAGCATACGATAGTCACCGACGATCTTCGCCGGCGACCTGGCAAGCGGCGTCGAACGTCGCGCGGCATGATCGGCGCCGAAGGCCTTGAACGCGTCGAGCTCGGTCAGCGCCGAGCTATCCTTGTCGTAGCCGACGATGTGGACGAACCCGCCATTCTCCAGTTCGAGCACCAGATAGCGCAAGGTTTGCGGCTGCGTTTCATCCAGCGCCTCGAACACTTTTGCCACCAGCGCCCGGTTCTCGGCGATGCTTGCGTCTTTCACGCCGTAGCGGATGAGATTGTAGGTCATGGTCGTCTCCTGTTTGCGATCTGCGTGAGGAAGACGTTCCATGGCCTCCAAAGAATTCCCGGGCCGGGTCTTATCTTTTTGATCGTCTGCGGCGATCAGCCGGTTCCGCCGATCATGGAGACGATCGTGTCGTCGCCGGCCGATTGCGGCCGCATCCGGCCGCTGGCCAACTCGACCGACAGTTTGCATAGGGCTGAGTTGACGGGCGTCGCCATGCCGTGCAGCCGCCCGAGAAGCACGATCTCGCCGTTGAGGAAGTCGGTTTCGAGGGAGCCGGTCCCGCGCACGATGCTCTGCAGCGTCGAGGAGCCGACACGCGTTCGGCCGGGGATGGCGGTTATGGTCAATTCCTCGCGCGCCATGGCGTCGGTCTTGTCCCAGTCGATCCCGGCGGCGGTGAGCACCGCCTCGGCTTCGGCGCGCGCCTTGGCATACCATTTCCGCTGCAGCTCCGTCTCGCCCAGCGCCGCGTCGATGATGTTGCGAAGGTTGGCGAGCAGCTTGCGGTACTTGCTGCTCATCACATTGTCCCTGGGGTCGGCGATGAAACCGGAGGCGCTCAGAACCCCGCATAGTTTCTCGACTGTGTCGTCGATTCCGGAAGGATAGCGGCCGATATCGAAGGCGCCGATCTTGGGCGCGAAATAGGCCGCGACCTGACCGGGCGTGTCGTAATCGGCCGGCAGCATGACCGTCGCGCCATAGACATTGGCGAAGAAACGCAAGGCCAGCGCCTCGTTGGCGACGCCGTTCTGGAAGCAGCACACCGGCTGCGCCGTGACACCGGCGGCGTTGAGCCGTTGCAGCGCCCCGAGCGTATCAGGCGTTTTCATCGTCAGCAGCACGACATCGTCTGGCTCGAAGGAAATCTCCGACGGGTCGGCATGGGCGGGAAAGCGCGCGGTCCTTGTGCCTTGCGGGGTGGAAAGCGACAGTCCCGAGGCGCGGATGGTATCGAGCTGCCTGCCGCGGGCGATGCCGAGCACCGTGTGGCCTGAAAAACTCAGCTGGGCCGCGATGGCGCCGCCGATGGCGCCGATCCCATAGACGATGATGCGCATGCTGTTCCCGTCATGATTGGGGTTGGGACTTCAGTCGAGTTGACCGAAAAAGCCTACAGCGTTGTCGCCGAGGCGGCGACCATCCGCGCCCTCCGTTCACGCAATCGTGGCCGCCGCCGCCCGCCCCGCGCTGCGCCCCGAAAAAATGCAGCCGCCGAGAAACGTGCCTTCCAGCGCCGCATAGCCATGCACGCCGCCGCCGCCGAAGCCGGCGACCTCGCCCACCGCATAAAGCCCCGGCACCGGCTGGCCGGCGGCATTGAGCACGCGGCTATCGAGGTCGGTCTGCAGCCCGCCCAGCGTCTTGCGGGTCAGGATGTTGAGGCGCACCGCGATCAGCGGGCCGTTCGCCGGATCGAGCATCTTGTGCGGCTTGGCGGTGCGGATCAGCCTGTCGCCGAGATAGGAGCGCGCACCGCGCAGCGCGGTGACCTGGGCGTCCTTGGAGAACGGATTGTCGAGCTGCATGTCGCGGGCGCGGATCTCGCGCTCGACCTGGGCGCCGTCCAGCAGCGGCTCGCCGCCGGCCAGCGCGTTCATGCGCGCCACCAGCCTGGAAAGATCGGCCTCGACGATGAAATCCTCGCCCTTTTCCATGAACGCTTTCACCGGGCCGGGAATGCCTGATGTCGCGCGGCTCAGCACCTGCCGCCAGCTTTTGCCGGTGAGGTCCGGGTTCTGCTCGGAGCCCGACAGCGCGAACTCCTTCTGGATGATCTTTTTGGTCAGGATGAACCAGGAATAATCGAAGCCGGTGCTCATGATGTGGCTGAGCGTGCCCAGCGTGTCGAAGCCGGGATAGAGCGGCGCCGGCAGCCTTTTGCCGCGCGCGTCGAGCCAAAGCGAGGAGGGGCCGGGCAGGATGCGGATCGCGTGCTCGGTCCAGATCGGCGCCCAATTCCTGATGCCCTCGACATAGTGCCACATGCGGTCGCGATTTATGATCGAGCCGCCGACCGCCTCGGTGATCGCCAGCATGCGGCCGTCGACATGATCCGGCACGCCGGTGATCATCCGCTTCGGCGGCGCGCCTAGGCGTTGCGGCCAGTTCTGGCGCACCAGCTCGTGATTGCCGCCGATGCCGCCGGAGGCGACGATCACCGCTTGCGCATGGAGCTCGAAATCGCCGGCCATGTCACGAGAACTCTTGCGGCCGCGCTCAACCGTGCTTGGCTGCAAGATGTCGCCACGTACGCCGCTGACCGTGTTGCCGCTGCGGACAATCTCGGTGACCCGGTGGCGGAACCTGAACTCGACCAGCCCGCGCTTCTGCGCCTCGCCCACGCGCAGCACGAAAGGCTCGAGCACGCCAGGCCCGGTGCCCCAGGTGATGTGGAAGCGCGGCACCGAATTGCCGTGGCCGACGGCATTGCCGCCGCCGCGCTCGGCCCAGCCGACGACGGGGAAGAATTTCATGCCCCGCTCGATCAGCCAGGAGCGCTTCTCGCCGGCGGCGAAGCCGACATAGGCCTCCGCCCATTTGCGCGGCCAGAAATCCTCCGGACGGTCGAAGGCGGCGGTGCCCATCCAGTCCTCGAGCGCGAGGTCGTGGGAATCGCGGATGCGCATGCGCCGCTGTTCCGGCGAATCGACCAGGAACAACCCGCCGAACGACCAGAAGGCCTGGCCGCCCAGCGACTGTTCCGGCTCCTGGTCGACGATGATGATTTTCTTGCCGGCCTCCGCCAACTCCGTCGCGGCGACGAGGCCGGCCAGCCCCGCGCCGACAATGATCACGTCCGCGTCAGCCATTTTCCCTCCCAGAACCAGCCGGCAAACTTATCGCGACGTCTCAGACGGGCTCCCAGCCGTCCTTCTCGCCGGCGCGGAAGATGGCGTCGATGACCTTCTGGTTGAGCACCGATTCCTCCAGCGTGAAGACGCGGTCCTTGCCGCCTTGCGCGGCGCGCACGAAGGCTTCGCACTCCAGCCGGTATTGCTGCGTGCCCGGGAAGCGAAACACCTGCGCCTCGCTGTGGTTCTGGTTGTGCAGCTCGATGCGGTGGTGATCGTAGAGCCCGGCATTGAACGGGGCGAAGACCTCGATGAAGCCCTTCTCGCCGTGGAATACCATCACCTGCCGCGCCGCCATCTGCGTCGACAGGTAGAAGGACAGCTCGAAATCGCCGAAATCGGCTCGGATCGAGGAATAGATGTCGGTGCCGAAAGTCTTGTCGCGCTCGATCGTCGCCTGCACCCGCAGCGGCTCCTTGCCGGTCGAAAAGCGCGTCGACACGGTCGGATAGACGCCGATGTCGGGCAGCGCGCCGCCGCCGAGATCGAGCTGGTTGCGCATGTTCTTGGGGTCGATATTGTAATAGGAAAACGCGCCCTGCACATGGCGCAGCCGGCCGATGGCGCCGCTTGCGATCAGGTCGCGCACCTTGATCCATTGCGGGTGGTAGACGACCATGAAGGCCTCGCAGACCAGCACCTTCTTCTCATCGCTCAGCTTGATCAGCGGTGGGATGTCCTTGGCGTCGAGCGCCAGCGGTTTTTCCACCAGCACATGCTTCCCGGCCTCGATCGCCTTTGCCGTCCATTCGACATGCTGGGAGGTGGGCAGCGGAATGTAGACGCCGTCGACCTCCTCGGAGGCGAGCAGGTCCTCATAGGAGCCGAAAGCATGACGGGCGCCGAAACGCTCGCCCAGCGCCTTGGCCTTCGATAGGTCGCGGCTGGCGATTGCCGACAGAACGCCGTTCTCCGACTCCACGATTGCCGGCAAAAGCTGCTCGCGGCCGATCTTTGCCGTCGACAGAACACCCCATCGGAACATCATGCTTCTCCATGTCGGTTACAGGCGACGAGGTTTGCCTGAAATCGGCGGAAAAGCCAATGCGTGAGGCAGCGCGCCTTCCTCGCCCCACGCAGTGGGCTACGGCATGCACACATTTCCAAGCGGCTGGCCTTTGGCGATAGCGTGCATGGCAGCTTAGAGCATGCATTGTCTTATGCAGCGCTGGTCGACCCCCACTCCGTCTCGGCTTCGCCGAGCCACCTCTCCCCCGATCGACGGGGTAGAGGAAAGGCGCCAAGCCTTTTGCCGTCAACGCTCGTCCAGCAAGGCTCGCTTCCTTTCCCTGCGGAGGGGGAAAGGTGGCGCTGCGAGACAGCGACGGATTGGGGGAACCACGTGGCAATCAAGCCTCAGGTCGATCAGTCACGCCAGTCACAGAAGATATGTGCATAGCGTAGACGAAGTGGTGAGAGTTGACCGCGCAGCGGACGAGAGGGGGGCAGCGCTGCCCTTTGCGATGCAGCAGATCGTCGCTCGTTAACCGAATCGGAAGGAGATGTTTAACGCTTCGTCTCTATGTCCGGCCCCGGGAGGCACAACAGAGCGAGCATGATGAACGATAGCCCCGAAAAGCGAAACGAATGGCGTGCCATCTTTTACGTGCAGGCGCGCGTCGCCATCCTGTTTGTGCCGGTTGTGCTCAGCCTTCTCCTCATCGGCATCTTCGCCGGCAATGAGCGCAAATCCGTGCCCGATGCCGTCGATCCGACCGTCACGAGTTCGGTGCGCTGAACAAGGCGTCGCCCGGCCGGCTTGCCCTGCACCGTCAAACAAACTTCGGGATCGGGCCGTTCTGCGGCGTCGTGTCGTCGCCGAGATCGATGAACACCTCGTCGACGAAGCACCAGCCCCAGCCTTCCGGTGGGTCGTAGCCCTCTATGATCGGATGCTGCGTGGCATGGAAATGCTTCGTCGCGTGGCGGTTGGGCGAGTCGTCGCAGCAGCCGACATGGCCGCAGGTCCGGCAGAGCCTCAGATGCACCCACCAGGAGCCGCTCTTCAGGCATTCCTCGCAGCCGAGCGCACTCGGCGTGACCTTTTTGATGTCCTTCGTATGCCTGCATTCGTCCATCATGGTCTCCTGGCCGGTTTGGCCTGTTGGTTCCAGAGCGTGATCCCGAAAAGTGGGAACCGGTTTTCGGAGAAAGATCATGCTCCAACAAAAGTTGGACCGTGATGGCGATTCAACGAACCGCCGTCACGGTCTAGCGGCGCCGTCCCGCGCCAGATAGGCATGCAGCGCCGCAACCACCTGGGCGCCTTCGCCGACGGCGGCAGCGACGCGCTTGGTCGAGCCGCAGCGCACGTCGCCGATGGCGAACACGCCGCTGCGGCTGGTCTCCATCAGCCCGTGCCCCGGTGTCGTGTCCGGTCCAGTGCGCACGAAGCCCTTGGCGTCCAGCGCCACGTTGCAATTCGCCAGCCAGTCGGTGTTCGGGTCGGCGCCGATGAACAGGAAGAGGTGGCGGATGGCGCGCGTCGTCTCCTCGCCGGTCGCCCGGTTGCGCCAGTGCAGCCGCTCGAGATTGCCGTCATGGCCCTCCAGCGCTGCGACCTCGGTCTCGGTCAGCACCTCGATGTTGGGCTGTGCCTTGATACGCTCGACCAGATAGCGCGACATGGTGGCGTCGAGGCTGTCGCGGCGCGCCAGCAGCGTCACCTTGCGCACTTGGCTCGCCAGATAGACGGCCGCCTGGCCGGCCGAATTGCCGGCGCCGACCAGCGCCACTTCCTGGTCCTGGCAAAGCCTGGCCTCGATCGGCGAGGCCCAGTAATGCACCGAAGTGCCCTCGAACTGCGCGAGGTTGGCGATATCGAGACGGCGGTAGCGCGCGCCGCTGGCGATCACCACAGCGCGTGAGCGCACGCTCTCGCCGTCGCCGATGGCCAGCCTGTAGCGGGCCCCATCGCCAGCGTCGTCCAGCAGCTTCGCCTCGTCGGGAATGACCATCTCGACGCCGAATTTCTGCGCCTGGTTATAGGCGCGCGCCATCAGCGCCATGCCGGTGATGCCGGTCGGGAAGCCGAGATAGTTTTCGATGCGGGCCGAGGCGCCTGCCTGACCGCCGAACGCGCGGCAATCGAGCACGATGGTCGACAGCCCTTCCGAGGCGGCATAGACCGCGGCCGCCAGCCCCGCCGGCCCGGCGCCGACGATCGCCACGTCATAGATTTTTTCGGCATCGATCGGCCGCAGCAGGCCGACGCAGCGGGCAAGCTCGGTCTCGCCCGGATTGTGCATCAGCTTGCCGTTGGGGCAGAGCACGATCGGCAGATGGTGCGGGTCGACATGGAAACGCTCGATCAGCGTTTTGGCGCAAGGGTCGGTGTCGGAATCTAGAGCGCGATGGGGAAGGCCGCTGCGCCGCAGAAAGCCCTGCAGCCGTAGCACGTCGCCATTGCCGGGCGGGCCGATGACGACCGGCCCGCTGGTGCCGCTTTCGAGCAGGCCGACCCGGCGCAGGATCAGCGCCCGCATGACGCGCTCGCCGAGATTGGCCTCCTGCACCATCAGGTCGCGCAGCCGCTGCGAGGGGATGACGATCGCCTCGACCGGCTCGACCGCCTCGGCATTGACCAGCGACGGCCGGTTCGACAACTGCGCCAGCTCGCCGACGAAATTGCCGGCGCGGTAGCTGATGATCGCCTCGCGCGGGCCAAGCCCGCCGGCCTGGGTGATGTCGACCTTGCCCGACAGGATAAGGATCAGCCCGGGCGAGACCGCGCCGGCTGTCACGATGTGGTCGCCGGCGGCATAGGCGCGTGCCTCGCCAAACCGGCGCATGCGCCCGATGTCCTCGTCAGTGAGCACGGGAAACATCTGGTCGCGGCGCGCGGCGATGGTCGGGCTGACGGAAGGGGCCATGGGGCGGACCGTAGCGCCCGGCGCGGCGGGTTTGAAGCGGTTTGTTGGAGGACTGGCCGGAAGGGGAGGTTGGCATGACTCGGAGGGTCAATGCGTTACCTCAGCCGAAGGATCGCAGCTGAGCAGAACCACGACCGCTACGGCTTTCGGTGATGGCCCTGACACTTGCGCCAACCTTGCGATACAAAACAGGCGAAGGAGGTGGAACATGAGAAAGGTGCTACTGACGATTTTGAGTATTTTGATTGTGAGCGCGGTGACCTTTCTGCAACCGGCAATGGGCAACGGAAAGGGCTTTAAGAAGCAGCTGCGCAAAGCAGCCGATGAAGCGGCCATAGCAAATGGCACCGCTACTCCAGAGCAGAAGGCAAGGGACGCCAGGCGCAAGAAGAGACAAGCCGAGCTAAATGCTATACGTGCCAAATTGCACTCTGGCAGCGGCCAGAACAAAGCCGCCGACTCAGACTGATATCCATGGCGCTGATGCTGCCGACCGGGAGCGCACGATTGCAAGACGCGTGTCTGGATGCGAGCTGACATTCGGGATTGCGCCGCCTATGACCGATATGCTCGCCGGCGGCATCCGCGTCGGTCAGAATGGGAAACGTCTGTCGCGGCGCGCGGCGATGGTCGGGCTGACGGAAGGGGCCATGGGCGGACCGTAGCGTCAGGGGCGGCTGGTTTGAAGCGGTTTGTTGGGCGACTGGCTGGAAGGGGGTTGGCTGCTATGCCTTCATCTATCCGAGCGACGTCGCCAGCTTGCGCAGCGTCCCGCGCGGATCCTCGGTGATGACTGAGCCATGCGAGACAAGGATGCGCTTGAGCGCCGGCTGTTCGGCCCATCGTCTCAATTGCGCTGCGAGTGCCGCCTTGTCGCGGACCATCGTCAGCTTGACCGGCCAGGGTATATGCGGCTCATCACCGGCAAATCCCATCATGCGCAATGCCCAGCCTGCAAAGCCGGATGCGCCGCGGATGTTGCCTACGATATCGTTGAGAACGAGCGTCGTGCCGTTTGGTCCGTCAATTTGCAACGCCGCTTCGCGATCACGGGTTCCGGGGACGGTGACGAGCTTGACGTCGGGATCCCCAAAGTCGCCGCGCGTCGCATCGACATGTACCGCCTTCTCGACGCTATTGAGCGCGCCAGCCGGTGCAATCACCTGAAGGGTGGGATAGCGATCCTTCCATGGCTTTGCATCGAGCCGATGATGATCATTAGGGACGATCAAGAAGGCCGGCTGGCCGAAGGCCTCGATCTCGCGCATCTGTTCGTCGTCGAGCGCGATGGCGCTGAAGATGACAAGCCGCCGGTCGCGCAGTCGCACCACGGTCATGCGCCGTTTCATGTTGCCAATTGGCATCGGTATGTCGCCGGTCACCGTCAGAATATCGTCGCCGACAGGAGAGAGCCTGCCATGCGGCAGAACCTTCCACTCCTTGAACGGCGCGGGCATCACGGAACCTCGGGTTAACCGGCAAGATAGGAACGGTTCAACGCGAGACGAGTTGCAGGACACAAAAAAGCCCGGAAAGTCCGGGCTTTTTTGCTCATCGCGTCAGATCGTCTGAAACGGGAATTTGGTGCCCAGAAGAGGACTCGAACCTCCACTCCTTGCGGAACACGGACCTGAACCGTGCGCGTCTACCAATTCCGCCATCTGGGCTGGTGGGCGCTCTAGTAAGCGGGCAAACGATGTGTGTCAACGCGCTTTTTTCGTCGGCATTGGCGCTGCTCCTCATCCGCCTGCCGGGCATTTCTCCCTGTGAACGGGCTACGCCATGCACACATCGTTCTGTGATTGGCGTGACTGATCAGGCCGCGGCTTGATTGCCACGTGGTTCCCCCAATCCGTCGCTGCTTCGCAGCGCCACCTTTCCCCCCTCCGGAGGGAAAGGAAGGGAGGGTCGCTGGACGAGCGTTGACGGCAAAAAGCTTGGCGCATTCCTCTACCCCGTCGATCGGGGGAGAGGTGGCTCGGCGAAGCCGAGACGGAGTGGGGGTCGACCAGCGCTACATTGGCCAATGCATGCGCCAGGCTGCCGTGCACGCTATCGCTAAAAGACTGAAAAGGAAGCTCACCCCTCCAGCACGTCCTTCTTGGCCACGGTGGAATCGGCGTTGAGCTTATAGATCACCGGCACGCCGGTGCCGAGCTCGAGCTTGACGATCTCCTCACCGCTCTTGCCGTCCAGCGCCATGATCAGCGCGCGCAGCGAATTGCCGTGCGCGGCGACCAGCACCGTCTCGCCGCGCAGCACATGCGGCTGCACCTCGTGCAGGTAATAGGGCCACACGCGTGCGCCGGTATCCTTCAGGCTTTCGCCGCCGGGCGGCGCGATGTCGTAGGAGCGGCGCCAGATATGCACCTGCTCCTCGCCCCATTTCTTGCGCGCGTCGTCCTTGTTGAGGCCGGAGAGGTCGCCATAGTCGCGCTCGTTGAGCGCCTGGTCGCGGATCGTCTTCAGGTCGCTCTGGCCGACGATGTCGAGGATGTGCTGGCAGGTCACCTGCGCCCGCTTCAAGGCAGACGTGTAGGCGATGTCGAATTTCAGGCTGCGCGCCTTGAGCTTCTCGCCGGCGGCAAGCGCCTCTGCTGTGCCTTGGTCGGTCAACCCGACGTCGCGCCAGCCGGTGAACAGGTTCTTCAGGTTCCATTCGCTCTGGCCGTGGCGCACGAGCACGAGAGTTCCCGACATGTTTGCTCCTATGGAATGGTTTGGATAGGGATCAGCTCAGGCCGAGCACGTCCCGCATGGAATAAAGCCCCGGCTTCTTCGCGCGGGCCCAAAGCGCGGCTTTCACCGCGCCGCGTGCGAAGATCGCCCGGTCCTCGGCATGGTGGGAAAGCGTGATGCGCTCGCCGGTGCCGACCAAGATCACGCTGTGGTCGCCGACGACGGAGCCGCCGCGCAGTGTTGCGAAGCCGATGGAGCCGGCCTTGCGCACGCCGGTATGGCCGTCGCGCACCCGCACGCTGTTGTCGGCGAGATCGATGCCGCGCCCTTTCGCCGCCGCCTCGCCGAGCAGCAGCGCCGTGCCGGACGGCGCGTCGACCTTGTGGCGATGGTGCATCTCCAGGATCTCGATGTCGAAATCCTCCGGGTCGAGCGCCTTTGCGGCCTGCTCGACCAGCACCGCCAGCAGATTGACGCCGAGGCTCATATTGCCCGATTTGACGATCGTGGCATGGCGCGCGGCGGCGGCGATTTTCGCGTTATCGTCGGCCGAGCAGCCGGTGGTGCCGATGACATGGACGATGCGCGCCTGCGCGGCATAGCCGGCGAATTCGACGCTTGCCGCGGGCGCCGTGAAATCGAGCACGCCGTCGGCCTTGGCGAATGCCGGCAGCGGGTCGTCGACGATCGGCACGTTGATGATGCCGATGCCGGCGAGCTCGCCCGCGTCCTTGCCTAGATGGGCCGAGTCCGGCCGCTCGACCGCCGCGGCGACGCGCGCGCCGGGCATTGTGTGGATGGCGCGGATCAGCGTCTGGCCCATGCGGCCGGCGGCGCCCACCACCACCAGGCCCATATCGCCGGCTTCACTCATGCGCTTCTCCTGACGGTCTTCTTGGCGCGGCTGCGCGATGCGGGAGTTTGGGCCGAAGTCTGGCTTGCCTTGACGTCGTCGACAAGCCCCAGCCCCTTCTTGCCCTGTATCCGGTGGAAGCGGGCATAGATGCTGTGCGGGTCGGCCATCAGCGTCGCATGCGTGCCTTCCTCGACCAGCCGCCCCTCCTCCAGCACGATGATGCGGTCGGCATTGACCACTGTCGACAGCCGGTGCGCGATCACGATGGTGGTGCGCCCTTCCATGACATGGGTCAGCGCTTCCTGCACGCGCGCTTCCGCCTCGTTGTCGAGCGCCGAGGTCGCTTCGTCGAGCAGAAGGATGGGCGCCTGGCGCACGATGGCGCGCGCGATCGAGACGCGCTGGCGCTGGCCGCCCGACAGCGTCACGCCGTTCTCGCCGACCGGCGTGTCGTAGCCTTGCGGCTGCTGGCGGATGAAATCGTCGGCGGCCGCCTGCTTCGCCGCCTGCTCGATCTCGGCGTCGGTGGCCGACAGCCGGCCGTAGCGGATGTTGTCGCGGATCGTGCCTTCGAATAGATAGGGCGCCTGCGAGACATAGGCGATCGATTGGCGCAACGACCGCTTCGTCACCTTCGAGATGTCCTGGCCGTCGACTTCGATCGAGCCCTGGTCGACGTCGTAGAAGCGCTGCAGCAGCGCCACCAGCGTCGACTTGCCGGCGCCCGAGGCGCCGACGATCGCCGTCACCTTGCCGGCGGCAGCGGTGAAGCTCAGGTTTCGCAGCACCGGCATGTCGGCGCTGTAGCCGAACGTCACATTGTTGAAGCGCACCTCGCCGGTGGTGATCTTCGCCTCAACCGCGTCGGGCGCGTCGCCCTGCTTCGGCTCGAGGTCGAGCAGCTCGTAGATCATGCGCGCATTGACCAGCGCGCGTTCCATCGTGACCTGCATGCGCGCCAGGCGCCGCGCCGGATCATAGGCAAGAATCAGCGCGGTGATGAAGGAAAACACCGCGCCCGGCGGTTGGCCGAGATACAATGCCCGAAAGCCGGAATAGGCGATGACGGCGGTAACGGCGAGACCGGCCAGCATGTCGGAAATCGGCGACAGCCGCTCGGAGACGCGGGCGATCTTGTTGCTGCGCTGCTCGGCCGTATCGGCCATGATGCCGATGCGGCGGGCCAGCTCGTCCTCCATGGTGAAGGCCTTGACGATGGCGATGCCTTGAACTGCCTCCTGCACCGAGCCGCTCAGCCGCGAGTTGATCAGCACGGATTCGCGGTTGATCTTGCGCACCCGGCGGGTGATGTAGACGACGGCCCAGATCAGCGGCGGTCCGATCAGCAGCGAGCTCAGCGACAACACCGGATCCTGGTAGACCATCAGGCAGACTAGGCCGATCAGCGTCACCGCGTCGCGGGTGATCGAAATCAAGGTCAGCGACAGCAGGTCGCGAATGCCGCCGACATTCTCGTCCAGCTGCGCCGCCAGGCGCCCGGAACGCGTATCGTTGAAGAAATTGACGCCGAGCTTCATCAGTTGGTCGAAACAGCGTTTCTGGTACCGGGCGACGAGATTGTTGCCGATCGTGGCTAACATCACCGCCTGGCCGTAACCGGCAAAGCCGCGCACGAGGAAGGCGCCCATGAAGCCGGCGCAGATCCACCAGACGGCGCCGCTGCTCCGTTCGTAGAAGATTTGATTGACCATCGGCGCCATGACCCAGGCCGAGAAGGCGGTCGCGCCCGAAACCAACAGCGAGCAGACGATGACGACCGCATAGGACCAGCGATGGTCATAGCCGTTTTCAGCGACGATACGGCGCAGCACCGCCGTGACCTCGGCGGGCCGGCTTTTTGCCTTGTTTGGATTTTGAAGTGTCAAATCGAAGCGCTTCGTGGGTTCTCGTAAACGTCAGGACGCCTTTTTCGCACCCTCTTAGCGCCCCGGCTACGGCTTGCCTATGGCGAAACTTCGTCGCGCCGTCCCGAGCGCCGGAGCGATCACGCCCGCCAGTGCCGCCCCGCCGTCCGCACGCCGAACAGCGAAGGCGTCCTGGCATAGGCGGCAAGCCCGAGCAGCGCCGCCAGCGGATGGGTGATGACGTAGACCGGCATTTCGCGCATCAGCGCGCGGTGCGGCGCCTTGTCCTCGAAGGCGGCGCGGAAATTGCCCGCTTTGAGCGCCGGCACGATCTTTTGCGCGATGCCGCCGGTCAGGAACACACCGCCGCGGCCCATGAACACCAGCGCCAGGTCGCCCGCGGTGCGGCCGAGGCAGGTGACGAACAGCGCCAGCGCCTCCTCGGCCACCGGATCGGACTTCGAAAGCGCCGCCGCCGTGACCTCGGCCGGCGTGGTCAAGGGCGTCGGCCTGCCGTCCGTGCTGGCCACGGCGCGGTAGACGTTGACGAGCCCACGTCCGCACAGGATCTGCTCGCCGGATATGCGGCCCTCAAGCTTGTCGATATGCGGGAACACTTCGAAGTCGCGCGGCGTGCGCGGGCCGATGTCCATATGCCCGCCCTCGCCCGGCACCGGTATCCAATGGTCGAGCGCATAGATCAGCCCGGCGACGCCGAGTCCCGTTCCGGGACCGAGCACGACCCGGCTCGCATTGGGTTCCGGCGTGCCGCCGCCGATCTTTTCCATATGCTCTTCGCCGAGCGCCACCACGGCCAGCGCCTGCGCCTCGAAATCGTTGAGCACGACGACCTCGCCCAGACCCAGATTGGCAAGCATCTGCCGAGGCCTCACGACCCAGGGGCAGTTGGTGAGCGGGATCTCGTCGCCGTCAACCGGCCCGGCGACCGCCAGCACCGCCGAGTTCGGCTGGATGGACGAGCGGTCAAGCACCGCCGCCTGGATCGCCTCGTCGATGGTCTTGAAATTCGCGGTCTGGACGATCTGCGGCTCGGTGGCTTCCGAATTGGCGTCGAGCACGATCGAGAAGCGCGCATTGGTGCCGCCAATATCGCCGATCAGGACCGGAAACCGCAGTCCCTTCTCGTCTTCGCCTGCCATGCTCTTGATCGTCCTCGTTGCGGCGCCGCTGCGCCGTTTCAATCGATTGACTAGCGCATGACCCTGCAAAGGGGAAGCCCGCTTGCGCCTTAGAGCAATTCCAGGAAAAGTGAGAGCGGTTGGGCTCGGCGCCCGCGCCGTAGCTTTCCATCCGGAATTGCGTCAAAGCGAAGAGATAGGGCGTTTCGCCGCTTCGTGAAACGGTGAAACGCACTAGTTCCCGGGCCTTGGCCTTGGCAGCGGGATGCCGATCTTTGGTGTCGGCGCGAAAGCGCTTGCCGCCGCCGGGATCGCGGCGTTGCCGCTGGCGATCGTTTCCGCCGGCTCGGTCGGCTGCGGTTCGGCCACGGCCACCGCGGCATCGCCGCCGCCATGATAGGTCACGGCCTCCAGCGAGGGCGCGTCCGGGGCATTGACCACGTCCTGGCATTGCTTGGGCAGGTTGGCCATCGTCATCAGGTCGCGCGCCTTGGGCGCATCCGGATTCTTGTTCGGCCGCCACGGCTCCTGGGTGAACCACCAGGCGAGCGGCTTGCCGCAGCCATCGTCGTCCGGCGTCGTCTCTTGCCCCTTGCAGAAGGGCGAGCCCGGCTGACAGCCGATGCGCATATGGAAATGATAGTCGTGGCCCCAGAACGGCCGGATCTTGCGCAGCCAGGAGCGGTCGCCGGTGACGGTGTCGCAGAGCTTCTTCTTGATGCCGGGATTGACCAGGATGCGCTCGACCTCAGGATAGCTCGCCGCGCGCTTCAAAAGCCGCGTATGCGCCGGCGTCCACAGCGCGTCCTTCACCAGATGCGTTTTTTCGTCGACCATCAGCGTCGCGCTCATGGTCTCGCGCTGCGCGATGGTCAGCGGTCGCTTCGGCATCGGCGTCAGCCAGATATCGGCGTCGAGCCCGATCTGGTGCGAGGCATGGCCGGTCATCATCGGTCCGCCGCGCGGCTGCGAGACATCGCCGACCAGAAGCCCTGGCCAGCCATCGGCGTGGGCATCGCGCGCGAGCTTCTCGATCAGCGCGATCATTGCCGGATGACCCCAGCGCCGGTTGCGCGACGGGCGCATCACTTCCCAGGTCGGGCCGTCCATCGGCAGCGCAACGCCACCGGTGAAGCAGCCTTTCGAATAGAAACCGAAGGATTGCGCGGGCGCCACGGCCGGCAGTTTTCGGGCGCCGAACAACTCCTTGGCACGAGGTTCGGCCGAAATAGCGACAGCCGCCAGCGCGGCGAGCGCCACCAGCGCCAGCGCGGCGGTCAGGAACGGCTTGCGGTCAGGCAGCGATCGCAAATTCATCAGGCTGGGTCCCTCTCCAGTCTATCCCTTTGCCGCGCGTCAAGCGATCTGATCAGGAACGAATCATACCACGCCGCGCGTCCCACAGCGATCAAAGCAGTAGAAGATGATCGTCCTTCACCGGCATCATCCTCGCATCGGGCTGCGCGGCGCTCCGTCCCGCCAGTTGCCCTCGGCCCACATCCGCTCCAGCGCCACCCGGTAGTTGGGAAACCGGAAGCGGTAGCCGGCCGCCTTGATCGCCTGATTCGCGACGCGCTTGTTCTCGCCATAGAAAGACCGCGCCATGGGCGAAAGTTGGGCGGTCTCGAAAGGAATTTCGGGCGGCGGCTCGATCCCCATCAGCCCGGCGGCGTAAGCCACGACGTCCTGCGGCGGCGCCGGCTCGTCATCGGTGACGTTGAAGATGCCGCCGAGATTGTTTTCCGCCAGAAGCCAGAGCGCCCCGGCGATGTCGTCGCAGTGAATGCGGTTGAACACCTGTCCCGGCTTGACCAGCCGCCTTGCGGTGCCGTCCTCGAGATTGGCCAGCGCGTTGCGGCCGGGTCCATAGATCCCGGAAAGCCGCAGGATCGCCACCGGCTTGCCGATCTCGCGGCCAAGCTTCAGCCATTCCTGTTCGGCCGCCACCCGCATCATCGAGCGCTTCGACACCGGCCGGCAGTCGCTGGTCTCGTCCACCCAGGCGCCGCCATGGTCGCCATAGACGCCGACGGTCGAGAGATAGCCGATCCATTCCAGCGCCAGCATCTTTGCCCGGATCGTCTCGCTGGCGGCGTTGAGCACCGGGTCGCCGGCCTCGTCGGGAGCGATCGAGACGATGAGATGCGTGGTCCTTGCGAGCGCATCGCTGACCTCGGGCGAGAGCGCGCCATCGAATTGTAGCGGCTCGATCCCGGCCGATCGCAGCACCTCGAACTTTTCCTGCGCCCGCGTCGTGCCGCAGACCGGAGCGCGCCGGTCATTGGCCCGCGCGAAAGCCTTGCCGGAATAGCCGGCGCCGAAGATGAGGAACCGTCTTTCGCCCATCGATGAACCCCCTTCAATCGGCCTTCGCCGGATGTGCCGGCGCGGCCAGCCATTCCTCCCGGACCGTCGCATCCGTCTCGGCTTTCGCAGCTGTGGCGGCAAGATCGCCAAATTCGCGGTCGGAGAGCAGTCGCGACAGGGCCCAGATTGCCGCACCCCGCACCAGCGGCGAGGCGTCGTCGAGCAGGTGATGCACAATAGGCGTTAGCGAGGCGTCGTCCGAATTGCCGGCGGCAATCAGCACGTTGCGGACAAAGCGGTCGCGGCCGATGCGCTTGACCGGCGAGCCCGAGAAGAATGAGCGAAATCCTGCATCGTCGAGCGCGAGCAGCTCCGAGAGCGGCGGCTCGCGAAGATCGGCGCGCGCGGCAAGCTTCGCCTCCGAAGCCGCGCTGGCGAACTTGTTCCAGGGGCAGGCGGCCAGGCAATCGTCGCAGCCATAGATGCGGTTGCCGATCGCCTCGCGGAATTCGCGCGGGATCGGCCCCTTGTTCTCGATGGTGAGATAGGAGATGCAGCGCCGCGCATCGAGCCGGTAAGGCGCCGGGAAAGCATTCGTCGGGCAAGCGTCGAGACAGGCGCGGCAGGAGCCGCAATGGTCGATCTCAGGCTTATCCGGCTCCAGCTCGGCCGTGGTGAAGATCGTGCCGAGGAACAGCCACGAGCCATGCGCGCGGCTAACCAGGTTGGTGTGCTTGCCCTGCCAGCCGAGCCCCGCCGCTTCGGCAAGAGGCTTTTCCATCACGGGTGCCGTATCGACAAACACCTTCACGTCGCCGCCTGCCTTCGCCACGATCTTGCCGGCGATCTCCTTCAGCCGGCCCTTCATCACGTCGTGATAGTCGCGGTTCTGCGCATAGACCGAGATCGCGCCGCGGTCGCGCTTTTCGAGGACATCGCGCGGGTCGCGGTCCGGGCCGTAATTCATGGCGAGAACGATGATCGAGCGCACCTCCGGCCACAGCGTCGAGGGTTCGGCGCGGCGCTGAACAGTGTCGGCGATCCACTTCATCGAGCCGTGGAAACCGTCGGATACGAATTCGGCGAGCCTTGCCGGCGCCAGCGGGATCGCGTCCGGCCGGGTCACCGCGACAGCCTCGAAGCCGGCGCGGCGCGCCTCCGCCTCGATCAGCGCGCGTAAGGTTTCAGAAGTCGAGGTCCGCATAATGCGATACCGGCGACAGGCCGCGCACCCGGTCTGAAAGCAGCGGCCGGAACGACGGCCGCGATTTCACCCGCGTGTACCATTCGCGCGCGGCGCCATGTTCGCGCCAGTCGATCTCGCCGAGATAATCGAGCACCGAAAGCGTCGCCGCCGCCGCGAGATCGGCGTAGGTTACCTTGTTGCCGGCCAGCCAATGGCGCGTGCCGGCCAGCCAATTGGTGTATTTCATGTGCTGGCGGATGTTGGCGCGCGCGGCGCGGATGGCGGCCGAGTCCGGCGAGCCGCCGCCGGCGGTTTCCGGCATGACCGGCTTCAGCACGCGCTCGCGCACCAGGTGGCGGGTCACTTCGCTTTCGGCCTTAGCCAGATACCAGTCGGTCAGCCGGCGGATTTCGGCGCGCTGCATCGGGTCCTCAGCGAACAGCCGCCTGTCGCGCTTGAGCACACCGCGCGTCTCGTCGAGATATTCGGCGATCACCATGGCGCCGACGATCGGCACGTCGCCTTCGGCGAGCAGGATCGGCAGCGTGCCGGCCGGGTTCAGCGCCAGGAACTCCTTGCGCCGCGTCCACGGCTTTTCCTCGATCAGCGCCAACTCCTCGCCATACTCGCCGAAAGCGAGGCGCACGAAGCGGCAGGTGGCAAACATGGGATGGTGGAAAAGCGTCAGCATGGTTCCGCGATGAAAAGGCGCACTGGCGAATCGGTGTCAGCGCCGATAAGTCTTGGCCGCCCGATTCCAGGGACTGTCATGGTGTTGCGACCTATAGGGGGACTTCCGCCCCATGACAAGCAAACCTTCCTCCCCCTCGGAGCATGATGTCGTCCGAAAACCGCTTCACACTTTTCGGCATCATGCTCTAGCCGCCATTCGAACCAAGAGGTTGCCATGGAAAGCCAGACCATCGTCGAAGCGCTGCTGCTTGGGCTGCTGGAGGGCCTGACCGAGTTCATCCCGGTGTCCTCGACCGGCCACATCCTGCTTGCCGGGCATTTCCTCGGCTTCCACTCCACCGGCAAGGCCTTCGAGATCCTGATCCAGCTCGGCGCGATCCTGGCGATCCTCAGCGTCTATTTCAGCAAGCTGTGGCAGATGCTGATCAAGCTGCCCAGCGATCCGCAGACCCGGCATTTCGTCGTCGGCATCCTGATCGCCTTCCTGCCGGCTGCCGTGATCGGCGCGCTGGCGCATGATTTCATCAAGACCATATTGTTCGAATCGCCCCGGCTGATCTGCATCATGCTGATCATCGGCGGCGTGGTGCTGCTCATCGTCGACCGCATCAACCTCAAGCCGGTCCACCACGATGTCGAGGACTTCCCGTTGAGCGTCTATCTCAAGATCGGCCTGTTCCAGTGCCTGTCGCTGATCCCCGGCACCTCGCGCTCCGGCTCGACCATCGTCGGCGCGCTGCTGATGGGCGTCGACAAGCGCGCGGCGGCCGAATTCTCCTTTTTCCTCGCCATGCCGACCATGGTCGGCGCTTTCGCCTTCGATCTCTTCAAGAACCGCAACGTGCTGACCTCGGCCGATTTGCCGATCATCGCCGTCGGCTTCATCGCTGCCTTCGTCACCGCGCTCATCGTGGTGCGCTTCCTGCTCGATTACGTCTCGCGCAACGGCTACGCGCTGTTCGGCTGGTGGCGGCTTGCGGTGGGCGGGCTCGGGTTGGCGGCGTTGATGGTCTGGGGGTGAGACGGGCTTCGCCCGCTCTGCTTTGTCGAGTTCCCGCCAACCCCCCTCTGGCCTGCCGGCCATCTCCCCCGCAAGGGGGGAGATCAGACGTCACCGCGGCTTTCGCCAATTGCGGAACCGAAGAAGGGCACGGCGCCCAAGCTGCCAATCTCCCCCCTTGCGGGGGAGATGTCCGGCAGGACAGAGGGGGGTGCTGTCCCGCCCAGCCTATCTCCGTTGAGCAGTCCTCAATTCCTCCCATAAAACGCATTCTCGACATGCACCGGCCAGCGCCAGGGCAGCACCGCCACCATGTCGAAACGCATCGACAGCCGGCCGTAATCCGGCTGGCGCGACAGCCACAAATCCGCGGCGCCCTCGATCCGGCGCTCCGATTCGCGGCCGATCGCTTCCATCGCCTCGATCAGCGTGCGGCGCGCCTTGACCTCGACGAACAGCACGAGGTCGCCGCGCCGGGCGATGAGGTCGATCTCGCCGAGCCTGGTGCGGTGGCGGCGGGCAAGGATGCGATAGCCCTTCAGCATCAGCGCCAGCGCCGCCAGCCACTCGCCGCGGTGGCCGCGCCGATAGGCCTTTCGGCGATGGCCGACCGTGCGTTCAGCCATCCCCGGTTCCTTTCTTTTTGACCATGATCTTGTCCGACCCGGAGGTCAGCGAATGCAAAAACCGGCCTCCACTTTTCGGGATCATGGCCTGTCCTTGAGCTCGATCAGCCGGCGGTAAAGCGCCTGCTTCTGGCCGCCGGTCATCTTCGCGGCTTCCGCCGCCGCCTTCGATGCCGGCATTTCGGCCGCAAGCGAGAGCAGGAGGCGGTCGATGTCGGCCGGCTGGTCCTCCGCCGCTTCGGGCGGACCGACACAAATAACGACCTCGCCCTTCGGCGTGTCGGCCGCCCCGTAATGGTCGGCCAGCTCGGCAAGCGTTCCGGTGCGCATCTCCTCGAAGGCCTTGGTCAGCTCGCGCCCGATGGCGGCTTTCCGCGCGCCGCCCAGCGCCTCGACCATGGCGCCGAGCGTCTCTGCCAGACGGCGCGGCGATTCGAAGAAAATCAGTGTCGCCGGCACCTGCTTGAACGTCTCCAGCTTGGTCAGCCGCTGCCCGGTCTTCACGGGCAGAAATCCGGCGAACAGGAAAGCATCGGAAGGAAGGCCGGAAGCGGTCAGCGCCGCAAGCGGAGCCGAGGGTCCAGGGATCGGCACGACGCGGATGCCGTGGTCCAGCGCCTCGCCGACCAGCCGGTAGCCGGGATCGGAAACCAAAGGCGTGCCGGCGTCGGAGATCAGCGCCACGCTCTGCCCGGCGGCCAGCGCCTCGATCAGCTTCGGCCCTGCCTCGCCCGCGTTGTGCTCGTGATAGGCGGTGGTGCGGCGGCGGATGCCGTAGCGCTCGAGCAGCACGCGCGAAACGCGCGTGTCCTCGCAGGCGACGATATCGGCAGCGGCCAGCGTCTCCAACGCGCGCAGCGTAATGTCGGCCAGATTGCCGATCGGCGTCGCCACCAGATAGAGCGCCGGCTGAAGCGGCCGCGCCGCGATCTCGCTTTGTCCGATCAGATAGCTGCGTTTGTCGCCGGTCACCGAATGCCCCTCATTCCGAGCAATTCCAGGAAAAGTGCGTCGCGGTTTTCCGTCCGGAATTGCGTGAGAACCAAGTCTGTTTCGCATGGCTGACGCCCCGTTGCAAAACGTGAGGTCGAGGCAACGAAATCGCCTTGCCTTTGCCACAGTGCGGAACGAAACCCACATCGGCGAATTTAACCCCTGATTCCCCGGGAGGAGGCAGGACCGAACGATGCCCAATCGCTTCGATATTTTTATCAGCCGACTTGAAAGCAAGACCGCCCGCGAGGGCATCCCTCCACATCCCATCGCCGCCGAGTCCGGCGCGCGCCGCGACAAGGCTGACCAGAAGCCTGTCCGTCACGGCGAGGCGCATGGCGAGAAGCACCGCGGCAAGCACCGCCAGAAGCACGACGCTTAAGGCGTCGCGTCCATCGTCATTGGCCGCGAGCGGCCCCACTTCGTCATTCCAGGGCGAAGCAAGGAGCGAAGCGACGCGCGCAGACCCTGGAATCCATTCCGTTACATCGAGGCGTTGCAGCGGGTTCAGAATTCTGCACCGTTGCGCGCTGCGATAAAGGTCACGGAATGGATTCTCGGGTCAAGCCCGAGAATGACGAAGGCGCCAGGTTACCTGGCCAAATCCGCCACCACCGCATCCAGCACGATCATCCCCGCCGTCGTGGCGCGCAGGCGGGCGTTGCCGACAGGCGCCACCAGGCCTTCTTCCTGCAGCACCGAGAGCCGCGCGCTTGAAAGGCCGCGACCCGAGAGCGCCTCGTAGCGCTGCAGGTCGATGCCTTCGGCCAGCCGCAGTCCCATCAGCAGGAACTCGTCCGCCTCCTCGGAACGCGTCAGGATCTCGCCGCCGGTGACGCCGTGGCCTTTGGCCTCGACCAGATTGGCCCAGGTCTCCGGCATTCTTTCCGCGATGGTCACCGTGCGGCGGCCGTTCTCGACGAAGCGGCCATGCGCGCCGGGGCCGACGCCGACATATTCGCCATAGCGCCAATAGGTGAGGTTGTGCCGGCTCTCGGCGCCCGGCCGCGCGTGGTTGGAAATCTCATAGGCCGGCAGGCCTTGCGCCGCCGTCACCTCCTGCGTCAGCGCGTAGAGGTCGGCGGCATGATCGTTGTCGGGCAGCGTGAATTTGCGCGCAGCGTAAAGCGCGTGGAAGGGCGTGCCCTCCTCGATGGTCAGCTGATAGAGCGACAGGTGGTCGACGGCATAGCCAATCGCCTGCTCCAGCTCCACGCCCCATGCCTCCGGCGTCTGGCCGGGTCGCGCATAGATCAGGTCGAAGGAGAGGCGGGGGAAAATGTCGCGCGCGAGGCCAATGGCGTGCAGCGCCTCCTCGACATTGTGCAGGCGGCCGAGGAAGCGCAGATCCTTGTCGTTGAGCGCCTGCACGCCGAGCGAGACGCGGTTGACGCCGGCGGCGCGATAGCCGCGGAAACGCTCGGCCTCGACTGAGGACGGGTTGGCTTCCAGCGTCACTTCGATGCCGGCCGGCACCGTCCAGTTCCTCGCCACGGCCTTCAGGACGGCGGCCACCGTTTCCGGCTTCATCAACGACGGCGTGCCGCCGCCGAGAAAGATGCTGGTCACCTCGCGTGGCCCGGTGCGGGCCCGCATGGTTGCGAGCTCCGTCTCGAAGGCGCGGGCAAAACGCTCCTGGTCGACCGGCTGGTGGCGGACATGGCTGTTGAAGTCGCAATAAGGGCACTTGGCCGCGCAGAACGGCCAGTGGATATAGACGCCGAAGCCGGGGCTGCGGTCGAGCGGTAGGGGCACTGCGCTCATGCGGATCCTGATCGCGCCAAATCCAATCTGGCCAAATTCAATCGCACTTCGGCGAATTTCTGAAAGGCGCGGGCGCGGTGCGAAAGCGCCGTCGCCTGGCCGGGCCTCCAGCCATGCTTTTCTTGCGCGCTCATCTCGCCAAAAGTCTTGTCGAAACCGTTGGGCAGGAACACCGGATCATAGCCGAAGCCGAGCGTGCCGCGCGGCGGCCACACCAGCCTGCCTTCGGCCTCGCCGCGATAATATTCGGCCTCGCCGTCGGGAAATGCCAGGCAGATGACGGCGACGAAGCGGCCGGTGCGCTGCGCGGGCTCCGTAGCGCCAACCTCCTGCAGCGCCACCTCGGTGCGCTGCATGGCCATGCCGAAATCCCTGCTGCCGTCCGGCGTCTCGGCCCAGTTGGCGGTATAGACACCGGGCGCGCCGTCGAGCGCGTCGACGCAGAGCCCGGAATCGTCCGACAGCGCCGGCAGTCCGGTCGCCTTGGCGGCGGCATATGCCTTGATATAGGCGTTCTCCTCGAAGGTGGTGCCGGTCTCGTCGGGTTCGGGCAGGCCGTATTCCTTGGCCGATTTCGCCTCGAATCCGAACGGCGCCATCAGGTCGGCGAATTCGCGCAGCTTGCCTTCATTGTGGCTGGCGACGACGATCTTTTTTCCGTTGAGCGAGTGCATCAGAAACCCCAGATCCTTGGCTCGGCGAACTCGATCGAATTGCCCGACGGGTCGCGGATATAGATCGAGTGCCCGCCCTGCGGCCATTCAAAATCGCTTTCGATGGCGATGTTGTTGGCGGACAGATGCTTGCGCCATGCAGCGATTTCATCGGCGGTTGCCGCAAAGCAGAGGTGCCCTTCGCCGGCCGTGCCGTGCGGCGGCACCTTCAGCCGAGCGTCCGGCGCCGGCGGGATTTTCGTAGCGTCGGCATTGAAGAGAAGCAATACGCCGTCGCCGCAGCGGAAGAAGACGTGGCGCCCTTCGACCTTGCCCAAGGCTTCGAGGCCGATGATGTCGCGGTAGAAGGCTTCGGCGGCGTGTAGGTCTGTGACGTAGAGGGCGGATTCGAGAATTGCGGAGGGTATCACGAGGCCCCCCTCTCTGCCCTGCCGGGCATCTCCCCCTCAAGGGGGGAGATTAGCTGTGGCCGCGCCGGCACCTCTTCTGCAGCATTGGTGATTGGCGAAAGCCGGCGTGACATACAATCTCCCCCCTTGAGCGGGAGATGGCCGGCAGGCCAGAGAGGGGAGCCTAGGCTCGGCATTCGAAAACCTAAGCCACCGCCATCTGCTGCAGGCTCACCAGCCGCGAAATGCCCTTCTTCGCCAAGCCCATCAGCGCCGCGAACTGCTCCTCGGAGAAAGGCTCGCCCTCGGCCGTGCCCTGGATCTCGACGATACCGCCCTTGCCGGTCATGACGAAATTGGCGTCGGTGCCGGCCGAGGAATCCTCCAGGTAATCGAGATCGATGACCGGCTGGCCGTCATGAATGCCGCAGGAAATCGCCGCGACATGGTCCTTAAGCACCTTGGCGACGCTCACCATCTGGCGCGCTTCCATCCAGCGCAGGCAATCGTAGAGCGCCACCCAGCCGCCGGTGATCGAGGCCGTGCGGGTGCCGCCATCGGCCTGGATCACGTCGCAATCGACGGTGATCTGCTGCTCGCCCAGCGCCTGCAGGTCGACCACGGCGCGCAGCGAGCGGCCGATCAGCCGCTGGATCTCCAGCGTGCGGCCGCCCTGCTTGCCGGCGGAGGCCTCGCGCCGCATGCGCTCGCCGGTCGAGCGCGGCAGCATGCCGTATTCGGCCGTCACCCAGCCCTTGCCGGAATTGCGCATCCAGGCCGGCACCTTTTCCTCCAGGCTCGCCGTGCACAGGACATGCGTGTCGCCGAACTTCACTAGGCACGAGCCTTCGGCATGCTTGGAGACGCCGCGTTCGAAGGAGATGGCGCGCATTTCGTCGGCTTGGCGTTTGGAGGGGCGCATTCGGCCTTCTTTCTTGTCGTTTCCGGAATCGTGGCCGGCTTGTAGACGTATGCGCAGCATGGCGCAAAGGAAAACGAGGTCGCAACGGAAAACGGGCCGCGCGACCGCAAACGCGCCACCGGTGACCGCAAACGCGGCACCGTGTGACCGCGAGCGCGGCACCGGGTTGCGCCGCCGTAGCTTAAGTCTATATCTTTTCGGAAGGAGGTTTCTCGCCGGAATGAACAAACCAGTCGATCCGACGTCGCAGTCGCCGGTACTTCAGTCACTCGACATGCGCTCGCGCGATATCTTCCGGCGGATTGTCGATTCCTATCTGCGCGACGGCGAGCCGGTCGGCTCGCGCAGCCTGTCGCGCATCCTGCCCTCCTCGCTGTCGCCCGCCACCATCCGCAATGTGATGAGCGACCTCGAGCATCTGGGGCTGATCTACGCGCCGCATGTTTCCGCCGGGCGGCTGCCGACCCAGAGCGGCCTACGCTTTTTCGTCGACGCCTTCATGGAGCTGGGCGACCTTTCCGACGACGAGCGCCGCACCATCGAGGCGCAGGTGCGCGCCTCCGGCTCGGGCGCGACGCTGGAGCATATGCTGACCGAGGCCAGCCAGATGCTGTCGGGCATGTCGCGCGGCGCCGGCCTCGTGCTCGCCTCCAAGCACGAGGTGGCGCTGAAGCACATCGAATTCATCCAGCTCGAGCCCGCAAAGGCGCTGGCAGTGCTGGTGTCGCAGAACGGCGATGTCGAGAACCGCGTCGTCGACCTGCCGGCCGGCACCACCGTGTCGCAGCTGCACGAGGCGTCCAATTTCCTCAATGCGCATATCCGTGGCCGGACGCTGGCCGAGGCGCGGGCGGAAATCGCCCGCATCAAGGACGAGACCAGGGCGGCCCTCGACACGCTGTCGCAGGATCTGGTCGAGAAAGGCCTCGCGGTCTGGGCCGGCGCCGAAAGCGGCCTGCCGGCGCGCCTTATCGTGCGCGGCCGCGCCAACCTCCTGGAAAACGTCACCGCTCAGGCGGACATAGAATTGCTTCGCCATCTGTTCGAGGATTTGGAAACCCAGGACGGACTGCTGCAGCTGCTCGATCTCGCCGAAGAGGGGCCGGGCGTGCGCATCTTCATCGGCTCGGAGAACAAGCTGTTTTCGCTGTCCGGCTCCTCGCTGGTCGTCGCCCCCTATCGCGACAAGGACGCCCGCGTCGTCGGCGCGCTTGGCGTCATCGGGCCGACCCGCCTGAACTACGCCCGCATCGTGCCGATGGTCGATTACACTGCACAACTGATTTCCCGCATGCTTCGTTAGGTGTATCGATATTCAGGTGAGGCCGGCCTGACCTGAACCTCGACACAGCTGAGGGTGCTAAGGAGAAGAACATGGCGCTGGAATCGCTCAAGGCCCAGATCAGCCTGCTGCTCGAGGAAATGGTGAACCAGCCCGAGGACGAGCACGAGATCCAGGAGCAGCTGCGCGAGAAATTGAGGGAGATGCGCGCCATGGGCCTGCCCCTGCCGGCTGATCTCGTCGAGTTGGAAAAGCGCCTCGACGACGACCTGGATGCCGAAGAGGCCTGAGGCCGGCAAGTCACGTGCGCGAGCTTCTCTTTTCGATCGTTAGCCCAATATGTTCTGTCTCCGGGGCCTTATCGACTGAGGCACCCGAAGGCAGGACATAGTGGCAGAGACGGAGGACAGCATGATGCGGATCGCCGGCCTTGCGGGCCTCGCGCTGGTTTTTGCCACGGCTGCCTTTGCGCAGCAGGCCGGTCAGCCCTTGCTCAGCGGCGAAAAAGCTTTCGGCGACTGGAAAGCCGACCGTCCGGGCGTGCGCCGGCTGCTGAAACCTGAGGATTTGCCGAAACCCGATATGACGGAGTCCGCTTCGAACGGCGGCGGCGTCACCGAGCGCCCCGAGGACGCGAAGCCAAAGCTTCCGCCTGGCTTTTCCGCCGAACTGATCGCATCCGGCATCGACAGTCCCCGCGTCGTGCGGGTGGCGCCGAACGGCGACCTCTTCGTTGCCGACAGCCGGGCGAACCAGGTGCGCGTCTATCGCCTGGCGGAAGGCAGCGCCAAGCCTACACAGGAGTCGATCTTCGCCAAGGGCCTGACCCGGCCCTACGGCATCGCCTTTTATCCGCTGGGCGACAAGCCGCAATGGGTCTATGTTGCCAACAGCAACAGCGTCGTCCGCTTCCCCTATCGCGAGGGTGACCTGGAAGCGTCGGGCAAGCCGGAAACCATCGTCGCCAAAGTCCCCGCCAGCCACCACTGGACGCGCGACATCGCCTTCTCGCCCGACGGCAAGACGCTCTATCTGTCGGTCGGCTCCGGCTCCAATATCGCCGAGGACATGGGCGCGAAGCCGAAGGGCGGTGTCGAGGCGTGGACGAAATCGCAGCCGCTGGGCGAGGCCTGGGGTCCGGAACAGGGCCGTGCCGACGTGCTGGCCTTCGACCCCGACGGCAACAACCGCAGAACCGTCGCCACCGGCCTGCGCAACTGTTCCGGCATGACCATGCAGCCGGCGACGGGCGCGCTCTGGTGCGTCGTCAACGAGCGCGACGAGCTTGGCGACAACACCCCCTTCGAATACGCAACCGCGGTGAAGGAAGGCGCCTTCTATGGCTGGCCGTGGTATTATATCGGCGACAATGAGGACCCGCGCCACGAGGGCGCCCGCCCCGATCTCGCCGGCAAGGTCACGGTTCCGGACGTGCTGATGCAGGCGCATTCGGCGCCGCTCAACATCGCCTTCTATGATGGCGCCAACTTCCCGGCCGATTTTAAGGGCGACGCCTTCGTCACGCTGCACGGCTCGTGGAACCGCAATGTCCGCACCGGCTACAAGGTGGTGCGGCTGAGGTTCAAGGACGGCAAGCCGACCGGCGAATACGAGGACTTCGCCACCGGCTTCGTCATATCCGACGACGCGGTCTGGGGCCGGCCGGTCGGCGTCGCCGTGGCCAGCGACGGCGCGCTGATCCTGACCGAGGACGGCAACGGGACGATCTGGCGTATTACGTATGGTGGGTAGCTCCTCCACGGAGGGTTTTTAGGGTCAGTGCAAACGTTGGAATTGGCGGAGGCCTCCCAACCTCGTCATTCCAGGGCGAAGCAGGAGCGCAGCTCCGTCGCGAAGACCCTGGAATCCATTCCGTGACCCTGATCATAGAACGCAGCGGAGCAGAATTCTGCACCGTTGCTACGCTTCGAGGTCACGGAATGGATCCTCGGGTCTGCGCGCGTCGCTTCGCTCCTTGCTCCGCCCGTGGATGACGAGGCCGGGCCGTTTCGGCCAATCTTCGAGGCATGCCACTCCACCAACGCAAGCATAAGGGATCGGTCAATTCCTCTTGCTGGGAAAACCAGCTCCGGCCGAGCTGGCGCAACGAATCCCGCCGTGAGGGAATTACCAGTGGCCGGGCGTCATGATAAAAGCCCCGCTCCCTTCGGGGAATCATACGCCAGGCCAGAACCATGACACTCACCGGATTCCTTGCCTACAGCGCCGCGCTCGGCGTCGCCGCCGCCATTCCGGGCCCCGGCGTCACGGCGCTTGTCGCCCGCGCGCTCGGCTCCGGCTTCCGGTCCTCGCTTGCCATGTCGTTCGGCCTGATGCTCGGCGACCTCACCTATCTCACCGCCGTCGTGCTCGGGCTCGCCTTCGTCGCGCAGACCTTCGGCATGGTCTTCCTCGCCATCAAATGGGCCGGCGTTGCCTATCTTGCTTTCCTCGCCTGGCGCTTCTGGACCAGCGGCATCACGCCCGAGACCGTCGAGGCGCGGAAGGCCAAAGGCGGGCTGGTGTCGAGCTTCATCGCCGGGCTGACGGTGACGCTCGGCAATCCCAAGACGATGATCTTCTATCTCGCCATCACGCCGACCATCGTCGACCTGAAGACGATCACGCTCGCCGACTACGCGATTCTTGCGATGCTCACTGTGGCGGTTCTGTTCGTGGTGCTGGTGCCTTATCTGGCGCTCGCGGCCAAGGCGCGCTGGTTCCTGAAATCGCCGCGCGCGCTGAAGGTGCTGAACCGCACCGCCGCCGGCTTCATGATGGGCGCGGCTGCCGCCATAGCGGCGCGTCAATAGGTTCCAATCTCAACCGATCCCGAATTCGGCCAAACTATTCCTGAAACCCGGCGTGGCGGAAAATGCATTTCCGGCCTCGGGCGCTTTTGAGCAACCGCCCCACTCGGATATTTTCCAGCCGCAGCCTATCTTGCGCGGTTGAAAGTCTTATTCTGTCCGCCTGTGCCATTGCCTTGGGAGCGAAACCAATGAACAAGCCCGTCACCTCCGCGCGCGTGCCCGGCCGCGGCCGCGTCTTCAACTCGATCACGGAGACGATTGGCGACACTCCGCTGGTCAGGCTGGACAAGTTCGCCAGTGAGAAGGGCATCGTCGCCGACCTTCTGGCCAAGCTCGAATTCTTCAACCCGATCGCCTCCGTCAAGGACCGCATCGGCGTCGCCATGATCGAGGCGCTGGAGGAGGCCGGCAAGATTTCGCCCGGCAAGACCACGCTGATCGAGCCGACTTCCGGCAACACCGGCATCGCGCTCGCCTTCGCCGCCGCCGCCAAGGGCTACAAGCTGATCCTCACCATGCCGGAGACGATGTCGGTCGAGCGCCGCAAGATGCTGGCGCTGCTCGGCGCCGAGCTGGTGCTGACCGAAGGCCCGAAAGGCATGAAGGGCGCAATCGCCAAGGCCGACGAGCTCGCCGCGACGCTGCCCAACGCCATCATCCCGCAGCAGTTCGAGAACCCGGCCAATCCTGAAATCCACCGCCGCACCACGGCCGAGGAAATCTGGAACGACACCAATGGCGAGGTCGACATCTTCGTTGCCGGCATCGGCACCGGCGGCACCATCACCGGCGTCGGCCAGGTGCTGAAGAAGCGCAAGCCCTCGCTGCACGTCGTGGCGGTCGAGCCGGAAGCCTCGCCGGTTCTGTCGGGAGGCCAGCCCGGCCCACACAAGATCCAGGGCATCGGCGCAGGCTTTGCGCCCAAAATCCTCGACACCTCGATCTATGACGAGGTCGTCAGGGTCTCGAACGAGGATTCGGTCGCCAATGCGCGTCTCGTCGCCCGGCTCGAAGGCGTTCCGGTCGGCATCTCGTCGGGCGCGGCACTCCAGGCGGCAATCGTCGTCGGCTCTCGGCCGGAGAACAAGGGCAAGACCCTCGTCGTCGTCATCCCCTCCTTCGCCGAGCGCTATCTCTCGACCATCCTGTTCGACGGGCTGGGGGCCTGAACGGACTGGACCGCTGAAAAGGCGCCGGTGGCATTCGTCGGCGGCTTGAGGCAGGCGCCGCTTCCGGCTCATATCGCCGCCGGCCCAATCGGCCGGTGGGAGGGTTTTCATGTACAAGCTCTATACGCGCCCAAACAGCGGCGGCTTCGTCGTCGAGGCGGCGCTTGCCATGGCCGGCGTGCCCTTCGAGCAGATCGACGTACCCAAGAAGGATCCGCCGGATCCGGCCTTCCTCGCCATCAGCCCTTTGAACCAGGTGCCCGTGCTGACACTGCCGGACGGTCATTCGCTGACCGAATCTGCGGCGATCTGCATCCTGCTCGCCGAGCGCCACCCTGAAGCTCGTCTCGCGCCGCAAGCGGGCTCGCCCGCCCGCGCCGATTTCCTGCGCTGGCTGGCTTTCATGTCGTCGGTGCTCTACCCGGCGGTGCTGCGGCTCTATTATGCCCAACGCTACACCACCGATGGCGACGGCCTGCAGCCGGTTAAGCAGGCGGCGGTCGCCGAGATGGATCGCGGCTTTGCCATTCTCGATCAGGCTTTGGCCGGCCGCGACTGGCTGGCCGGCAAGACGCTGTCGCTGGCGGACATCTACCTCGTCATGCTGGTGGCCTGGCATCCCGAGGTCCAGAAGGCGCGCGGCGCCTGGCCGAACATCGAACGCCTGTGGGCGAGGCTGCGCGAGAATGAGCTGATGCGCAAGCTGAACGCATCGCACGAGATGTGGGCCTAGGGCAATTCCAGGCAAGTGCGCAGCGGTTGCGCTGGCAGATCGCACGCCTTGGAGATTGGCCGAAACGGTCCGGCATCGTCATCCACGGGCGAAGCAAGGAGCGAAGCGACGCGCGCAGACCCGAGGATCCATTCCGTGACTTCGACGCGCCGCAACGGTGCAGAATTCTGCGCCGTTTGCATCCTTCGGCCAAGGTAACGGCATGGATTCTAGGGTCTGCGCGCGTCGCTTCGCTCCTTGCTCCGCCCTAGAATGACGAGGTCGGGAGGCTGCAGCCAATCTCCCTTCCATTGCCCTAATTCCTGACGAGCTTCGCCTTCTCGCCCTGCAGGAAACGCCGCAGCGCGGCGTCGCGCTCGAGGCCGATCGCCCGGTCGTAGGATTCTGCCGCCTGCTTGATATTGCCGAGTCTCGCCAACAACCCGGCGCGGGCGGCCCAATAGGGCTGGTAGTCCTGCAGCCGCTTGTCGTCGCCCAGCACGTAAAGCGCCGCTAGGCCGGCCGTAGCGCCCTCGGTTTCGGCGATCGCCACCGCCCGGTTGATCGCCACCACGGGCGAGCCGGCCACGGCCTGCAGCGCGTCATACAGCTGGCGGATCGCCGCCCAGTCGGTGCCGCTGCCGCGCCGGCGTGCCGTATGGGCGGACTGCACGGCGGCCTCCAGCTGGTAGCGGCCGATGATCCCCCTTTGCGCGGCGCGCACCAGCAAGGCTTCCGCCTCGTCGATCAGGCTGTCGTCCCAGAGCGCGATGTCCTGCTCGGCTAAAGGCACGAAATCCCCCTCCGGGCCGCGTCTCGCCGAGCGGCGCGCCTCGGCGAACAGCATCAGCGCCAGCAGGCCGAGCGCCTCGGGCTCGTCCGGCATCAGCGAGGCGACCAGCCGGCCGAGCCAAATCCCTTCGGCGGCGAGATTGCGCCGCCGGCTGTCGGTGCCGGTCGGATCCGACCAGCCTTCGGCGAAGGTGGCGTAGATCGCTTCCAGCACCGCGCCCAGCCGCTCGCCGAGCTCCGCCTGCTCCGGCACACGAAACGGAATCCCGGTCTCGCGGATGCGCGCTTTGGCCCGCACCAGCCGCTGGCCCATCGTTGCCGGCGAAACCAGGAAGGCCGAGGCGATCGTCGCGGCGTCGAAACCGAGGATCGTCTGCAGGATCAGCGGCGCGCGCACGCTGGCCTCGATCGCCGGATGGGCGCAGGCGAACATCAGCCGCAGTCGATCGTCGGGCAGATCTTCGCCCCGCACGCGCTCCTCCATCTCCTCGGCGATCAGCTTCAGATGATCGCGCGCCGCCTCGCCGGTCAGACGACGCCGCACGGCGTCCACGTCGCGCCGCCGCGCCACGGCGAGCAGCCAGGCTTCGGGCTGCGCCGGCACGCCGGTTCGCGGCCAGCGTTCGAGCGCGGCGGCGAAGGCATCGGCCAGCGCGTCCTCGGCGCCAGCGACGTCGCGCGTGCGCGCCGCGAGCCAGGCGACCAGCTTGCCGTAGCTGCGCCGGGCGGCCGCCTCGGCCGCCGCCCGCGCGATCTCCGAGCGATCATCCATCGCGGGGTCACTCCGCGGCGGCGACGTACTCTGCCATTTCCCAGATCGGCCGCAACTCGACCGTGCCGGTGCTGGACGCGGGGCAGCGCGCAGCCCATTCGATGGCCGTGTCGATGTCGGCTGCCTCGATCATGTAGAAACCTGCCAGCTGCTCCTTGGTGTCGGCATAGGGGCCGTCGAGCACGTTGGTCTTGCCGTCCGCCATCCGCACCGCGGTAGCCGCCTGCGTCGGGCGCAGCCGCTCGCCGGCGATGTACGCGCCGGATTTCTTCAGCGCCTCGGTATAGGCGCCATAGGCTGCGAGCACCTGCTGGGTCTGCTCCTTCGGAGCATTCGCCATCGCGGCTTCGTCATTGTAGATCAAAAGCATGTATCGCATGGTCTTCTCCCGTTTCTTGAGGGCCGCATCGTCGCGTGCCGGCCTATGTCGTGCGGCCTCGGCCGATTTCGACAGGCGCCGCGAGAATCTTTTTTTGCCGCGCCGCTGATGTGCCGGTCGATCGGCTCCTTTTGCCACTCTCAACCATTGGTCTAACGCACGCAATTGCGGGTTGGCATTTGCCTTCCGCCGTCTAAACTCGTCGCAGGCTCGCCAGGAGGGGCGGATTGCGGGCCAGCATTTCAGGGAGGAAATCGCGATGTTCAATTTCAGGACCAAGCTTGTTGCCGCCGGCGCGCTGGCCTTGGCGCTCGGCCTTGGCGCCGTGTCGGCCGGGGCGCAGGAATTCATCAATGTGCTCACCGGCGGCACGTCTGGTGTCTACTATCCGCTCGGGGTCGCCCTGTCGGAGATTTACGGCAAGGGCATCGAAGGCGCCCGCACGCAGGTTCAGGCGACCAAAGCGTCGGTCGAGAACCTCAACCTACTGCAGCAGGGCAAGGGCGAGATCGCCTTTGCGCTCGGCGATTCGGTCAAGATGGCTGCCGAAGGCAACACGGAGGCCGGCTTCCCGGGCAAGCTCGACAAGTTGCGCGGGATTGCCGCGATTTATCCCAATTACATCCAGATCGTCGCCAGCCAGGACTCCGGCATCAAGACGCTCGCCGACCTCAAGGGCAAGAGCCTGTCGGTCGGCGCGCCTGCCTCCGGCACCGAGCTCAACGCGCGCGCCATCTTCGCCGCCGCCGGTCTAAAATACGAGGACCTCGGACGGGTCGAATACCTGCCCTTCGCCGAATCGGTCGAGCTGATCAAGAACCGCCAGCTCGACGCCACCTTGCAGTCGGCCGGCCTCGGCGTCGCTTCCATCCGCGATCTCGCCACCTCGATTCCCATCAACGTCGTCGCCGTGCCGGCCGAGGACGTCGCCAAGATCGGCGCGCCCTATCTGTCGGTGGTTATCCCGAAAGGCACCTATGAAGGCCAGACGCAGGATGTCGCGACCGCCGCGGTCGGCAATTTCCTGATTACCCGCGCCGACGTCTCCGACGAGACCGCCTACCAGATGACCAAGCTGCTGTTCGAACATCTCGACCAATTGGTAGCCGCCCATGCCGCCGCCAAGGCGATCGATCCGGCCAAGGCGCTGGACGGCATGCCGGTGGCGCTGCATCCCGGCGCGGAGAAATATTACAGGGAAAAAGGGCTGCTGAAGTAGGGGGCGCGGCAGTCTGAGATGTCTTCGCCAGACACCCCCCTCTGGTCTGCCGGGCATCTCCCCCGCAAGGGGGGAGATTGGCTGTCGCCGCGCGCTTCGCCAATCGCCGATGTAGCAGGAAGAGCGCCGTCATTGACGCTTCCGATCTCCCCCCTTGCGGGGGAGATGCCCGGCAGGGCAGAGGGCGGTGCCTCGCACTGCCATTCGTTCATCCTGGAGCCCGTCGGATGACCGAAGCAGCGTCCGGAACAACAACCGAGGGCAACCCGCCCACGTTCCATCTTCCCGTCGCCGAGGAACAAGTCGAAGGTCTGCCGCCCGGTTTTGGCGAAGGCCTCGCCGGCAAGGCGGCCTTCCTGATTGCGGTCGCTTTTTCGGTCTTCCAGATCTACATCGCCGCTTATGGCAGCCTGCCCAGCCAGGTGGTGCGGGCCATGCATGTCGGCTTCCTGCTGCTGCTCGGTTTCGGCCTGATCGCCAATCTGCGCGCCAGGAGCGCCGCGGCGAAGGCGGGCTTCTGGGTGCTTGGCGTGCTGGGATTCGCCACCGGCCTCTACAATTGGTTCTTCTATGCCGACCTCATCCGCCGCTCCGGCTTCCTCACCACGCCCGACCTGATCGTCGGCGCACTGCTGGTGGTGCTGGTCTTCGAGGCGGCGCGGCGGCTGATGGGCCTGCCGCTGGCGATCATCGCCTTCATCTTCCTCGCCTATTGCTTCGTCGGCAATCATTTGCCGCCGCCTTTCATCCATCGCGGCTATGATTTCGCGCAGCTTGTCGACACCTTCGCCTATGGCACAGAAGGCATATACGGCACGCCGATCTATGTTTCGGCCGCCTACATCTTCATCTTCGTCGTCTTTGCTGCCTTCCTCGAACGGGCCGGCATGATCGCGCTGTTCAACGATTTCGCGCTTGGCCTCGTCGGTTCGTGGCGCGGCGGCCCGGCCCAGGTCTGCGTACTGTCCTCGGCGCTGATGGGCACCATCTCCGGTTCGGGTGTCGCCAATGTCGTCGCCAGCGGCCAGTTCACCATTCCGTTGATGAAGCGCTTCGGCTTCCGCTCCGCCTTCGCCGGCGCGGTCGAGGCGACCTCTTCGATGGGGGGCCAGATCATGCCGCCGGTGATGGGAGCCGTCGCCTTCATCATGGCCGAGACCCTGAACATCCCTTACGCCGAGGTGGTCAAGGCGGCGATCATCCCGGCGCTGCTCTATTTCGGGGCCTGCTTCTGGCAGGTGCATCTGGAGGCCGGCAAGGCCGGCCTGCACGGCATGGCCAAGGCGGAGTTGCCCAATCCCTGGGAGGCAGTCAGGAAGCACTGGCCGCTCGTGCTGCCGCTCGCGGTGCTGGTCTATCTGCTGTTTGCCGGCTACACGCCGATCTTCGCCGGCACGATGGGCCTTGCACTGACCGTCGTGCTCATCCTCGGCACGCCGCTGGCGGCGTTGATCGGGCCGTTCGCCTTTCGCCTCGTTTTCTGGCTGGCGCTCGGTCTTGCGGCGGCATCCTTCATGCGCTTCGGCGTCAATGTGCTGAGCCTCGTCATCGCGGCGCTCGTCATTGCCTGCCTCGCCTTCAAGGGCGGACGCCAGACACTGCGCATTTGCGTCGATTCGCTTGCCGAAGGAGCCAAGAACGCCCTGCCCGTCGGCATCGCCTGCGCCATCGTCGGCATCGTCATCGGCACGCTGACGCTCACCGGCATCGCTTCCACCTTCATCGGCTGGATCATCTCCATCGGCGAGAACAATCTGTTCCTGTCGCTGGTGTTGACCATGCTCACCTGCCTGGTTCTCGGCATGGGCATTCCGACCATTCCCAACTACATCATCACCTCCTCGCTTGCCGGCCCGGCGCTGCTTTCGCTCGGCGTGCCGCTGGTGGTCAGCCACATGTTCGTCTTTTATTTCGGCATCATGGCGGACCTGACCCCGCCGGTGGCGCTTGCCGCCTTTGCCGCAGCACCCATGGCCAAGGAAAGCGGCCTCAAGATCGGCATCCAGGCGACCAAGCTCGCCATTGCCGGCTTCGTCGTGCCGTTCATGGCCGTCTACACGCCGGCGCTGATGCTGCAGGACGCCGGTCCCATCGCGGCGTCGTTCGGCTATCCCGTCGAGGTCGGCTATATCCTCGTCAAGGCCTGCATGGGCATCGTGCTCTGGGGCGCCGCCGCCGTCGGCTTCCTCGCCCGCCGCATGGCCTGGTGGGAGCGTCTCGTCGCGTTCTGCGCCGGCCTGCTGCTGGTGGCCGCATTGCCGCTCACCGACGAGACCGGCTGGGCGCTGGCGTTTGTCTGGATCGGCTGGCACTGGTGGCGCGCCCGCCGGCTGTCCACGGCGGGGACCGCATGAGCCTGTGCATCCTTGCCGCCGGCAAAACGGTGACGCTTGCCGTCGCCGCCTTCACGCTGTCCTGGACGCATTCGGTGGAACGGACGCGCTGGCAGGAGGATTGGAACGTGTCGCCGGCCGGGCTGCAGGCCGTCGAGGCGCGGGTCAAGGGCTCCGGCGCCGGCATGGAGCCCCCGGAGGGCTCGGTGCTGCGCAGCGGCTGGTGGGTCTATGCGCCACGGATCGGACCCCAGCCGCGCCTGGTGCTCGCGGCGTCCGGCGCCACCGGGAAGGGTTGGACGCTGTGCACGGCCGCCGGCTGCCGCGAACTGGGCGAGACGGCCGGCGAACCCACCGTGCTCGAACCGTGCGACGGCTCAAGCCAGCCGCGGTAGCGCACGATCAGCCCGGCGACCGGGTGCGATATCTCGACATGGAAGCGGAAGCGGCCGTCCTCGACGGTTTCGTACGCGGTCGAGCGCGGACAAAGCCACATCGGCAGCGGCAGGCCGAGAAAGCTCCAGCGGCGCAGCACGAGCGACAGGCGGTTCTTGCCCGCCACCAACGCCATGGCGAAGGTGAGCGGGCCGAAGCGCTCGCAAAGCAGCCGCTCCGATCGGCCACGCCCGGCAAACTGCCGGCTCGAAAAACCGTACGTTGCGAAAGTCCGCGTCCAGGTCTCACCGTGCCCGTCGGCAGCGAAACGCACCTTGACGGGGACATCGGCCGCGCCAGGTGGGAAGCCGGCCATGCGGGCGGCAAGCCGGCTAAGAATGCCGCCGCCGCGTTCGATGCTGGCGCGTCCATTCGCCATTGCCGCTCCCTCATGTATGGCGCGGATTTCAGCCGGAAGGCTTTCCCACGCATCGCCGAGCAGATCGGGATAAAGCGCCTTCCCTTTGCCGGTGTCGTCCCTGAAGCCGGTGTAAATCGTCTTGCCGGCGAACGGCGTTTCATAGTCCTCCAGCTCGACGTCGCGCACGGCCGCCCGCGCGCCTGGTGGGGGCATGCGGCCGTCGAGCGCCTTGCGGACGATCGCCGCGACCGCCATGGACGGGATGAGCGGCCCGTCATCGCCCTCGGCCAACAGGTGCCAGGACCGCTTGTTTGGTCTGCCCTCTGCATCTGCGCCGTCGACCTCCACGAACATACCGCCGCGATGCTCGCCCCATGACAGCCGGTTGGTCGCCCAATGCATCAGCGGCGCCAGCGGCGACAGCGACCGCACCAGGCCAGCGCGGACCAGCCAAGCCAGGCCGATCAGCGCCCGGTGCAGCAGCTCGGGCACCGGGCCGGCGCCCATCCAGATCATCTTCGTTTCCGGCCACAACGCCTGCAGCGCGCGCAAATCCGGCACGTCGACCAGCGAGAACAGCGTGTTTCTCAACGGCACGCGCCCGGGCGGCGCGATCGTATAGCGCATCTGCTCGGTGAACGGATAACCTTCGGCCGGTCTGCCGCCCCGCAGCATCTGCACCGGCCGGCCGGCATAGCTTGCAATGGCGCGGATGACGTTCTCGCCGACGCCGGCGAAGGGCGACGGTGCGATGCCGCCGCGGATGCCGTCGACACGCACCATGCCGGCCGAAAGGCGCCGCACGACCGCCGCCGTCAGCACAGGAAAGCTCGACACGCCGGAGAGCACCATTACGCCGGCCGCCTTAGCCGCCGCGTCGAAGGCTGATACCCCGGCGACGAAGTCCGAACCGTCGGCAAGGTCGAGATAGTGGATGCGCGCACCGATACAGGCTTGGACCAGCCGGTAGCGCCCCTCGCCATAGGCCTGGAACGGACCGCTGGCGTCGACCACGATGTCGGGCAGCATGCCGGCGAGTTGCGCGGCAAGGTCGCCGTCGCGGTCGAATGCCGTCGGCACAAGCCTGGCCTCGGTCGCGCCCCGTCCTTTGCAGTAAGCCTCGGCCCTTGCCAGCGACCGGCCGGCGATAATGAGCTCGAGCCGAGGCTCATTCTCCAGCAATTGGACGATGCGTCCGCCGAAGGTGCCGTAGCCGCCGACGATGAGAAGCTTCATGCTCTGCCCCCAGTGTTGCCGGCACCGCCGTCAGCCGATCAATCGCTCCCGCAATTCGGCCGAAGGTATCTCGCAACTGTCTTTCCGGCCGAACAGCGCGTAGCGGTTCTTGGCTACGCGGTCATAGAGCCAGTCGCGCAGCGGCCGCGGCAGGATGAGCAGCGCCTTCGCGGAGCGCCATGGCCAGCCGAGCGCGTCCATGACGGCGACGAAACTGTCGAGCTTGGTGAAGGCCGCGCCGTCGATGATGGCGAGGTTGCTGTCGTAGTCGTCGGTCGGCAGGCCGTGCTCGCGAAACAGCGCCTCGCCGAGCGGCGACTGCGCGGTGGCGAAGCGGAAACGTCTTTTCCGGTCGAGCTTGAGGATGAGCTGAACGAAGCCCGAGCAGAACACGCAGACGCCGTCGAACACGATCAGCGGCTGGCGGGCGTCATAGGCCCGGCGCGGCAAGATGGGACGTTCGGGCAGGTCGGTCATGGCGGCCCCGGCTGCTTGTGACCCCCTTACGCTGTACCAAGGGGACACTAAGCTAGGGGAGACACTAAGGCAGCCGGCGGCGGCGTCAAAGTCGCGGCGTTGTCGCACGCCAGTTGCCGGCGAGCGTCAACCGCTCGGCGCGATAGGTGGTGGCGCGCTGGTCGGCGGCCGGCCGGCAGATGCGGCCATGGTGGGCTCGTTCGCGGGTCATGATCAGTTCACGCCGACGCCCAGCGAGTTGCCGCGGCGCGCGCAGGCCGGGCCTGGGCCGCGCATGTAATAGCGCTCCGGCCGATAGGTCGGCGCGACGAATTCGCGAATGGCTGCGGCATAGCCGGCGATGTGATTCCAGAAGTTCATTTTACCTGGTCCCTGTCCCGCTTTCGGATGTCCCGTCCGAATTGTTCGAGAGCATAGCGTCGAGGCGTGAATAGTCGGTGAACGTGATGTTAATTTCTGGTCCGAAACACGTTGCTTCGTGGCGGGATTGCGGCTGATTCGGGGTCTTTCGGCGCCTTTCGTCGCGATTCCGCTCCATGTGACTTTTGCATCACATATGTTTCGTTCCGATGTCGCTTGCGCGCGCATCTGTTTCACGTCCGGCCGGTGACAGGGAATTTCCTTTCGTGCGCCTGGTCGGGCAGGAACCTGTCCCGGAACACGACGTTGACCCCTCAAGGCCGGGGGCGAACCGGCCGTGTTGGCGGCCCTCTGCCGCGCAACTTCCCGACAATGCGAAACATGGAAAGGCAACCGCCATGGGCTTCTTTTCGAAAGACATCAAGACGCTGGACGACCTCTTCATCCACACGCTGCGCGACATCTATTATGCCGAGAAGCAGATCGAGAAATCGCTGCCGAAGATGATCGATAAGGCGACCGATCCGCAATTGAAGGGCGGCTTCGAGAAGCATCTCGCGCAGACCAAGGGTCACATCGAGCGGGTCGAGCAGGTGTTCGAGCTGCACGGCGTCAAGGCCAAGACCGTCAATTGCCCGGCCATCGACGGCATCCTCGCGGAGGCTGACGAAGTCAGCGGCGATGTCGACGACAAGGAGGTTCTGGATGCCGCGCTGATCGCCTCCGCCCAGGCCGTCGAGCACTATGAGATAACGCGCTACGGCACGCTGATCGCCTGGGCCAAGCAGCTCGGCCGCAGCGACTGCGCCAACGTGCTGGCCAAGAACCTCAAGGAAGAAGAGGCGACGGACCGCAAGCTCACCGAGATCGCGGAAAGCAAGGTCAACCTGCAGGCCGCCGAATAGCAGGCTGCGTGGCCAGCCCTCCCGGAACCCAAGCGAACCCCTGTCCGTTGCGGTTGAAACCGCATCGCGCAGGAGTTCGCAATGGCACCACGCCCGGCTTGGAAGGGCTATCTCAAACTGTCGCTGGTCACATGCGCCATCGAGCTCACCAACGTCGTGACCCATGCCGAGAAAGTCTCTTTCCGCATCCTCAACCGCAAGACCGGTAATACCGTGAAGCGCATCTATGTCGATGCGGGCACCGGCAAGCCGCTTGAGGAGGGCGACGAGGTCAAGGGCTATGAGGTGAGCGACGGCGACTTCGTCCATATCGAGGAGGACGAGATTGAGGCGGTGCAGATCGAATCCTCGCACACGATGAGCCTCGACGGCTTCGTCGAGAAATCCTCGATCGAGCAGATCTACCTCGACACGCCCTACTATGTTTCCCCGGCGGACGAGGTGTCGCAAGAAGCCTTCGCCGTCATCCGCGACGCGATGGCGGCCAGGAAGATGGCGGGACTTGCGCGCATCGTGCTTTATCGGCGCGAGCGGCCGGTGGCGATCGAGCCGCTCGGCAAGGGCATGGTGCTGACCACCTTGCGCTACGACGACACGGTGCGCCGGCCGGCGACGGTGTTCGAGGACATCGCGGCGGCGAAGACCGACAAGGAGATGATCGACCTGGCCCAGCACATCATCGACGGCAAGACGACGAAGTTCGACCCGTCGAAATTCGACGACCGCTACGAGGAGGCGCTGCTTGAGCTGATCCGCGCCAAAAAGGCGGGCAAGAAGGCGCCCAAGGCCAAGGCGCAGCCAAAGCCGTCCAACGTGGTCAACCTGTTCGATGCGTTGAAGAAGAGCCTGAACGCGGAAGGCGGCGGCAAAGCCGGCAAGGCCACATCGAAAGCGGCGGCCGGGAAAAGCAAGAGCAAGGCCGCGCCAAAACGCAAATCCGCATAGGAGGATGGCGGCATGGCCGGCCTCGAGCAGTATCACGCCAAGCGCGACTTCAAGCAGACCGCCGAGCCGGCCGGCAAGGTCGGCAGGCAAAAGCAAGGCGGCGGCATCTTCGTCGTCCAGAAGCATGCCGCCACGCGGCTCCATTATGATTTCCGGCTTGAGCATGACGGCGTCTTGTGGAGCTGGGCGGTGACGCGCGGCCCGAGCCTCGATCCGCATGAGAAGCGGCTGGCCGTGCATGTTGAGGATCACCCGATCGACTACGCGTCTTTTGAAGGCACCATTCCGAAGGGCCAATATGGCGGCGGCTCGGTGATCGTCTGGGACGAAGGCAAGTGGACGCCGGATGGCGATCCGGCCAAGGGCATGAAGAAGGGCCATATCGACTTCGAGCTCGAGGGCCACAAGCTCAACGGCCGCTGGCATCTGGTCAGGCTGCGGCCCCGCCCGGGCGAGAAGCGCGACAACTGGCTGCTGATCAAATCCGACGATGCCGCCGCCCGGCCCGGCGAGGATGTTCTCGAGGAGGAACCGAAATCGGTGAAGTCGGGCCTGACCATCGAGGAGGTGGGCGAAGGCAAGACCGCCAGGGGGCAGACACCGAAAGTCTGGCAATCCAACAGGCCGGCTGCCGCCAAGACCAAGGCCGGGCCTGGCAAGCGTCTCGAATTCATCGAGCCGCAGCTGGCGACGCTGGAAAAGGATGCGCCCGCCGGCGAGGACTGGCTGCATGAAGTCAAATTCGACGGCTACCGCATGCAGGCGCAGATCGCCGGCAGCGAGGTCCGGCTGCTCACCCGCGCCGGCCTCGACTGGACCGGGAAATTCGAGGGGCCGGTCACCGCCGCGCTGGCCAAATTGAAATGCCGCGACGCCATCATCGATGGCGAGATCGTGGTGCTGGCAGACAGTGGCGTGTCGTCCTTCCCGATGCTGCAGGCGGATCTGTCGGCGCGCCGCGCCGACCGCTTCATCTATTACGTCTTCGACTTGATGAGGCTCAATGGCGAGGATCTGCGCCGAGAGCCGCTGGTCGAGCGCAAGCAAGCCCTGGCTGAGCTGCTCGGCGAGCAGCCCGAAAATTCGGCGCTGCGCTTCAGCGACCATTTCCACGAGCCCGGCAAGGTGATGCTGCAACATGTTTGCCGCATGGGCCTGGAAGGCGTGGTCTCGAAGCGCGCCGACGCGCCCTACCGCAGTGGGCGGGGGCTCTCCTGGATCAAATCCAAATGCACGCTGCGCCAGGAATTCGTAATCGGCGGCTATCTGCCCTCGGACAAGACCGGGCGCGGCCTGCGCTCGCTGCTGGTCGGCTTCAACGAAGGCGGCAAGCTGCACTATGCCGGCCGTGTCGGCACCGGCTTTTCCGGCAAGGTGATGACGGATTTGAAGAAGAAGCTCGACGGCCTCAAGGCGACGGCCTCGCCGTTCTCGGCCGCCGTGCCCAAGGGCAAGGGCCTCACCTTCGTCAAGCCGGAACTTGTCGGCGAGGTGGAGTTCCGCAGCTGGACTTCCGACCGTATAATCCGGCACGCCTCGTTCCAGGGGTTGCGCGAGGACAAGCCGGCGGAGGAAGTCGTGCAGGAACAGCCGAAGAACGCCGAAACCGGGGCGAAGCCGGGTGCAAAGACCGCGCCGAAACCCTCGGCCGGAACGGCGAAGACCTCGATCAAGCTCTCGCATCCCGACAAGCTGCTATGGCCCGACGAAAAGGTTTCCAAGCGGGACCTGCTCGACCATTACGCTCTGGTCTGGCCGCGCATGGCGGAATTCGTCGTCAACCGGCCGCTGAGCCTGGTGCGGGCACCGGACGGCATCCACGGCCAGCGCTTCTTCCAGAAACACGCCTCGCCCGGCATGAGCGACAAGATCGCCAGGATGAAGGATCCGACCGATGGCGAGGAGATACTGTTCATCAAGGATTTCGACGGGCTGGCCGCGCTTGTCCAGTACGGCGTGGTCGAGGTGCACATCTGGGGCTCGACGATCGATAAGCTGGAAAAGCCGGACCAGATCATCTTCGATCTCGATCCTGACGAAGGCGTCGATGTCGGCCGCGTGCGCGAGGCCGCGCTCGACATCCACGAGCAGCTCAACGAGCTGTCGCTGCCGAACCTGGTCAAGACCTCAGGCGGCAAGGGCTATCACGTGCTGGTGCCGCTGAAGCCGTCGGCGGAGTGGGATGAGGTCAAGGATTTCGCCCATGATTTCGCCCGCGCGCTCGAGCAGGCCGCGCCCGACCGCTACACGGCGACGCTGTCGAAGAAGGCGCGCACCGGCAAGATCTTCGTCGACTATCTGCGCAACGGCAGGGGCTCGACCACCGTCGCGCCCTATTCCTCACGCGCCAAGAAGGGTGCGACGATATCGATGCCGGCGACCTGGCCGGAGATAAAGAAAGGCCTGGCGCCGAATGCGTTCCCGCTTGGGGATGCTTCCACGCTGGCACAGCTGAAGAAGGCCGATCCGTGGAGGGAGTTTTTCAAGCTGGGGAAGGTGCTGAAGCGGGGATAATTTTCAACGTCGGCGGGACAGCATCGCGAAATTGCCCGCCGAGGAGAGGAACACCCGCTCAAACTCCTGCCTGCCCGTCGGCGAGAACACCACGGCGCGGCTGTCCTTCTCGCGTCGCGCCCATTTCTCGGCGATGATCTTGTCGAGGATGGCCGCACCAAGCGTGCCGGCGAGGTGCGATCGCCGCACGCTCCAGTCGAGGCAGGCGCGGCAAACCGGCCGCCGCGCCTTGACACCGGTCTCGATGCCGAGCGCGGAAAAATGCGCGGCCCCGGACGGCGAGAGCCTGATTTGGTTGTCGTCGCGCAGCAAAAGCTTCCTGTCGAGCAGCCGGTCGAGCATCGCCACCGCCTGCTCGCCGGCCAGGTGATCGTAGCAGACCCTCGCCACGCGCATGGCCGCGTCGCGCGGTCCCGGCCGCACACGCTTCGGGCCGACCGCTTCGGCGACGCCGATGATCGCCTCGATCATGCCGGCCACCTGCGCGCCGGCGAGACCGTAATAGCGGTGTCGGCCCTGGCTGGCCAAAGTCAGCAAGCCGCCATCCATCAGCTTCGACAGATGCGAGGAAGCGGTGGGCAGCGACACACCCGCTTCCAGCGCTAGTTCCGACGCGGTCAGCGCCGTACCGCCCATGAGAGCGTTGAGCATGTTGGCGCGGGCCGGGTCGCCGACCAGGCTGGCGATGCGGGCGATGTCGGGTCCTTCACGCATGGTTCGATCCTCATCGAAGCATTCCTGTCAGGGAAGCACTATTCTGCGGTCGGCTCAAGCAGCGCGGCAAACTCTCCTGACAGGAGAATGCCTAGCACAAAGGCGCAAGCGATGTTTCGACCGCGGTCGAACCGTCGTCGTCCAAAACCAGCCGACGAGGAGACCGACATGACCATCACCTGCTTTATCCGCTACGAGATCGACCCGTTCGGCAAGGCGGCCTTCGAGCAATATGCGCGGGCCTGGGGCCAGGCCATTCCGCGCTGCGGCGCCGACCTGATCGGCTATTACGCCCCGCATGAAGGCTCCGCCACCACCGCTTACGCCGTCTACAACATCGAGAGCCTCGCGGCCTACGAGGCCTACCGCGCGCGGCTTGCCGCCGACCCAGCGGGCAAGGCGAATTATGAATTCGCGCGGCGCGAGAAATTCATCTTGAAGGAAGATCGCCTCTTCCTGAAGCTGGTGTCCGGGCCGCATGGGCCGAGACAGGTCTTTCGCACCGACGTGGTTGTCAAGGAAGGGGTCGAGACATGATCGCTGTCATCTTCGAGGTGGAGCCGGCGGAAGGCAAGCGCGATGCCTATCTCGGCATCGCCGCCGAGCTTAAGCCGCTGCTTGAGAGCATAGACGGCTTCATCTCGGTCGAGCGCTTCCAGAGCCTGACCGACCCCAGGCGGGTTCTGTCGCTGTCCTTCTGGCGCGACGAGGAAGCGGTGAAAGCCTGGCGCAACACCGAGGAGCACCGGCAGGCGCAGAAAGCCGGGCGCGGCGGCATCTTTGCCGACTACCGTCTGCGCATCGCCCATGTCATGCGCGACTATGGGATGGAGGAAAGGGCCGAGGCGCCGCAGGATAGCCGCGAGGTGAATGGGTAGGCTCCCCCTTCTCCCCTTGTGGGAGAAGGTGGATCGGCGCGCAAGCGCCGAGACGGATGAGGGGTGTTCCAGCGGAGTGAGACGCTTGCTTTCCCTGGAGCACCCCTCATCCGTCGCCTTCGGCGACACCTTCTCCCACAAGGGGAGAAGGAGAGCGCCGGCGCTACGCATTGCCGATCAGCACGCCCGCCCCGAACACCAGCGCGCCGCCCAGCACCACCTGGAAGGCGGCGCGCCAGAAGGGGGTCTGCATGTAACGGTTCTGCACGAAAGCGATCGCCCAGAGTTCGAAGAACACCACCACCGCCGCCACGGCAGTGGCCGTCCAGAAATGCGGGATCAGATAGGGCAGCGCGTGACCGAGGCCGCCCAGCGAAGTCATCAGGCCGACCGTCAGCCCGCGCTTGATCGGCGAGCCGCGCCCCGACAGTTTGCCGTCGTCGGAGGCGACCTCGGTGAAACCCATCGAGATGCCGGCGCCGATCGAGGCGGCGAGGCCGACCAGAAGCGTCTGCCAGGTGTCGTGCGTGGCGAACGCCGCGGCGAAGATCGGCGCCAGCGTCGACACCGAGCCGTCCATCAACCCGGCCAGCCCGGGCTGCACATAGGTGAGGATGAATTGGCGCTGCTCGGCCGTCGCCTCCTCCACCTTGACGGTTCCCGGCACATGCTGCTGCTCCAATTCATGCGCCGAGCTTTCATGACCCTGCTCGGCCGCGGCGAGGTCATTGAGCAGCTTGCGCGTCGAGGCGTCGGTGGTGCGCTTGGCCGCCTCGACATAGAAGCGATAGGCCTGCCGCTCCATTTCCTCGGCCTGCCGCCGCACATGCTCGATGCCGAGCGGCCTCACCAGCCAGTCCGGCTTGCGCTCGAAATAGCCTTTCACATGCTCGCGCCGGATCAGCGGGATGCGCTCGCCGAAGCGCTTGCGGTGAAGCTCGATGAGCGAATCGCGATGGCCGTCCTCTTCCTCGGCCATCGCCTCGAACACTTTTGCCGATTGCGGAAAGTCCTGTGCCAGGCCATCGGCATAAGCGCGGTAGATGCGTCCGTCATCCTCCTCGGAAGAGATCGCCAGCGCCAGGATCTCCTGCTCCGAAAGCGAATCGAAGGAACGGCGGCCGAAGCCGAAAACACGGGAAAGCATGATGGGATCACTCTAGTTTAGAATTGTTCTAAACTATGATCTTGGCAGTTGAAGGTCAATTGCCAACGGCGCGGGCTGCGGGCGCGCGAACGCTGATCGCGCGAGGCCAAACCCTTCATTATTGCCGAATGTTTGCCTATATAACTGACCGCCACCGAAATTGAAGGACGCCCGGCATGACGGACAAGAAGCCCCCGCACGCATTTGACGCCAAGCCGGTTCTCGATCTCATCGCCAGCATCGAGGCCGACCTGCAGCGCCTGAAAGGTCTTGTCGAGGAACAGCTCGATAAATTCGACCCGGCCAACCCGCACAACAAGACGCCGGACGGCAAGCTGACCGAGGAAGGCGCCGAGTGCTGCTACCGCATGTTCGACGAAGGCAAGTCGCGCTACACGGTTTCCCAGCAGATGAAGATATCCTTCGCCGCCGCCACCCACCGCTTCAACTCCTGGCGCAAGCTGGGCGGCAGCAAAAGGACGAAGACGCTGCTGGGGTGAACCTGCGCTTTCGTCATCCTCGGGCTTGACCCGAAGATCCATGCCGTGACTTCTGCCGTAGAATGCGGCGGTGCAGAACAATCGTTCCAAATTCGCTGTAAAAGGCGACCCAATTCTGGTCCGCTTTCGCGCGTCACGGACGTCACGGCATGGATTCCCAGGGTCTGCGCGCGTCGCTCCGCTCCTTGCTCCGCCCTGGAATGACGAAGGTGACAGCCGCTGGCGCATCTTCCAAAACCTTGTCTCCATCACATTTTTTCGTTGGCGCGACGCCCCGGTTTGCGTGCACCATGACGGGTCTTATCCCGCGAGGCCCATCATGCTCACCCTGCCCGGCATCTCCGACATCCGCGCCGCCGCCGAGCGGCTTTCCGGCCTGATCGTCGAAACGCCGCTCATCGAATCGCCCGAGCTCAACGAGCGCTATGGCGGCCGCATTCTGTTCAAGCCCGAGACGCTGCAGCGAACCGGCTCCTTCAAGATTCGCGGCGCCTACAACAAGCTGTCTACCCTGAGCGAGGAAGAGCGCGGCCGGGGCGTCGTCGCCTTCTCCTCCGGCAACCACGCGCAAGGGGTGGCGGCCTCGGCCGCCATGTTCGGCGTCAAGGCGGTGATCGCCATGCCAGCCGATGCGCCGGCGCTCAAGATCGGCAATGTCCGCAAGATGGGCGCCGAAGTGGTGCCGTTCGATCGCTACAAGGACGACCGCATGACGGTCGTTCGCCCCTATATCGAAAAGGGCATGGCGCTGGTGCCGCCCTTCGACGATCCGGCGATCATCGCCGGCCAGGGCACGATCGGCTTGGAACTGATCAAGCAGGCGAAAGCGCTTGGCGCAGCGCTCGACGCCGTCGTCGTTCCTTGCGGCGGCGGCGGCCTGTCGAGCGGCATCTCCGTCGCCGTCAAGGACGCTTCGCCGAGCACGCAAGTCTGGGCGGTCGAGCCCGAGCATTTCGACGACACGCGCCGCTCGCTGGCCAAGGGCGAGCGGGTCGCGAACGAGCCCGGCCATAGCTCGATCTGCGATGCGCTGCTCACCGCCGAACCCGGCGCCATCACATTCGAGATCAACCGCCGGAATCTCGCCGGCGCCGTCGCCGTCTCCGACAAGGCCGCCGCCCAGGCGATGCGTGACGCCATGGCTTATCTCAAGCTGGTGGTCGAGCCCGGCGGCTGCGTCGCTTTTGCCGCGCTGTCATCCGGCGAGATCGACCTTGCCGGCAAAAGCGTCGCCGTAGTGCTCTCCGGCGGCAATGTCGATTTCGGCACCTATGCGGAGATCATGGCGGCGGCTTAGCGGTGGCGACTTGGTTCCGCGATTGCGTGCCGTCTGATTGGACGCAGCCGTATCCGGATGAAAAGGATCACCCGGTTGCCGCAAACGGCCGCGATGAGTGGAAAGCGGATGTTAAGCCATTACGATAGCAGAGATAGCACGATCAAGGTCTAGGAGAATATGCAGCTCGTCATGGAAGGACAACCATTGCTCGTCCATCTTGCGTTGGGGGCCGGTGTTGCTGTCTTTCTCGTCAGCTTTGTGGGAATGCTTTGCGGTATCTATCTCAGCCTGACAAAAACGGAAGCGCTCGCAACAAAGCCCGATGAAAGGGGGCTTCCATATTGGGAGCGAGCTGCACGCAAGAATAGCCGAGCTAGTGGCATCTTCGTCCAAAGCGAATTCAAACATCTGCGCTATCTTCTATTCGCTGCAGTAATTGGCAGCCTCGGCTCCTTCGGCACTCTTCTCCTCATTGTCTACGTCTTTGGAGAACGCGCTTAGGTCCGATTTCGGTTTAATTCGGGCGCTCCCAACCATTAGTTTTGACCCTAGTCCAGCGTGCGCCTGAACCGCACCAGCGCTACGCCGGTAAACAATGCCACGAACACCACCAGCCAACCGACTTCCGTAGCCACCGCCGGCAGCTCTGCCCCTTTCAGCATGACGGCGCGGGTGATGCGCAAAAAATGCGTCAGCGGGAAGATCTCGCCAAAGGTCTGCGCCCAGCCCGGCATGCCGCGATAGGGGAACATGAAGCCCGACAGCATGATCGAGGGCAGGAAGAAGAAGAAGGTGAGCTGCAGCGCCTGCATCTGCGTGCGCGCAATCGTCGAGATCGTGTAGCCGAGCAGCACCAGCGACAGCACGAACACCAGCACTGTGGACAGCAGCAGCGACAGCGACCCCATGAAGGGAATGGCAAACAGAAGCTTCGCTGCGGCCAGCACCACCACCACCTGCACCGCGCCCACCACCAGGTAGGGCAGCACCTTGCCCATCATGATCTCGAGCGGGCTCGACGGCATGGCCAGCAGGTTTTCCATCGTGCCGCGCTCGGTCTCGCGCGTCAGCGCGATCGAGGTCATCATCACCATCGTCATCTGCAGGATGACGCCGAGCAGGCCGGGCACGATGTTGTATTGCGAGATGCCCTCGGGATTGTAGCGCCGGTGCACGACGACATCGAGTTGGCCGCGCGCCGCCTCCTTGGCCGTTTCCTCAGTGCCCTGCGCCCTGAGCAGCGCCTGGCCTGCCACGGTGCTCAGCGTCGAGATCGCGCCGCTGGCCACCGCCGGGTCGGTGGCGTCGGCCTCGATCAGGATCTGCGGATTGTCGCCGCGCTCGACGCGGCGGGCGAAATCGGCGGGGATGGTGACGACGAAGGAGACGTCGCCGCGCGCCATCAGGAACTCGGCTTCCGCCGCACTTTGCGCGACATGGTCGAAGCGGTAGTAGCCGGTGGTCTGCAGCGCCGAGACCATGGCCCGCGTGTAAGGGTCGCTGCTGGTCGCCACAAGCGCGGCCGGCAGGCTCTTCGGGTCGTTGTTGATCGCATAGCCGAACAGCACCAGCTGGATCAGCGGCACCCCCAGCATCATGGCGAAGGTGATGCGGTCGCGCCGCATCTGGATGAATTCCTTGGTCAGCAGCGCGCCCAGCCTGGCGAAGGAGAAGACCGCTTTCATGCCATATTGTCCTTCGAGCCGGCCATGAACTGGATGAACACATCCTCGAGGCTGGTCTCGCCTGGCTTCACGGTGACGCCCTTGTGTTCCTTCTCGACGTCGGCCAGCGCCTTTTCGAGCGCCGCCTTGTCGGAGCCGACGACATGCAGCGTCGCGCCGAACGGCGCCACCTGGTCGACGCCGGGCCTGCCTTGCAGCGCCTCGGCCACCTGGTCGAGCCGCGGCCCCTGCAAGACGAAAGTGGTCAGCCCGGCATTCTTCACCACCTCGTCCACGGTGCCGGTGGCGAGCATCTTGCCGTAGGAGATGTAGCTGATGCGGTGGCAGCGCTCGGCCTCGTCCATGTAGTGGGTGGAGACGAGCACGGTCAGCCCGCCGCCGGCGAGGCGATGGATCTCGTCCCAGAACTCGCGCCGCGCCTTCGGATCGACGCCGGCCGTCGGCTCGTCGAGCAGAAGCAGCTTCGGCTCGTGCATGATGCAGGCGGCCAGCGCCAGCCGCTGCTTCCAGCCGCCGGAAAGCGTGCCGGCCAACTGGTTGCGGCGGCTGGCCAGGCCGAGATCCTGAAGCGTGCGCGAGACATACTCCTCGACCGGCCTCAGCCGGTAGAGCCGCGCCACGAATTCGAGGTTCTCGCCGATCGTCAAATCCTCGTAGAATGAGAATTTCTGCGTCATGTAGCCGACTTCGCGCTTGATCTTGAGCGCGTCGGTGCGGATGTCGAAGCCCAGCACCGTGCCGTCGCCTTCGTCCGGCGTCAAAAGCCCGCACATGATGCGGATGGTCGTCGTCTTGCCCGAGCCGTTCGGCCCGAGGAAGCCGACGATCTCGCCTTCGGCGACCGTCATCGTCACATGGTCGACGACGGTCTTGTCGCCGAAGCGCTTGACCAGGCCGCGAACGTCGATGGCGTTCATTGCCCGAGATCCGCAAGATCGACATCGACGATCTGACCGGGCTGCAGTGGTCCCGCATCGCCCTCCGGCCGCGCCTCGACGAGATAGACCAGCTTCTGCCGGTTCTCCAGCGAGTAGATCACCGGCGGCGTGAATTCGGGGTCGGGCGAGACATAGCTGACGCGTGCCTTCAGCCCTGTCCCGCAGCCGTCGCAACGGACGTTGAGCTCGGTGCCGACCTTGACCGCCGAGAACGCGCTTTCGGGGACATAGACGCTGAGCTTCACGGCGCCGTCCGGCAGCATCGAGATCACCGGCGCGGTCGGCCCGGCTGTGTCGCCTGGATTGCGGATGACGTCGTTGACGCGGCCAGGCGAGGGCGCCGCCAGCACCCGCTTCGACAGCCGCCACTCGGCCTGCTCCAGGGTCGACCGCGCCTGCTTGACCTGGTTGTCGGCGGCCTTGATGGTCTCGGCCCGCGCCGGCAGATTGCCGACGGCCAGATTGGCTTCCGCCTGGCCGACCTGGGCGTTGGCGGTCTCCAGCGAAGCCGAGGCGGTGTCGTAGTCGGCCTGGGTGCCGGTGCCGCGCTTGTAGAGGTCGCTGGCGCGGTCGTATTTGCGCTTGGCGTCGGCCGCCTGGGCTTTGGCCATGTCGACCTCGGCCTTGAGCACGGCGATTTCCTCGGGGCGCTTGCCGACCTGCAGATCGGCAAGCTGCGCCTGCGCCTGCGCAAGTGCGGCTTTAGCCTGCGCAACCTCGATCTTGGCGTCGGCGTCTTCCAGCGTCGCCACCGCCATGCCGTTCTCAACGCGGTCGCCGCGCCGAACCGACACCGTCGCCACCTGGGCCACTTCGATCGGCGCCATCAGCACATATTCGCCTTCGACATAGCCGACGGCCAAAGGTGCGGCCGGCGCGCAGGCGCCGAACAATTGGGCCGCGAGCGGCAGCGAACAGAGAAAGCTCATGATTTGCCCTTCTTGCCGGCGGCGGCCCCCCGCGCGGCCAGCATTGCCCGGAGATTGTCGGTTGCGACCGCCACCACCTTGGCGGCCTCTTCATTGCCGATGTCGCGCCAGCCCATCCGGCGCATCACCGCCTCGCGGCCGATGCGGAAATAGATGACCTGGCCGATCATGGTGAAGACGGTAAGCTTGGTCGCTTCGCTCTCGGCCGGCTCGCCGGTCGCCTGTTCCCAGACCTGGCACAGCCGCCGGTGCGTCGGCTCGAACACGCCGGCATAGATGCGGTCGAGCGCGGCGGTCGGATGCGAGAGCTCGCGCAGTACGAATTGTACGATCTCGCCGGCCTGCGGACTGGCCACGACGAAACCCACCATCCGCTCGAGCGCCGCGAAAAGCTGCGCTCGGGCTGCTTCCGGGTCCAGGGGAGCCGTTGCTTGCACGCCGCCCAACGCCTGGCCGGCAATTCCCTGGATGGTGTCGATGATGAAGTCGGCAGCGGCGGCGCGCAGGCCCTCCTTGCCGCCGAAATGATAGGCGATGGAACCGATATTGGCCTTGGCCTCGGCCGCGATCTCCCGCGTCGAGGTGCCGTCGAAACCCTTTCGCCCGAACAGCCTGAGCGCCGCGTGGACAAGCGCCGCGCGCGTTTGATCGGCGGTGCCGACCTCGCGCTGCGGCCTTCTTGCGATTGATCGTTTGTTCATACCTCCACTTTAATCAATCGATTGATTAAAGTCAAATTTGGCCTCGACTCGGCTTGCCTTCCCGGCCCTCACAGGCTTTAGTGCCCGGCCATGAGCAAGGAAGTCGAGCGCAAATTCCTGGTCTCCAGTCCCGCCTGGCGCGGTGAGGTCGAGGCGGAAATCCGCATTCGTCAATTCTATGTCGCCGCGCAGCCCGGCCGCACGGTGCGGGTGCGGATCAGCGACGGGCGCTCCGCCAAGCTGACGCTGAAGTTCGGCGACAGGGCGCGCGAGCGCGACGAATTCGAATATTCGATCCCGCTTGCCGAGGCCGAGGAATTGATGGCGTTCGCCGTCGGACGTGTCATCGAGAAGACACGCCACCATGTTAGACACCGCGGCTATCTCTATGAAGTCGATGTTTTCGGCGGAAAGCTCGCGGGGCTGGTGATCGCGGAGCTGGAGACGCCGGAGGACGTATCTGACGAAATGCTGCCCGACTGGCTCGGTCGCGAGGTCACCGGCGAGTCGAGGTTCTACAACGCGTCGCTGGCCCTCGGGGGGATTCCGGAGATCGCCGCATGAGCTTCCGCATCGATCCGCGCTTGCCGCTGACCGGCGAGGTCAGGCGCATATTGGCCGACGAGATCGGCAAGGCAGTCGCTCATCTCGAGATGGCGCGAGAGAAGCCGGAGCAGGGACTGCACAAATGCCGCAAACGGCTGAAAAGCGTGCGCGCCTTGCTGCGCCTGGTTCGTTCCGGGGACGAACCGTTCTGCCAGACCGAAAACGAATGCTATAAGCAGGTGTCGGCGCTGCTGGCCGGCCCGCGCGAGGCGACCGCTCTCATCGAAACTATCGACCGTCTGGCCGATGCCTTTCCGGAACAATCTGCAGGCGGCGGTCTCGACCCCGTGCGTGAACGGCTGGTGCTGCGCCAGCACGAGCTCCATGCCGGTCCCGGCCTCGACGCCGCCATCAATGCGGCGATCGCCGCATGCCGGGAAGGCCTGGAGCGCATCGACAGGCTGACTTTGCCCGACCAGCCGGAGCAGGCGGCCGACATATTGGCCGACGGCGCCCGCGCCACCTTGCGGCGGGCGAAGAAGGCGCTGGACAAGGCGGAATCACGCGGCGCGGCCGACGATTTTCACGACCTGCGCAAGGCGGCAAAGACGCACGCCATGCATCTGTCGCTGCTCGGCCGCCTGTGGCCGACGCCGATCAAGGCGCGCCGCAAGGCGGTCGACAGGCTCGGCGAGCAGCTCGGCGAATTGCACGACGTCTTCGTCATTTGCGCCCTGCTCGACGCCGAAGGCGAGCCGCTCGGCCCCGCCGACGAGACGAAGCTTCTGCGCAAGCTGCTGAAACGTGCCGAAAAGAGTCTGGCCAAGGCCTGCCTTGCGGATGCCGCCGAGCTGTTCGGCGACAACCCCAAGCGCTCGGCCAAGAGATTGGCCCGCAAGGCGCGCGATGATCTCGCCGGACCGCAGGAAGAAGCAAAGGCGGCTTAGCGCGGCGTGTCTCCTTCTCCCCTTGTGGGAGAAGGTGGCCGCGAAGCGGCCGGATGAGGGGTATTCCAGGGAACGAGGCGTTGGCGATTGCGGCTTTGGACAAGCGCTGCGGCCAAGCTGGAGCACCCCTCATCCGTCTCGGCGCTGCGCGCCGATCCACCTTCTCCCACAAGGGGAGAAGGGGCAGCGCTACGCCGGCAGCGCTCGTTTCTCCTTCGCCGCCCTGGCGCCCGCATCCCTCGGATGCGGTCCGATCGGCATGATCGCCGGAAACGGCGTCGCGCCGAAGGCGAAGGTCCATTTGTAGCCGGTGAGCTGGTCCTCGGGCGTGGTGTGCTGGTCGTGATGGGCAAGCAGCCTGGCACGTTCGGCGAGCTCGTCGGCCTCGCGGCGCAGCATTTCCGCCGTTTCGGGCCGCATCCGCCGGGAAAAGCTGATGAAGGTCGCGGCCTGCTCCATATGGCCGATCGCCCAGCCGATGAAGTTCTTGTTGGTCATCTCAAAATGCGGCTTCAGCGGCCCCTCGAAATCCCACTGGATCGGCGCGTCGACCAGTAGCCTTGCCGACAGGCCGCGCCCCAGCGCCACCAGCCCGAGCTCCTCGAGGTCGCGCAAATAGAGGAACATCGAAGCTTCGCTCAGGCCTTGCGAGCGCATGATGCCTTCGGGCGTGAACTTCTCCGACAGCATGACGAAGACGAAGAGCAGGGCCGGCCGCGCCGCCAGCCGGCGCTCGATCTCCGGCGCGACGCGGTTGGCCGGACCCGGCCCGCGGTTCATCGCGCCGAGCACGTTCTCCAGCTCGACATCGGCCGCGGCGCAGATCTCCATCAGCCGGTCGAGCTTGCAGTTCTTCTCATGGAAGATGCGCTTCACCGTCGGCTCGGAAACGCCCATGCGCTCGGCGAGCGTCCGGTAGGTCAGGCCCTTGGCCTTCAGCGTCCGTTTCAGCGCCTCGAAGATCGGACCGTTCATGGACTGCGCCTCATTCGCGCGAATTCGTATTGAACTGCGATACTAGTCTCGTTCCGGCTTCCAGGAAAGTATCGAAAATCCTAGCTCTCTGCCGTCATCACAGGAGAGCATCCATGAAACACCTCGTCGCTTCAACCGTCTTCGCCGCCATCTCCGTCATATCCGCCGCGCAGGCCGGCGAGCTCTGGCGCGCCGCCGGCTTCGAGCAGCCGGAATCGGCCCTTGTCGATGCCGCCCACAACCGCATCATCGTCTCCAACATCGTCGGCAATCCCGGCGCGGTGGACGGCAATGGCTATTTGTCGCTCTTGTCGATGGACGGCAAGGTCATCTCTCGCCGCTGGGTGGACGGCATGGACGCGCCCAAGGGCATGGCGATCGCCGGCGGCAGGCTCTACGCCGCCGACATCACCAAGGTGCGCGTCGTCGATCTCGCCAGCGGCAGACTGGTCGAGACCATCGATGTGCCCGGCGCCGTTTTTCTCAACGACATGACCGCCGACAGTGCCGGCAAGGTCTATGTCAGCGACATGCTGGCCGACACGATCTACCGCATCGACGGCGACAGGCCGGAACTGTTCGTCAAGGATGCGCTGCTCGCTTCGCCGAACGGCGTGTTCGCTAATGGCGGCAGGTTGATCGTCGCGTCCTGGGGCAAGGACATCAACAGGACCGATTTCAGCACCGCCGAGCCCGGCGGCCTGCTGTCCGTCGACCTTGCCACAAAGAAGGTCACGCCGCTGCCCGGCGCCCAAAAATTCGCCGATCTCGACGGCGTCATCGCCATTGGCGACACCATCTACGCCACCGCCTACATGACCGGCACGCTCTACGGCTACAAGCCCGGCGGCGCGTCGACGGTGGTAGCGACCTTCAAGCCGGGCAGCGCCGATATCGGCACGGACGGCGAAAGGATCTTCGTGCCGCTGATGGGCGAGGGCGAGGTCGTGGGGCTGTCACTGGATTGAGCATGTCGCGGCGGAGAAGCATTGCAACGCCGGCGGGACAGTTTCGCATCTCGGCACTCAACGGCGAGGCGAGTTTTTCACCTCGCCAATCGCGATTGGATCGCAATGTCGGTGGCGGCTGCCATCTGGTTTCGCCGGCCGCTCCGGACTATTCGGCGGCAATCCGTCATGTGAGCGAAGCCGTGAAGACATCCAGCCTGAACGGCGCCGTTTCCCCGACGATCCCGGTGCTCGTCTGCGCGCTGGCGATCTTCCTGCTGTCGGGCATGGATGCGGCGATGAAGTCGCTGGTCATCGCGGTCGGCGTCTACAATACGGTGCTATGGCGCAGCATGGTCGCGACCGTGGTCGCGGGCGCGGCCTGGTCGACGGGGCCACGCTCGAAACCGACCCTCCCGGTGCTCGGTCTGCATGCGCTGCGCGCGGTCATTGTCGGCATCGTCCTAGTCTCGTTCTTCTGGGGTCTCGCCAGGCTGCCGCTCGCCGAAGCCATAGGCCTGAGCTTCGTCGCGCCGTTGTTTGCGCTTTTCCTCGCCGCATTGTTGCTGGGCGAGCGCATTAGGCGGCAGGCGGTGTGGGCGTCGCTGGCCGGCATCGCGGGCGTCTTGATCATACTGGCCGGCCAGTTCGGGCAGGCAGGCCATTCGCAGGATGCGCTTTTGGGCACGGTCGCCGTGCTCGTATCGACGGTCTTCTACGGCTACAATCTGATCCTCGCCCGGCGACAGGCGCTTCTGGCCAAGCCGGTCGAGATCATGCTGTTCCAGAATATCTTCGTCGGGATCATCCTGGGTTGCGCGGCGCCTTGGCTTGCGGTTGCGCTGCCGAGAGAACTTTGGCTTCCCTTGGCAGGCGTGGCGATGCTGTCGCTCGCCGGCCAATTCCTGATGAGTTGGTCCTACGCCCGTGCCGAAGCGCAATATCTGATCCCGACAGAGTACTCGGCCTTCATCTGGGCGATCGCGCTTGGCTGGTTCTTCTTCGGTGAGAAGGTGACCTGGACCACGCTGGCAGGCGCATGTCTCATCGTTGCCGGCTGCCTGATCGCCGCACGAGCCAGCCCCAAGCTTGCCGAGCCGATCGAAGCGGCCGTTTGAGCAGGGCGCCTACGCCGTCTCCGCTTTTCCGCCCAGCTGCGCCCGCGCGTCACGGATCGAGGCTGCATAGGTCACCAGCGGCCGCTTGACGCCATGGCTTATCAGGGTGCGCCTGACTTGCGACGAGGCGCCCGCGATGATGAAGCGTCCTCCGGCGCGCCTTGCGTTGTTCGCCGTGCTTTCGATGACGTTTGCCGCGGTCGAATCGAGGAAGGGCACAGCCGAGCAATCGAGGATGAAGTTCCTGTGCTGGTCGGCGATACGGTCCAGCACGGTCGCGATCGTTGCCGCAGCGCCGAAGAAGAACGCCCCCGATATGCGATAGATGACGGTATCCGGATCGGTGGCGGCGGCGAGGTCATAGGCAACGCGCCCGCCATTTGCGGCGTCGGCGCGGTCCTCCGTCACCGGCGGGACATGTGCCTCCACCTCGACCGAACGCGCCATCCGCCCGATGAACAGCAGAGCGCCCAGCGCAAAGCCGATCACGATGCCGGTGGTGAGGTCGCGGAAGATGACAAGTCCGAAAGTGACCAGAAGCACCAGGGCGTCGCCCCAGGACGATCGGATCAGCGCCAGGAAGGCGGGCTTCTCCACCATGTTCCAGGCCACCGTGGCCAGCACCCCGGCGAGCGCCGCCAGCGGGATGTAGCTGGCAAGCGGCGCAGCCACCAGCATGAACAGCAGCAGGAAGGCGGAATGGAATATTCCCGACAACGGTCCATGCGCGCCGGCGCGGATGTTGGTCGCCGTGCGCGCGATCAGTCCGGTCACGCAGATCCCGCCGAACAGCGCCGAGCCGATATTGGCGATGCCCTGTGCCACCAGTTCGCAGTTGGAGCGGTGCCGTCGGCCGGTCATACCGTCCGCGACCACGGCGGAAAGCAGCGATTCGATTGCTCCGAGCAGGGCGAAGGAAATTGCGTCGGGCACCACGGAGACGAGCTTCTGCGCATCGAGCGCCGGAAGAGCCGGATCCGGTAACATCCGCGGAATGCCGCCGAATTGCGTTCCGATCGTCTCTACAGGAAGACCGAGAAGCGTCGTCGCCAGCGAGGCCGCAGTCACCGCGATCAGGAGGCCCGGCCACGAAGGGCGCCAGCGCTTCATGGCCACGATGATCCCTATCGTCAGCGCGGCGAGCGCAATGGCCGCCGGATTTGCCGTTCGGGCCGCCTTGCCGAGCGCGATAAGCCGCGGCAGCAGGTCGCCTGGCTCCTTGCCTGGCAGCGTCAGGCCGAACAGGTCGTGCAACTGGCTGGACAGGATGATGATGGCGATGCCCGCAGTGAAACCCACCGTCACCGGATAGGGAATGAACTTCACATAGGCGCCGAGCCTGAGATAGCCGGCCGCGAGCAGGAAGACGCCGGCCATGAGCATTGCCAGGATCAGTCCGTCGACACCATGCCGGTCGACCGTCGAGGCCACGACCACGATGAAGGCGCCGGCGGGCCCGCCGATCTGGAAACGGCTGCCGCCAAGCGCGCCGACGATGAAACCGCCGATGATCGCCGTAAACAGTCCGCGCTCGGGCTCCACATGCGAGGCGATCGCGATCGCCATCGATAGCGGCAACGCCACGATGGCGACCGTCAGGCCGGCGATCACATCGGCCCTCAGCTGCTTGAGGTGGTAGCCCTCGCGCAGCACCGTCACCAGCTTTGGTGTGAACAGCTCGGCGAAGGTCGGCCGTGCTTGGTGGTGAATTGCCCGCCGCGCCTGATCCATGAACTGCTTCCGCTCCACAGGGCGGCGGGATCGTCGGCTGGATGTCGGCGGTCGCCGTCGCGATAAAACGTTGCGACGCCGCATCGCTGCCCGAAAACCGGTAACGGTTCCCGAGGCGGATGCGGTTGCGGCTCAGCCCTGCGGGTTCTGCGCCGCGGTGGCCTTGAGGCGCACGCCCCTGCCGCCGCGTTCGCTAGTCTGGTTCTCGCCGATCAATTCCACCCCGGCCTCATCGAGGGCATGGATGACCTTCATCAGCGTGTCGACGACGCCTCGCACGACGCCCTCGCTCGCTTCCATACGCTGTATCGTCGGAAGCGAAACGCCGGCGCGCTCGGCAAGCGTTCGCTGGTCGATACCGGCCAACGCCCTTGCGGCGCGCATCTGCGCAGCAGTGATCATCGGCCAGAACCTTTGTCTGAGTCTGCGATATCAATCGATAATACAAGCATAGTGATGTTTCAAGCGTCATTTAATGTAGATGAGACATCGGTTATTCGCTATCCTTAACGACCTTGCGTCGCTGCAGCAGCCGCGCCGCAAGCCAGCACAGCATGGCCCAGGCAAAACCTGCGCACCAGCCGGCAAGCACATCGGAGGGCCAGTGCACCCCGAGATAGACGCGGCTGGCGCCTACCAGCACGGTGGTGAGCACGGCGAGGCCGAGCACGAAGACCTTGGTCGTCCGGTCCGGCAGGAAGCGGGCCGCCAGCGAGCCAAGCGTCAGATAGGTCACGGCCGACAGCATGGCATGCCCGCTGGGGAATGAGAGCGAGGTCTCGGTGACGAGATGCGAGACGAGATCGGGCCGCGGCCGGTCGACCTCGAGCTTGAGCAGGCTGGAGAGCGCTTGCCCGCCGGCGACGGCCGCGAACATGAACAGGGCTGTCGAGGGTCTGCGGATCAAGAGCAGATAGAGGATGGTCGCCGTCGTGATCAGCACCAGCACAGCGGTGCTGCCCAGCGCGGTGACATCGCGCACCGCGCCCTCCAGCCAAAGCGGGCCGATCGGACTGTCCGGCTGCCCGGCATGGCGGAAGGCGAGCAGGATTTCCGTGTCGAAGGCGTGCGGGGTCGTGGCGCGCGCCAGTTCGATGAGTTCCACCAGGCCCCATAGCCCGCCGGCAATCACCAGCCCGGCCAGCAGCACCGGGAATTCCAACTTGTTGAGGAGCGCGTTGGGGGTCGATTTCATTCGGGCCCTCGGGTCCAGCTACAGCCGCTGGATATAGGGCCCGAGCGTGATCAGCGCGACCGCGGCGATCGCCAGCACCATGCCGATCGCCTGCAAGGCATTGAGCCGTTCGCCGAAGAAGGCGATCGCCACGACATTGACCGCGACAAGCTGGATCACCGCCGATAGGCTGAACGACACCGACATGCCGAATTCCCGCACCAGCCTCAGCATGATCAGATTGCCGGCCGAGTAGAGCGCCAGCGTCAAAAGCAGCTTGGCCAAGCTCGGCGCCAGCCCCCATTGCTTGGCCGCCATCGCCGCCAGCAGGAATATCACGGTCGAAATGCCGAGCTGCGCCAGTCCCCAGAAACTCACCTTGCCGTCCCCTTTTGAAGCGCCGTCGCCACGCCGGCCAGCCCTTGTTTCCGAAGCGGGCGATGTCGTCAAGCTGACCACAGCCAAGCGCAGGCGCTCAAGGGACTGAAGCCGGGTATCGCAAAAGCCGCCGCGAGCCGGCAAACAACTATTGCGGTTCTATCACGGCAGTGTCACGAAAATGTGATCGGCGCGCTTTAGGGGTCGAAAGGTCAAAATCCCCAGCCACTCAGAAGCCAGAGGACAAACTCATGACCGTGACCCCTGAGACCCGCTTCCGCACCAGCCAGCTCGAGGACAATGACGGCCCGCCCGTCAATCCTACCGACAACCACACCATGGGCGAGATCATCGCCGCGCGTTTCTCGCGCCGCGGCTTCCTGAAGGGCTCGCTGGCCGTCTCGGCCATCGCCGCCACCGTCAGCCCGCTGGCGCTCGTCGCCGCCGACGAGGCGCGCGCCGCTGACGCTTCGGCCTTCAAGTTCGACGAGCTCGAAGCCGGCATCGACGACAAGCACCATGTCGCGCCCGGCTATGACGCCGACGTGCTGTTGCGCTGGGGCGATCCGCTGTTTGCCGATTCACCCGACTTCGATCCGCTGAAGCAGTCGGCCGAAGCCCAGGCAAGACAGTTCGGCTACAACAACGACTATGTCGGCTATATTCCGATCGACGGCTCGGCCGAGCACGGCCTTTTGGTCGTCAACCACGAATACACCAACCCGCATCTGATGTTTCCCGGCATCGTCTCGGTCGTCGAGAAGGACGGCAAGAAGAAGGCCGAGGTGGCGCCGCTCTCGAAGGAGCAGATCGATGTCGAGATGGCCGCCCATGGCGGCACCATCGTCGAGATCCGCAAGCAGGACGGCAAATGGCAGGTGGTGCGCGACGGCAAGCTCAACCGCCGCATCATGTCGACCACCGATATGGAGCTGTCCGGCCCGGTGGCGGGCCATGACCGCGTCAAGACCAATGCGGACCCGTCCGGCACCAAGGTCATTGGCACCCTCAACAATTGCGCCGGCGGCGTCACGCCCTGGGGCACCTATGTGATGGCCGAGGAGAACATCCACGGCTATTTCTCGGGCGAATTGCCGGAAGGCCACAGGGAAGCGGCCAATTACAAGCGCCTCGGCATCCCCGAAGGCGCCTATGAGTGGGGCGCGCATTACGATCGCTTCAACCTTGCCAAGGAGCCGAACGAGCCGAACCGTTTCGGCTGGATCGTCGAGGTCGACGTCAACGATCCCAACTCCGTGCCGAAGAAGCGCACCGCCATGGGGCGCTTCAAGCATGAGGGCGCCGAATCGATCGTCGCCAAGGACGGCCGCGTCGTCTTCTATCTCGGCGACGACGAGCGCTTCGACTATGTCTACAAATTCGTCACCAAGGGCATTTTCAACCCGAACGACCGCGCCGCCAACTTGGACCTGCTCGATGACGGCACGTTGCATGTGGCCAAATTCGCCGAGGACGGCTCGGTCGAATGGATGCCGATCGTTTTCGGTCAAGGCCCGCTGACGGCGGAGAACGGTTTTGCTTCCCAGGCCGACGTTCTCATCGAGACACGGCGCGCCGCCGACCTGCTCGGCGCCACCAAGATGGACCGGCCGGAGGACATCCAGCCCAATGCCGGCAACGGCAAGGTCTATGTCATGCTGACCAACAATTCCAAGCGCAAGGCCGAGCAGGTCGACGCCGCCAATCCGCGCGCCGAGAACGCTTTCGGCCACATCATCGAGATCGTCGAGGACGGCGGCGATTTCGCCGCCACCAAGGGCAAATGGGAAGTGCTGTTGAAATGCGGCGATCCTTCCGTTGCCGATGTCGGCGCCACTTTCTCGACCGCGACCACCGCCCATGGCTGGTTCGGCATGCCGGACAATTGCGCCGTCGATTCCGCCGGGCGCCTGTGGGTCGCCACCGACGGCCAGGGCCCGAAGGCCACCGGCCGCACCGACGGTCTCTGGGCGGTCGATACCGAGGGTGCCGCGCGGGCAACGTCGAAACTGTTCTTCCGCGTGCCGATCGGCGCCGAAATGTGCGGCCCGCTATTCGCGCCGGATGACCAGACAGCTTTCGTCGCCGTGCAGCATCCGGGCGACGGCGGCGAGGACTGGGAAGGTTTCGGCCGCCCATCCTACTACGAGGACCCGTCGACCCGCTGGCCGGACTTCAAGCCGGACATGCCGGTGCGGCCGTCCGTCGTTGCGATTACGAAGCAGGGCGGCGGCAAGATCGCCGTGTGACGCGCTGAGGTTGCAGCTTTGAGACGCGGACGTCGGAGATTGGTCGCAAGGCTTCCCCGACGTCGTCAATCGCAGGGCGAAACAGGAGAGAAGCTGCGTCGCGAAGCCCCTGGAATCCCTGCCGTTACCTTCGCCAGGGCGTGCAACGGAACAGAATTCTGCGCCGTGGCGGCGCTTCCAAGTCACGAGCATGGACTCTGTCGTCTGCGCCGCGTCCCTTCGTTCCTTGCTCCACCATAGAATGACGATGCTGGGCGGCTTAAACCCTACGCTGCCGCTCTGCGGCCGACGGGCAGCGGACGCTTTGGGACATTTGCCCTTCATTCGCCGCCGATTGCATCCTAATATCGCGCTGACGCGACGCGGCCGGCGGCGGTCGCGGCGATTCGCGACCTGAGGGCGGCAGGTCATCACTTCTTGGCACGCGGAGCTCATGGCGCCCCTGCGCATCTATTTCGACAGGCTTCTCGATGCCGTGGCACCCAAGGTCCCGCGACGCGACCTGACGGACGACGAACGCCTGGCGCTGGTGCGCCGTTACGGCGATTTCTCGCTCGCCTATTCGACGGCGGTGCAGCAGAAACTGTCCTATTTCAGCGATGGCGACGGCTATATCGCCTTCGGCACCAAGATGAGCCGTCATTTCGCGCTCGGCGATCCTGTGGTCGACCCGGCGGATCGCGCGGCCTATATCAAGCGCTTCGTCGAAGCCGCCGGCGGCCCCTGGTTCGTCCAGGTCGGCGCCGACACGGCCAAGGTGCTCGCCGGCCTCGGCTACCAGGTCAATCGCCTCGGCATCGACACCAGACTACCGCTGCCTGCGCATGATTTTTCCGGCAAGCGCAACGAGACCGTGCGCTATTCCGAGCGCTGGCTGACGAAGAAGGGTTTTACCCTCGCCGAGGACAAGGGCGACGGGCTGCAGGACGAGATCAAGCAGCTTTCCGCCGACTGGCGCAAAGAGCGCATCATCAAGCGCTGGGAAATGGGTTTCCTCAACCGCCGTTTTTCCGAAGAGATCGGCGCCGACATGCGGCGCTTCCTCCTGCACGGACCTGAAGGTCAGCTTCTCGCCATCCTCGATTTCGACCCGTTGTTTCGCGACGGCAAGGTCATCGGCTACACCACCTCCTTCAAGCGCAAACAGGTCGATGCGACGCCACATGCCGAGATCGGCCTGACCAAATTCGCCGTCGACCGCTTTCGCGAGGAGGGCGTCTCACAGGTGACGCTCGGCCTCTCGCCGCTGCTCGATATCGAGCCGAGCGGGTTCGCCGAATCGAGCTTCTGGCGCGGCACCTTCCAGCGCGCCTATAACTCGCCCTGGGTCAACCGCTCGCGCTTCAACCTGCAGGGCCAGGCGGCCTTCAAGCGCCGCTTCCATGGTATCGAGGAGCCGACCTATATCGCATTCCGCAAAGGGACTTTCGTAGAAATGCTGGGCCTGCTGCGGCTGATCAAGGCGGTTTAGAGCAGGCTCTTTCCTCGCCCCGCTTCGTCTACGCTATGCACGCATCTTCTGCGAGTGACTGGTGAGGCCGAGGCTTGATTGCCACGTGGTTCCCCCAATCCGTCGCTGCTTCGCAGCGCCACCTTTCCCCCCTCCGGAGGGAAAGGAAGGGAGCCTTGCTGGACGAGCATTGACGGCAAAAGGCTTGGCGCCTTTCCTCTAGCCCGTCGACCGGGGGAGAGGTGGCTCGGCGAAGCCGAGACGGAGTGGGGGTCGACCAGCGCTACATTGGACAATGCATGCGCCAAGCTGCCATGCACGCTATCGCCAAGACCAGTCGCTTGGAAATGTGTGCCACTTCGTGGGGCAAGGAACAAGTTCCGTCAGTTCCGCAGCCGGTAGCCGGTTTTAAAAATCCACGCGACGATCGCGATGCAGATCGCCAGGAACATCACCGTCATGCCGAGGCTGACGCCGACCGAGACGTCAGCCTTGCCGTAAAAACTCCAGCGGAACCCGCTGATCAGGTAGACGACCGGGTTGAACAGCGTGATCGTCTTCCAGATGCCTGGCAGCATATGGATCGAATAGAAGCTGCCGCCGAGGAAGGTGAGCGGCGTGACGATCAAGAGCGGCACCAGCTGCAGCTGCTCGAAGGTCTTTGCCCAGATGCCGATGATGAAGCCGAACAGGCTGAAGGTCACCGCGGTCAGCACCAGGAAGGCGATCATCCAGAATGGGTGCTCGATCCTGAGCGGCACGAAAAGCGCCGCGGTGGCCAGGATGATCAGGCCGAGCATGACCGACTTGGTCGCGGCACCCCCGACATAGGCGATGATGATTTCCAGGTAGGAGACCGGCGCCGACAGGAGCTCATAGATCGAGCCGACGAATTTCGGGAAATAGATGGCGAAGGAGGCGTTGGAGATCGACTGCGTCAAGAGCGACAGCATCATCAGGCCGGGCACGATGAAGGCGCCGTAGGCGATGCCGTCGATCTCGGTGATGCGTGAGCCGATGGCCGAACCGAAGACGACGAAATAGAGTGATGTCGAGATGACCGGCGAGATGATGCTCTGCAGCACCGTGCGGAAGGCGCGCGCCATCTCCACCCGGTAGATCGCCCATACCGCGCGCAGGTTCATGGCTCTTGCCTCAGAAGATTGACGAAGATCTCTTCGAGCGAGCTGTTCTTGGTGTCGAGGTCGCGGAACTGGACGCCGGCCGCCTCGAGGTCGCGGATCAGCGAGGCGACGCCCGGACGGTCGCTCTGGTTGTCATAGGTGTAGGTGAGCTGGTTGCCGTCGTCCGACAGCTCCAATGAATAGTGCGACAGGGCGTCCGGAACGGCGGCAAGCGGCGCGCGCAGCTCCAGATTCATCTGCTTGCGGCCGAGCTTGCGCATCAGCTCGGCCTTGCCTTCGACCAGGATGATCTCGCCTTTGTTGATGACGCCGACGCGGTCGGCCATCGCCTCGGCTTCCTCGATGTAATGCGTGGTGAGAATGATGGTGACGCCCTCCTCGCGCAGGCGCCTGACCATTGCCCACATGTCCTGGCGCAGTTCGACGTCGACGCCGGCCGTCGGCTCGTCGAGGAACAGCACACGCGGTTCGTGCGACAGCGCCTTGGCGATCATCAGTCGGCGCTTCATGCCGCCCGACAGCGTGATCGCCTTGGAATCCTTCTTGTCCCACAGCGAGAGGTCGCGCAGCACCTTTTCGACGAACTCCTTGTTGGGCGCCTTGCCGAACAGGCCGCGGCTGTAGTTCACGGTCGCCCAGACCGTCTCGAAGGCATCGATGGTGAGTTCCTGCGGCACCAGCCCTATCAGGCTGCGCGCGGCGCGGTAATCCCGGCCGATGTCGTGGCCGTCCACGGTGACAGTGCCCGACGAGCGGTTGACGATGCCGCAGACGATCGAGATCAGCGTCGTCTTGCCGGCACCGTTCGGCCCGAGCAGCGCGAAGATTTCGCCGCGCTCGATGTCGAGATTGATTTCCTTCAGCGCCTTGAAGCCGGTGGCATAGGTTTTCGTGACACCGGAGATCGAGATGATGGATGACATGCTGAAATACGGCCGGCTGGAAAAGGTGACCTGATATAGGTCGGCTGTTGTCCGGCGCAACTGGAATCGACGCTGCTGCTGACAGTTCTGGACAGGGAACGCCCAATTGGCGGCCCTTGCCAGACCAGGTATACCGGCCGCGGCGACTGGAGCGCCGGCGCTGGCGACGGCTCATTTCTCCCCGTTTACGCCACGGCATGCACACCTTTCCAAGCGGGCTGGCCTTTGGCGATAGCGTGCATGGCAGCTTCGCGCATGCACTGTCTTATGCAGCGCTGGTCGACCCCCACTCCGTCTCGGCTTCGCCGAGCCACCTCTCCCCCGATCGACGGGGTAGAGGAAAGGCGCCAAGCTTTTGCCGTCAACGCCCGTCCAGCAACGCTCCTTTCCTTTCCCTCCGGAGGGGGGAAAGGTGGCGCTGCGAAGCAGCGACGGATTGGGGGAACCACGTGGCAATCAAGCCTCGGGCCGATCAGTCGCGCCAGGAGAAATGCCGGCAGGGCAATGAGGGGCGGCGCTGACCTGTCAGGCAGTTATGGGTCGGCGGTTAGCCGCAGATGCCGGCGCTGCCCCTCATCCGTCACTTCGCGACACCTTCTCCCCGTGGAACGGGGAAAAGGAAATCAGGTCTGCGTCCAGAACGCGATCTCCTGCGCCTTGGTCCTGAGCTCGGTCTTCAGCCACTGATCGTCGTCGTCGAGATAGCTCCACGGCGTCCTGCCTTGGGCCCGCATCTCGCGGATGTAGGAGCGATAGCGGTAGTGGCTGTAGACCGACATCGCGTAGGTGGCATAGGCGGCGGCAAGCTTCCTGTGGCCGCGCACGATCACCAGGTTCTCGTCGTTCTTCTCGCTCGCCGGCGCCGAGAAATTGTGGCTGCCGGTCACCACCACGCAGTCGTCCGAATGCGGGTCGGTCACCAGGATTTTCGAGTGCACGATGGCGTGGCCGATCTGCGACAGGAAGCTCCGCCGGTTGACCTCGGCGATCCATGGCCCGAGCGGCGCGTCGAGGCCCTGCGGCTGCGCCACCGCGTAGCGGTCGGGCGTGAATTTCCGGTCGCTGCTCACCAGGTCGATATCGAGGAAATTCTGCTCGGTGCCGCCCTCCTCCGCGCTCAGCGTCGAGACCACGCCGCGCACATACATGCCCTTTTCCCTTGCGCGCTGCCCGGCCAGCGTGTGCAGCCCCTGCTTGCCCGGCGTGAACATCAAGAACAGCACCGCCTGTTTGGCGGAGGCGATGACGTCGCGCAGCGCCGCCATGTCGGCGCCATCCGAGGTGCGGGTGAACCACACGGTCGCCTTGGCGGTCCCGACCGTGAAAGTCTTGGGCGCGTCGTTGTCCGCCATCAGCGCCGGCGTGAAATTGGCCGGGTCGGTCTTGGGCGGCGAGGCGTCCTTCAACAGGTCCCAATGCTTGCGGAAATGCGCCGCGACCGCCGCGTCCTCGATCAGCAAGCCGTTGTTGACCTGCGTGCACAGGCCGGTGGTGCTCCAGTTGGTGCTGCCGGTCCACGCCATCTTCGGCTCGCCGTCCTTGGACACGACGACGAATTTGTTGTGGCCAAGGCCTTTCGATTTCAGCATCCGGTCGACGGTCGCGATGCCGTGGTCGTTGAGGTTCTTGCGCGCCTCCTTGTTGCCGTCGCCGCTTTTGTCGGAGCCGTTGGCGAGGATGAGATGGAGCCGCGGCCCGAGCCCGATCAGCGCCGTCTCCAGCGTCGCGTCGCCGAGCTCGTAGAGCGCGGCATGCAGCTCGTCGCCGGCGACCTGCGTCAGCCCGATCATGCGCAGCCCGAGATCGCCTTCGAGGAAAGCGCGGAATTTTGCGTCGCCATTGGTCTGCAGGCTCTTCTTGAAGGCCGCGGGCGACAGCTTGTTCTTGGCCATGTAGCGGGCGACGAATTGCGACAGAACCAGGCCGCGGTTGAAGTAGCAGGAAAAGCCGCCGCCGGCGTCGGTGGCGAGCGTCGCCCAGTCCGTCCAGTCGCTCGACACCCCCTTGGTCAGCGGCTTGCCGGGTCCGGCGCTCATCATCGCGGTCACCCGGTAGCGCACGACATTGCCGACATCGGCCGCATGGTCGGTCCAGTTGAAGCGCTGGAACGGCCAGACATCCGACGGCCTGTGGTCGCCCGATTTCGGCTTGTCCTTGGTGAAGCCGACGCGGTTCTCCACCGGCTCGATCCTCTCGCTCGCGCCGGCCTTGCGGCCGCGCTCGAGCAGAAAACCCCGGCACCCGGCGATGAAGTCGCTCGGCGCCCAGGCGACGAAGGCGTCATCGCCATTGGTGTAGACGGAGACTTTTATGTCGATGGCCATCTGTCGTTCCTCCCCATCGTCGTCGTTCCCGAAGCGCGGCCGGCATGCCCGGCCCAACAATGCAGGCAACAAGAATCCGCCCCTAAAGCAGCGCTCCGGATCAGTTGAAACAGAATTGTCGAAAAAGTGACGGCGATGTTTATGTTGCGGCAGAAGGTCGGATGTCAATGTTTTGCAGCGTCAAGTATAATTCTATGAACTGCTTCACATTGTGTTCTGTTTTGCCAGCAAATCAAAGGGCGGATGGCTTCGTCAACCGAAAGTGCGAACCTCGGAGATTGGCGCAAGCCCCTCAACGTCGTCATTCCAGGGCGGAGCAGCCGCGAAGCGGCGTCGCGCAGACCCTGGAATCCATTCCGTGACCTTGATCGAAGGATGCAGCCGGGCAGAATTCGGCACCGTGAGCGGCGCTCGTAGGTCACGGAATGGATCCTCGGGTCTACGCTGCGTCGCTGCGCTCCTTGCTCCGCCCGTGGATGACGAAGGCCGGGCCGTGTTGGCCAATCGCCAAGGCATGCCGCCTGCCCACGCAGACACATACCCGACGATCGAAAAATCCCAGCCTCGTCATGTATGGACGGCCCCTCTTGGGCAAGAGGCAAAATAGCGGCGACGGCGCAAGTCTGGAGCGGTCATGTATTCGGCCTTTGATGCGGTCGATTGATGACCGCTGGCCCGCAAGGGTTACGCGGATCGGGTTCCAATCATTCCAGCGCGCTTTGTATCGCTATGACGAGGCGGAGTGTCCCGACCCAGGTCCTGACCATTTTGCCGTGCTGCTTTTTGCTCTTTACGCTGTTGAGGGCCTCGATAGCGGTCTAAGCCGCTACCGGCGCCCTGTATTGTGTCTGCCTGTATTCTTGTCCTGAGGTGAGCATGGCCCAGATGATACGCGCGGTCTTGGCCGCCTGAGCCACGACCGCGACCTTGACCGGCCGCCTGGCCAGCAGGCCGCGAATCCAGGGCGAGCCTCTGTCGGGCTTGGCCCTGACCTGACGCAACCAGGAACTGGCACCGAGAATGAGCAGCCTTCGCAGGTCTTTGTCGCCGGCGCGACTGATATGGCCCGTCAGTTTGTGCTTGCCGCCGGTGTCATGGCTCTTGCGGGTCAGGCCCAGCCAGGCGGCGAAGTCCCTGCCCGAGGCGAACTGGCGGCCGTCGCCAATGGCCGCAATGGTCGCTTGCGCGATGATCGGACCGACGCTCGGGATCTTCGTCAGCCGCATGGCAGCCCGATCCTGCTTGACCTGGGTCACGATCTGCTTGTCCAGCTTGCGGATCTCGGCATCGAGCGCGCGCCATTGCCCGACCAGCGGCGTCAAGCAGATCAGCAGCACCGCGGGGAGTGGCCTCATCCGGGGCCTCGATGCGCCGCAGTAGCGCTTCCATGCCCGCAGCCCCCTGGGCGCTTGTCTGGCCCATCTCATAGAGCAGGCTACGAATGGCGTTGGCCAGTTGCGTGCGCTGGCGCACCAGAAGGTCACGCGTGCGATGCAGACCTCTGGCCCCTTGCTGTTCGACCGTCTTGATCGGCACGAAGCGCATGTCGGGCCGGCTCACCGCCTCGCAACAGCCTTGGGCATCGCGCACATCGTTCTTGTTACGCGGGACGTAGGGCTTCACATAGGCCGGCGGCATCAGCTTGACCTCATGGCCAAGCGCTCGCAGCGTGCGGCCCCAGTGATGGGCCGAGCCGCAAGCCTCCATGCCGATCAGCGCCGGCGGCTGCGCGGCGAAGAACTTCACCATCTGCGCGCGGCGCAGCTGACGCTGCACCACCACTCGCCCGGTCGCATCCACGCCGTGCACCTGAAACACGTTCTTGGCCAGATCGATTCCAAATCTGATAACTTGCATGACGGACGGTCTCCTCCGCTGGGGTTTCAACACGGCCAGCTTGGCACATTCGATGCCGCGAGGGGCCGTCCACCCATCATTCCAGGGCGGAGCAAGGAGCGAAGCGACGCGCGCAGACCCTGGGAATCCATACCGTGACCTTGATCGAAGGATGCGGTGGTGCAGAAATTCCGCACCGTAGCGGCGCTCATACGTCCCGGAATGGATCCTCGGGTCTGCGCGCGTCGCTTCGCTCCTTGCTCCGCCCGTGGATGACGATTGCGATGAGCGTTTCGGCCAATCGCCAAGGCATGCCGCCTGCCGACCGCGGACATACCTGACGATCGAAAAATCCCAGCTTCGTCATTCCAGGGCGGAGCAGCCGCGAAGCGGCGTCGCGCAGACCCTGGAATCCATTCCGTGACCTTGATCGAAGGCTGCAGCGGAGCAGAATTCTGCACCGCGGCAGCGCTCATACGTCACGGAATGGATCCTCGGGTCTGCGCGCGTCGCTGCGCTCCTTGCTCCGCCCGTGGATGACAACGAGCGGGTGTCGCTCAGCTCTTGCTGGAGGCCAGCACAAGCACCGGCTTCTCGCTGTAAAGTTTTGGGAACAGCGCCTTTAAATTCTTGATCTTGGGCAGGTCGTTGTAGACGATATAGGGATAGGTCGGGTTCAGCGTCAGGAAGTCCTGATGATAATCCTCGGCCGGGTAGAAGGTCTTGCCGGTCTCCAGCGTGGTGACGATCGGCTTGCCGAACACCTTGGCCTTGTCGAGTTGGGCGATATAGCTCTCGGCGACCTTCTTCTGCTCGTCGTTTTCGGCGAAGATCGTCGAGCGGTATTGCGTGCCCTGGTCCGGCCCCTGGTAGTTCAACTGCGTCGGATTGTGCGCGACCGAGAAATAGACCTGCAGCAGCTGGCCATAGGTGACCTTCGACGGGTCGTAGGTGATCTCGACGGATTCGGCGTGGCCCGTGCGGCCGGTGCCGACGACTTCATAGACGGCGTTTTCGGCGCTGCCGCCGGTATAGCCGGACACAGCCTTGCTGACGCCCTTGACGTGCTGGAACACGCCCTGCACGCCCCAGAAACAGCCGCCGGCGAAGATCGCCTTTTCGGTGCCGCTCGCCGCCTTTTCGTCCAGAGCCGGCGGCGGGATCACCACCGCGTCCTCGGCCGAGCGGGCCGGTGTCTGCCAGAATACGGCCGCGGCCGCGCTGAGCACCAGCGCCGCCAGCGCACCTTTGGCAAGGAATGGCCGCTGCGCGGCTTTCTTTTCAATGCCGGTCATGTTGGGTCTCCTTGTTGTTGTTCCATTATATACGAACGCAGCCTCGAAGCGGTTCTCACTTTGCCGTGCGGCCAATGGCCGAGGGCGCTCCCCCTCTCCGTCTCGGCTTCGCCGAGCCACCTCTCCCCCGCCTCTGGCGGGGGCGAGGAACCCAGGCGTACAAAGGCCGCGTCCTCCGCGATTGGCGTTTCCTCGCCCCCGCAAAGCGGGGGAGAGGTGGATCGGCGCGCAGCGCCGAGACGGAGCGGGAGCTGCGCTGCCCTGTGCGATTGCCTCGCAGGCCGGCGACGCAGGCGGATCGCCAGCTCACCCTACTGAGCGGTGGTGTCCGCAGGCTTCATGGCATCCGTCGAAGGTTTCATTGCGTCGGTGGCGGGCTTCATCGCATCCGCCGGCTTCATCGCCTCGGTGCTCATCGCGTCGGGCTTCATGGCATCGGCGGGCTTCATGGCGTCCGCCGGCTTCATGGCGCCGGTCGCCATCGCGTTGGCGGGCTTCATCGCGTTGGCCGTGTCGTCGGCGCGCGCGCCGGCGACGAAGACGGACGCGGAAAGCGCGAAGGCCAGCGCCGGCAGCGTGAGGAACTTGGTCATGGTAGTCTCCTTGGGTTTGGCGCGCGCATGCGGGCCCTGGTGAAGCGTTGCCGCTTTCATGCGGCCCCGCGCGAAGAGAAGGAAAATCAGTTGGCCGCCGCGGCCAGGATCGGTCCGCCGCCTGGCGCCTGCACCAGCACCGCGGTGCTCAAGCCCCCGGCGGCTGCCGGCAGCGGCAGCGTCGTCGCCGTGCCGTTCCAGCTGCCGAGCTTGGTCAGCGCATGCACGACATTGGCGTGCGGCAGCGTGCGGCCGGTGTTCTCGCCGCGCGCCACCGGCACCTCGACGACGCCTCTTGTGTAGCGCACCAGCCAGATGTCGGCGCCGCCGCCCGGCGCCTTGCCGGCGCCGATGCTGACCTTGCCCTGCCCAAGCGAAAGCTCCGGCCCCTGCGTGCGGCCGCCTTTGGCGATCAGGCTCTGGATCTCGCCCGGCGCGGCGCCCACGCCGTCGCTTCTGCCGTTCACCACCACTTGCGGCGTGAACGGCCCGTCACGGCCGAGCGACGGCTCATAGGTCACCTGGCGTTCCGTGAATTCCTTGCGGCCGAACGTGTCCTTCCAGCCGAGATAGTCCCAATAGGTGACGTTGAACGACAGCGCCAGCACGCCCGGCTGGTCCTTGACCTTGATCAGGTTGGCGTTGGCCGGCGGGCAGGACGAGCAGCCTTGGCTGGTGAACAGCTCGACCACGGTGAGCGGCTGCGCGGTCGCGGCGCCCATCGTGGCCGCGAGCATCGCGCCGGCGAGCAGGGCGATCTTTGTCTTCGATCCGGTCATGGGAAGCAGTCTCCGTAGCGGCGGGTCATGCTCCCATTTCGCCGGGATGGAGAGGTTCGTTACAGCTTCACCGGTTTGTGATTGGGGTGCTTCCCTTCTCCCCTTGTGGGAGAAGGTGGATCGGCGCGCAGCGCCGAGACGGATGAGGGGTGCTCCAGCGGAGTGAGACGTCTACCCGCTCACCGCCACGGCTGCAGGCCGGGATCGTTCACATAGGCGATGATCGTATCGCAGACGCCGTCCAGATCCTTCAGGACATCATCATTCCAAAAGCGCAAGATCCGAAATCCTCTCGCCTTCAACTCAGCTCCGCGAGCCAAATCCGATTCCGAGTCCGCATGCTGACTACCATCGAGCTCGACGATGAAGCGCGCTCCGAGACAGGCGAAATCGGCAACGTATTTTCCGACAGGTACCTGCCGGCGAAACTTGATCCGATCAAGCCTGCGGTCGCGTAATTCCTGCCACAGCTTGTGCTCAGCCTCCGTCATCTCACGGCGGACGTTCGGGCAAAGCTGCGCTTGGCTTGGGTGACGGGCTGGTGCGGCATTGCGCCAGACTAGCTGGCCGCTGAGTTCCGTCCAACACCCCTCATCCGTCTCGGCGCTGCGCGCCGATCCACCTTCTCCCACAAGGGGAGAAGGGAAAAAGGCGTTCCGCTTGCCCCTCAACCTCGCCCCTGCTAAAGCGCGCCGCATGACCACCCCGCTCGACCACATCCGCAATTTCTCCATCGTCGCCCATATCGACCATGGCAAATCCACGCTTGCCGACCGGCTGATCCAGCTCACCGGCACGCTGGAGGAGCGCGACATGAAGGAGCAGGTGCTGGACTCGATGGATATCGAGCGCGAGCGCGGCATCACCATCAAGGCCCAGACCGTTCGGCTGAACTACCGCGCCAAAAACGGCGATGATTATGTGCTGAACCTCATCGACACGCCCGGCCATGTCGACTTCGCCTATGAGGTGTCGCGCTCCTTGGCCGCCTGCGAGGGCTCGCTGCTGGTGGTGGACGCCTCCCAGGGCGTCGAGGCGCAGACCTTGGCCAACGTCTATCAGGCCATCGACAACAACCACGAGATCGTCGTGGTGCTGAACAAGGTCGACCTGCCGGCGGCCGAGCCCGAGCGCATCCGCGAGCAGGTCGAGGAGGTGATCGGCCTCGACGCCTCCAACGCGGTGCTGATCTCGGCCAAGACGGGGCTTGGCGTGCCGGACGTGCTGGAGGCGATCGTCCATCAGCTGCCGCCGCCGCGCGAGGGCGATATCGCGGCACCTCTGAAGGCCATGCTGGTCGACAGCTGGTACGACGCCTATCTCGGCGTCATCGTTCTGGTGCGCATCATCGACGGCGTGATGAAGAAGGGCCAGACCATCCGCATGATGGGCACCGGCGCGAAGTACCTCGTCGAGAGGACGGGCGTGTTCAAGCCGGCCCGCGTCAATGTCGACGAGCTCGGCCCCGGCGAGTTCGGCTTCTTCACCGGCTCGATCAAGGAAGTGGCCGACACCCGCGTCGGCGACACCATCACCGAGGACCGCCGCCCGACCGCCAAGGCGCTGCCCGGCTTCAAGCCGGCGCAGCCGGTGGTGTTCTGCGGCCTGTTCCCGGTCGACGCCGCCGATTTCGAGGATTTGCGCGCCGCCGTCGGCAAATTGCGCCTAAACGACGCCAGCTTTTCCTATGAGATGGAAACCAGCGCCGCGCTCGGCTTCGGCTATCGCTGCGGCTTCCTCGGCCTGCTGCATCTGGAAATCATCCAGGAGCGGCTGGAGCGCGAGTTCAACCTCGACCTCATCGCAACCGCGCCCAGCGTCGTCTACCGTCTGAACCTCAACGACGGCTCGGTGAAGGAACTGCACAACCCGGCCGACATGCCCGACGTGGTCAAGATCGCCTCGATCGAGGAGCCATGGATCCGCGCCACCATCCTGACCCCCGACGACTATCTCGGCGGCATCCTGAAGCTTTGCCAGGACAGGCGCGGCATCCAGGCCGATCTCTCCTATGTCGGCAAACGCGCCATGCTTACCTACGACCTGCCGCTCAACGAGGTGGTCTTCGATTTCTACGACCGGCTGAAGTCGATCTCCAAGGGCTACGCCTCCTTCGACTATCACCTGACCGACTATCGCGAGGGCGACCTGGTCAAGATGTCGATCCTGGTCAATGAGGAGCCGGTCGACGCGCTGTCCATGCTGGTGCACCGCACAGCGGCGGAAAAGCGCGGCCGCGCCATGTGCGAGAAGCTGAAGGAGTTGATCCCGCACCATCTGTTCAAGATCCCGATCCAGGCCGCGATCGGCGGCAAGGTCATCGCCCGCGAGACCATCTCGGCGCTGCGCAAGGACGTCACCGCCAAATGCTACGGCGGCGACGTGACCCGCAAGCGCAAGCTGCTCGACAAGCAGAAAGAGGGCAAGAAGCGGATGCGCCAGTTCGGGAAAGTGGATATCCCGCAGGAAGCGTTTATCCAGGCGCTGAAGATGGGGGATTGAGAAGCCGGTTGGCGCGCGCAGCGCGCCAACCCATCGATCCAGTGAATCGATGGCAGGCTTTGAAAGCGGGGGAGCTGCCGGCAGGCAGCGGGCCTCCCGCCAGCGCGGCGCTGAAGCTGCGCGCTCGGGATTACTCGCGGCGGTTACGAGTTCTTGGTGTCCCGACCGTCCGGTTCTTTTGCTACGCCTTTGAACGGACCTTCCGAGGATTTCCGCTCCATAAAATGGCCAGTGCGTTCGTCGCGCTTTTGCCAGTCACCGTTGTCGTGCTGGAACTGCGTACGACCTTTGACCGCACCTACGCGGTAGTCATCACCGGTGTTTCTTGCCACGTTGGCCTCCATTGGGTGATTGCGAGACAGCATTTCGGTAAGTATGCCATGTTGACCTTTCACAAGTTGAAGAAGGTCGCTCTGAATATTTTGTCGAAATGCAATATCTTCTCGTCGAATTTCTTCAATTCTATTGACAATTTCTTCGATGTCAGCCGAAAGGGAATTGTTGCCTGGTGACGGATCTGAGTATAGCTCCAGCTCAGCAGCTCTCTTAAGGCTGGCTGCCACCCACGCGCCTATCTTCATCCCCCTCTTCTTCGCTGCCATTCTGGATTTTTCAACGACGTCTATGTCCAAATTTTTGATAGTCCACTGCCGGACTTCTTGCGTATGGTTCTCGTCGTCGACATCAGTTGTGCTTTCGGGAAGTGTCGCTCCGTTTTGATAAGTCATTTTGAACTCCTCGTGCCCAAGCGAACCATTGGGCATCTAATCGGCACCACAATTGTACCCATTTTAGGATACAAAGTTGGTGCGATTTTGATTTAGGGTTAACGCATCAGAGAGGAGGTCTTCACAAAAGATAGACCTGCCAGACTGCATGCGAAGGAGTTCCGTGGTTCCGCCTCCTTTTTCGATTCGATAACGATGCCCTTTCTGCTGCCGTGCCCATGTTTCACCTCCGTGTGGTCCAAAATCCCGACTGCCCCAACCAGCCAAATCACCTGAAAAGGTTAATAAAACCATAAGACATTTGTGCAAGGGGTATCAATAGGGTATTTTTGCGAGTCCTAGGCTTTACAAAAAGGGTTTTCCTCGGATACGTTTTGACCCATTTCAGTTGTGCCTTTTCCCAATTTTCAGGGAGGACCCCATGGAGTGTTTGCCTGTCGAATGGCAGAAGATTTCTGCCCAGGTTGTTAATCGGTTCAAGGCCGTCGCCGGGCGAGCGGAGATGCACATATCCAGCGAGGCCAGGGGTACCATCACCACATTGCTCTCGATAAGGAGCGTGGAAGTGGTCGACGACATACCAGGCGACGCCGCGTTCGTGTTTGACCAGAAGATCAGGCACCTCAAAATCAATCGCCGTGGCCTTGAGCGCATCTATTTGATGGGCACGAAACGCGACTTCGATGGAATGGACCCGGTGGACTTCTGCGAGGTGGCTTTCTCGTTATATTTTTTCCATGAGGCACACCACATATCGCAGCGGCTGATCGAGTTTGAGGACGTCCAGGCGATGAAGCGCACGGCCGGCGAAGACAAACTGGGGGAGATCGATCTTCTCGCAGACACCGTTGCAGCGCAATTGTTTGCTGCCATAGAGACTGAAAACGCGTTCGAAGGTCGAGAATTCTACTGTGCTGCTTTTGTGTCGGCACTTAATTTCATGGTCAGCTATTGCTTCCCGGCTTTCGGGTTCTCCCTCGAAAAAAAGCACAAAGTACAACGCGCCCTTGGAATTGTGCTTATGGCAATGCGCGGGCAAAGGGCGATTCAATCAGGCCAACTGCAGAACGATTTCGACTTGGCCATCTACCCGTTCTTTTCAAAGGATTTTACGGAAATGATGCTGATGGGGCTGGGAGGTACCCCTTCAATGTCCGTTGTCCGCGTCTACAAGGCGCTTCGCCCTGAGTCTACAAAGGCACTGTTAGAAATTCTGGACAGTGGTGATATCGAGGCAATCCAGAAAGCGGCAAAGCTTTTGGCATGAAAGTCAGTGAAGCCAATAGGCCACTTGCGTATCACAGCAGTGCGCGGGCAGCCGTCCGGTCATGACTGCTCAATAGGGTGCTCTCCCTTCACCATCCTCCCACCTTGGCGTATCCTCTCCCCAGCTTGGGGAGACGTCACATGCGCTCCACCTTAGACACCGTCGCCGCGATTGGTCTCGCCATCGGCGGCGGTTTTGGCTTGGCGGGCACTTTCGTTGCCAGCGACGCGCTGCGCGAGACGGTCTGGACCATCGACGGTGTCGGCATCGTCGTCGCCATGGCGCTACTCACGATGAAATACCAGCGGTTGGGCAATGATCTCGTCGCGGCCGGCTTCCTTACCTTCCTGGCCGGCGAAAGCCTGCTTCTGGCCGGCAATGCGGCGGGCCTGCAGGCCTCAGTGCCCTCCTATGCCGGCGGCATCGCGCTATGGGCGGCGGGGCTGGTGATGGTCAGCGCGCAAGCCACTTTCGCGCTGTGGATGCGGCTCACGGCGTCCGTCGCCGCCGTGCTGTTCGCCGCCTCGGTCCTGATGATCCTGTGGGTCGCGCCGCTCTTGCCCACCTCGGCGCCGCTGCCGGCGCTCGGCTATCCGTTCCTGGTGCTGACCTTCATCGGCTGGATCTGGACTTTGCTGAAGCCGAAGCGTTGAGCGCGAAGGCGATGGCCGCGCCGCTCGAAATCCGCAACAGCCCGTCGGGAAAGATCCTGCCCGCCGTCGGGCCGTTCCTGCTTGGCGGCATTTTCGGTTTCGGCGCGCTGCAGGGCGTGGCCACGGGGGCGAACAGCGGGCATGTGCTGTGGATCGCGCTGCTTGGTGCCGCTTGCCTGGGGCTCGGCGTATTCATCGCGCGCGGCGCTTTCGACAGTTCGGTCAAGGTGGTGCTGGACAGCCAAGGTTTCCGCGATGCCCGCGCCGGCGACGTGCTGGTGCCGTGGAGCAAGGTGAGAAGCGTGCGGCTTGCCGCCGGCGGCAAGGGCGCGGCGATGCTCAATTTCGAGCTCACCGAGCAGCCGCCCGACGCAATCCGCTATTCCTCCGCCAACGCCTTCGGCCTGATGCCCTTCGGCCGGAACATTGTGCATATGGAAATCTCCTCGCTCGACGTGCGGGGAGAGGAGATGGTGGACGCGGTGAAGACATTCGCGCCGCATGTGGCGGTCAAGCGCTGACTTCCCCTTCTCCCCCCGTGGGAGAAGGTGGCCGCGAAGCGGCCGGATGAGGGGTGTTGGAAGGAATGAGGCATCGGCGATTGGGTACAATGCGCCGCTTGCAACGAACGGCCTCGCCAAGCTGGAACACCCCTCATCCGTCTCGGCGCTACGCGCCGAGCCACCTTCCCCCACAGGGGGGGAAGGGGAGGTCGCGCCTCGCGCCCACCCGTGCTCTACTTCCCTCCCGGGGGACCTCGCCATGATTCGCGCTCTGCTCGCCTTCCTTCTCCTCAGCACCCCGGCATTAGCCGCCGACATGTCGGTCTTCGTGCGCAACCAGCGTTCGGACGGCGTCGCGGTCGAGCTGTTCAGCCGCGACAGCCAGAAAGTCTGGCCGGGCGACGACAAGGTGTTCCTCATCCGCCCGAAGGCGCGAAAGTCCGTGCCGATCTCCTGCGAGCCGGGCGAGCATATCTGCTGGGGCGCCTGGGTGAACGGCGATGATTCCGTCACCGCGGGCGTCGGCCCCGACAACGACCAGCCCTGCGACACCTGCTGCTTCATCTGCACCGAGCATTCGACCGAGACGGTGGATCTGGCGGAATAGCGGGGCGTTCCCCTTCTCCCCTTGTGGGAGAAGGTGGCTCGGCGCATAGCGCCGAGACGGATGAGGGGTGCTCCAGCGGAGTGAGACGCCGGATATTTGAGCGGGCACCAACATTGGCTAATCTTCCGCCATGCCGCACCAACCTGTAACCCCGGCCAAACGCAATTTCGCCCGGTCGATGCGCCGCGAGCCGACAGAGGCGGAAGACCGCTTATGGCACGAATTGCGCGGCCGGCGTCTGGACAATATCAAGTTCCGGCGGCAGGTGCCGATAGGCAGGTTCGTCGCGGATTTCCTCTGCGCCGAGGCAAAACTCATCGTCGAAATCGACGGCAGCCAGCATGCGGAGTCGCTCCGTGATCTGGAGCGCGACGCCGGACTTAAGGCAAGGGGATTTCGCGTGCTGCGGTTCTGGAACGATGATGTGCTGAAAGAGCTGGATGCGGTCTGCGATACCATTATTGCGTATGTGAAAGATAAGAGTTTGCAGCCCTGGCGGTGATCCCACCGGGCGTCTTCGCCAAGCTGGAACACCCCTCATCCGTCTCGGCGCTGCGCGCCGAGCCACTTTCTCCCACAAGGGGAGAAGGGGAAGTCCCCCAAATTCCGTCAGCCATTTTTCGCCGCCGCCCCTTGGCATATGCGCCCGCCATGTCATCATCCAACCATCGGCCGTGGGGGCCGATTCGACCTCGGGGGTTCTCATGTCTTCCACCTTCGCGCGCCGCGTTGCCGCCGCGCTTTCGCTTGCCGTCCTCATCGCGCCCGCCGCTCACGCCGGCGACGTCACCTTCCAGATCAAGAACAATCATCCCAACGCCATGCGCGTCGAGCTCTACAGCCAAGACCGCGACTATGTCTGGCCGGGCGAGGGCAAGGATTTCTATCTCGACGACGGCGAGACCAAGCAATTGCCGATCTCGTGCAACGAGGGCGAGAAGATCTGCTACGGCGCCTGGGTCGACGGCGATGAAGAAACCTATTGGGGCGTCGGCCCCAACAACAAGGAAACCTGCGAGGACTGCTGCTACACCTGCAGCGGCGGCCAGACCGAGGAGATCGACCTGGAGGAGTAGCTCTTCTCCTTCTCCCCTTGTGGGAGAAGGTGGATCGGCGCGCAGCGCCGAGACGGGTGAGGGTGCTCCAGCGGAGTGAGACGCCGGATACTTGAGCGGTCACCTACATCGGCTAATCTTCTGCCATGCCCCACCAACCCGTAACCCCGGCCAAAAGGAATTTCGCTCGGTCGATGCGCCGTGAGTCGACCGACGGGAGGACCGTCTATGGCACGAATTGCGAGGCCGCCGTCTGGACAACATCAAGTTCAGGCGGCAGGTGCCGATTGGTCGGTTCGTGGCGGATTTCCTTTGCGCCGAGGCCAAGCTCGTCATTGAGATTGACGGCAGCCAGCATGCGGAATCGCGCCATGACCAGGAACGCGATGCCGAGCTGAAATTCAGGGGCTTTCGCGTGCTGCGGTTCTGGAACGACGATGTGCTGAAGGATTTGGATGCGGTCTGCGACACCATCATTGCCTATGTGAGGGATGAGAGTCTGCAACGCTGGCGCGGTAGCGGTGCATCGGCGTTCCTGCCAAGCTGGAGCACCCCTCATCCGTCTCGGCGCTGCGCGCCGAGCCACCACCCGGCCCTTCGCAGGCTCAGGGCGTTCGAAGCTCGAAAAGCCAAGCAATTGGCTTTTCGTCCGCTAACGCGGACCGCTTCTCACCCCACAAGGGGAGAAGGGGAGTTCATTCTTGACGCCCCTCTCACCGCCGCCCTAGCCTCGCCTCAACCCAACAGGAGACCCACCCACATGGCAGGCACGGTCGAAGGCGAGAAGATCGACGTTTCCTTCAGCGGCAAGCGCTGCATCCATTCGCGCAATTGCGTGCTCGGCAATCCGCATGTCTTCGTGCCCAACGCGCCGGGCGAGTGGATCCATCCTGAAGCAGCAAGCGTCGAGCAGGTGGTGGCGCTGGCGGAAAACTGCCCGTCGGGCGCCATCACCTACACCCGCAAGGATGGCGGGCCGCAGGAGAAGCCGCCGCTGGTCAACACCGTGCGGTTGCGCGAGAACGGGCCGCTGGCCGTGCATGCCGAGATCGTGCTCGGCGAGGAAACCTTGTTCCGCGCCACGCTCTGCCGCTGCGGCCTGTCGCAGAACAAGCCGTTCTGCGACAACAGCCACATCAAGGCCGGCTTCACCGCCACAGGCGAGCCGCCGCTGAAGGAAGCGCAGGTGCTGGAGGCGCGGGACGGCCCACTGACGGTCACGCCTACCGTCAACGGCCCGCTCAAGGTTGAAGGCAATGCGGAGATCGTCACCGGCACCGGGCATACCATCGCGCGGACCACCAAGGTTTTCCTCTGCCGCTGCGGGCATTCGGCCAACAAGCCGTTTTGCGACGGGTCGCATAAAAGAGTGGGGTTCGTGGCATGACAAACGCCGCGCCCGCCTTAGCTTAGGGGGAGGACTCTCAGGAGGAATCCACCATGCGCACCATGCTCACCCTTGCCTTGCTTGCCGTCGCAATGCCCGCCTTCGCCGCAAACCACGCGGTTGAGATCAAGGACATGAAATTTCATCCGGCCAAGATCAGTGTCGCCGTCGGCGACACCGTGACCTTCACCAACGCCGATTCCAAGACGCACACCGCCACCGCGGACGACGGTTCCTTCGATACCGGCCAACTCGCCAAGGGCAAGCGCGCCAAGGTCAAGATATCGGCCGCCGGCGCGCATCCGTTCCATTGTGCGATCCACAGCTCGATGACGGGCACGGTCACGGCGAAATAGGAAACGCCGGCGCTTTAAAGACTGCTGCGCAGGCCGGCGCGAGGCCCCCTCTCTGCCCTGCCGGGCATCTCCCCCTCAAGGGGGGAGATTGGCAGCTTGGATGCCGGCGCCCCCTTTGCGACGTTGGCTATTGGCGAAAGCGCCGGCGACATCTGATCTTCCCCCTTGAGGGGGAGATGGCCGGCAGGCCAGAGAGGGGGGCCTCGCGTCGACGTTTCCAATAAACTCCGGCGCCTCCCCCTGGCCCATCCCTCCCTTCTTTATCCGCCTGCCGGTATCGGCTAAGGGCTTCGCAACAAAGCCCTCGACCCTGGACCGCCTCACAGAAATGACCGCCAAGCCTCCCCCTCTCTTCCTCGGCATCGACACCGGCGGCACCTACACCGATGCGGTGCTGTGGTCGGAGGAAGGCGGCCCGAAGGGCAAGGTGCTGGCCAAGGCCAAGTCGCTGACCACGCGCCATGACCTCGCCGTGGGCATTTCCGGCGCGGTGGATGCGGTGCTGGAACAATCCAGGACCGATCCTGCCTCGATCAAACTGGTTTCGATGTCGACGACCTTGGCCACCAACGCGCTGGTCGAGGGCCAAGGCGGGCGCGTGGCGCTGGTGATGATCGGCTTTTCAGAGGCAGACCTCGCCCGCGACGGGCTGAAGACGGCGCTTGGCACCGATCCGGTGGTGTTCTGCCCCGGCGGGCATGACGTGCACGGCAATGCGGCAAAACTCGACCTTTCCGGGCTCGAGGCGGCGCTGCCGGAACTGGGCGGCTCTGTGTCGGGCTTTGCCGTCTGCGCCTATTTCGCCACCCGCAATCCGGCGCATGAGCTGGCGGCCCGCGACCTCGTCCGCGACAAGACCGGCCTGCCGGTCACCGCCAGCCACGAGCTTTCGGCCAAGCTCGGCGGCCCGCGCCGCGCGCTCACCACCTTGCTCAATGCGCGCCTGATCTCGATGATCGACCGGCTGGTAGCGGCGACCGAAGGCTTTCTTGGCCAACGCGGCATCGCCGCGCCGTTGATGGTGGTGCGCGGCGACGGCGCGCTGGTGTCGGCGGCGTTTGCCCGCCAGCGGCCGATCGAGACCATATTGTCCGGCCCGGCCGCCAGTCTTGTCGGCGCGCGCCACATGACCGGGCTGGACGACGCCATGGTCTCGGATATCGGCGGCACCACCACCGATGTCGCCGTGCTCGATGGCGGCCGGCCGCGGCTTGATCCGGAAGGCGCCACTGTCGGCGGCTTCCGCACCATGGTCGAGGCCGTCGCCATGCGCACCTTCGGCCTTGGCGGCGACTCCGAAGTGACGCTGGAAGACGGCGCGCTCTACCCAAAAATCCTGCTTGGGCCGCGCCGCCTGGTGCCGCTGGCGCTGTCCGGCATGGTGCATGGCGAGGCCGTCACCGCCGAGCTGGAGCGCCAGCTGCGAGCGCCCAATCCCGGCCGCATGGACGGGCGCTTTGCCCTGCGCACCGGCGTGCCGGACCGGCTCGCCGCCGGTCTCACCGGGCCGGAGGCGAAGCTTTACGAGGCGATCGGCGCCACCCCGCTGGCGCTCGACCGGCTGCTCGCTTCGAATGCGCAGAACGCCACGCTGAACCGGCTGGTCGCGCGCGGGCTGGTGCACATCTCGGGCTTCACGCCGTCCGACGCCGCCCATGTGCTGGGAAAACAGGCCAATTGGCACGCTGCCACCGCCCGGCTCGGCGCCGAGCTTTTCGCCCGCCGCCGCGACGGCCGCGGCCAGACGATCGCAGCGACGCCGGAGGAGATTTCGCAGCGCGTGCTCGTCACGCTGACCCGCTGGTCGGCCGAATATATTTTGGAGACCGCCTTCGCCGAGGACGGGCTGGACGGCGCCGCCACCGTCGCGCACGCGCTGGTGCAGCGCGCCGTCGACGCCCATCCCGGCATCGCCCGCTTCACCGTCGCGCTCGACCGCCCGGTTATTGGCCTCGGCGCCTCGGCGCCGCTGCATTATGCCGGCCTGCCGCCGCTGATCGGCAATGGCTGCATCGTGCCGGAAGACACGGATGTCGCCAACGCGCTCGGTGCCGTGGTCGGCCAGGTGCGCGTCTCGGCCGAAGCCCGCGTCAGCCAGCCCAAGGAGGGCCTTTTCCGGCTGGCGTCAGGGCAGACGGTGCGCGACTTCACCGAGGAGGACAAGGCGATCGAAGCGGCGCAAGCCGATGTGCGGGCGCTCGCCGCCGATCGCGCCAAGGACGCGGGCACCGACAGCGCCGAGATCCACGTTTCCACCGAGTTCAAGGTCTCGACCATCGAGGGCCAGCGCATGTTCATCGAGGCGCATGTGGTGGCCGTGGCGTCGGGGCGGCCGCGGATTGCGGTGTGAGCGCCTTTTCCTTCTCTCCTTGTGGGAGAAGGTGGATCGGCGCGATAGCGCCGAGACGGATGAGGGGTGTTCCAGCGGAGTGAGACGCTGGTTTTCCCTGGAGCACCCCTCATCCGTCGCCTTCGGCGACACCTTCTCCCACAAGGGGAGAAGGGAAAGGCTGCGCCCCTACACCCTAAGCTGAATTGACCCCGCAACCCCAAACATGCCAAACGCCCGGCAAGCCACCTATCTGGAGACGAGCAGATGACCGACCGCATCGAGATCGCCGGGTTGCAGATTGCCCGGGAGCTCCATGATTTCGTCGCCGAGGAGGCGGTAGTCGGCACCGGCATCGACCCGGAAAAATTCTGGACCGGCTTTTCAGCGATCGTCCACGACCTCGCGCCGAAGAACCGCGCGCTGCTCGCCAAGCGCGACGCCATGCAGGAAAAGCTCGACTTCTGGTATCGCGCCAATGGCGCGCCGATCGACATGGAGGCCTACAAGCATTTCCTCAAGGAGATCGGCTATCTGGTGCCGGAAGGGCCGGACTTCAGCGTCAGCACGGAACATGTCGATCCCGAGATCGCGGTCGTTGCCGGGCCGCAGTTGGTCGTGCCGGTGATGAATGCACGCTATGCGCTCAACGCCGCCAATGCACGCTGGGGCTCGCTCTATGACGCGCTCTACGGCACCGACGCCATTGCCGAAACCGGCGGCGCCGAGAAGGGCAAGGGCTTCAATCCCACGCGCGGCGCCAAGGTGATCGCCTGGGCGAAAGATTTTCTCGACCAGTCGGTGCCGCTGACCACCGGCAAATGGGCCGGCGTCAACGGGCTCTCGGTCGCCAATGGCGCGCTGAAAGCAGGCGAGGGCGCCGGCGCCACGACGCTCGCCGATCCAAGGCAGTTCGTCGGCTATCGCGGCGATGCCGCCACGCCGGAAGCGGTGCTTCTGGTCAAGAACGGACTGCATATCGAAATCGTGATCGACCGCGCCAACCAGATCGGCCGGACCGATCCGGCCGGCATCGCCGACGTCCTCCTCGAAGCCGCGTTGACCACCATCCAGGATTGCGAGGATTCGGTCGCCGCCGTCGATGCCGAGGACAAGGTCGTCGTCTATCGCAACTGGCTCGGCCTGATGAAGGGCGACCTCGCGGAAGAGATCGCCAAGGGCGGCAAGACTTTCGTCCGCAAGCTCAACCCGGACCGCACCTACACCTCGCGCGGCGGCGGCACGCTTACGCTGCCCGGCCGCTCGCTGATGCTGGTGCGCAATGTCGGCCACCTGATGACCAATCCGGCGATTCTGGATCGCGACGGCCACGAGGTGCCGGAGGGCATCATGGATGCGGCGCTCACCGCGCTGATCGCTCTGCATGACGTCGGCCCGAGCGGGCGGCGGATGAATTCCCGCGCCGGCTCGATGTATGTGGTGAAGCCGAAGATGCACGGGCCGGAAGAGGTCGCCTTCGCCGTCGAGATTTTCGACCGTGTCGAGGCGCTGCTCGGCATGGCGAAGAACACCATCAAGATGGGCATCATGGACGAGGAGCGGCGCACCACCGTCAACCTCAAGGAAGCGATCCGCGCCGCAAGAGAGCGCGTGGTGTTCATCAACACCGGCTTCCTCGACCGCACCGGCGACGAGATCCACACCTCGATGGAAGCCGGCCCGATGATCCGCAAGGGCGACATGAAGCAGGCCGCCTGGATTTCCGCCTATGAGGCCTGGAATGTCGACACCGGCCTGGAATGCGGGCTCGCCGGCCGCGCCCAGATCGGCAAAGGCATGTGGGCGATGCCGGATCTGATGGCGGCGATGCTGGTTGAGAAGATCGCCCATCCCAAGGCCGGCGCCAACACCGCCTGGGTGCCGTCGCCCACGGCCGCGACCCTGCATGCCACGCACTACCACAAGGTCGACGTGCACGCCGTGCAGGCGGCGCTGAAGAACCGGCCGAAGGCGAAGCTCGACGATATCCTGTCGGTGCCGGTCGCAAGCCGGCCGAACTGGACGCCGGACGAGATCCAGCGCGAGCTCGACAACAATGCGCAGGGCATTTTGGGCTATGTCGTGCGCTGGATCGACCAGGGCGTCGGCTGCTCGAAAGTGCCCGATATCAACGATGTCGGTCTGATGGAGGACCGCGCCACGCTGCGCATCTCCTCGCAGCACATCGCCAACTGGCTGCGCCACAAGGTGTGCTCGGAAATCCAGGTGAGAGACTCGCTGCAGCGCATGGCGGCGATCGTCGACCGCCAGAATGTTGGCGACCCGCTCTACCGCCCGATGGCGCCGGATTTCGACAATTCCATCGCCTTCCAGGCCGCCTGCGACTTGGTGTTCAAGGGGGCGGTGCAGCCGAACGGCTATACCGAGCCGGTGCTGCATAAGCGGCGGCTGGAGCTGAAGGCGCGCGAGCAGTAGCGCGGCGCAAGCGGACGCCGATCACGTAAACGAGATATCGAGGTGATCGGCGACCGGCCTGCAAGGCATTGACGATTTTCAGTCTACCTACTAGTTGGTAGGCAATTGAGTGAAAGGAACCGTCATGCCTGCACGAATGAACCATGCCCAGTCCTCAAACGGCTGGCTCAAAAGCTACTATTTTCTGCGGTTTGCCGTGTCGGCGGCCTGGGTCGCGGTAGCCTTCACCGTCGCGAAGTCGGTTCCGCCGCTCGCCGCCGTAATGCTGGTGGCCTACCCCGCCTGGGACGCGCTCGCGAACTATGTCGACGCGCAGCGCAGTGGCGGCTTGGGCCGCAACAAGTCGCAGCTCCTCAATTTCGCCGTCAGCATCGTCACCGCAATCGCGGTCGCTATCGCGCTTGGCCGCAGCATGAACGCGGTGCTCGCGGTCTATGGGGTCTGGGCGGTCGTCTCCGGCGCGTTTCAGCTTCTCACCGCGGCGCGTCGCTGGAAGAGTAACGGCGCCCAATGGGCGATGATCCTGAGTGGCGCGCAATCAGCGCTGGCCGGCCTCTTTTTTGTCAAGATGGCGGGCGGCGCCGAGGCCATCGGCATCGCCAATGTCGCGCCCTATGCAGCTTTCGGTGCCTTCTACTTCCTCGTGTCCGCCGTGTGGCTGTCGGTCAGCGATATCCTTCGCAAGTCGCCGCAGGCCGTGCGTTGAGATTTCCTCCGCCGGAGGTTAGGCATGTCCATGGACAAGCCCTCGAACACCGCCGATGACATACTGGCCGCCGCGCGAAGCTTCATCGTCGCCGGCGGCTATAACGGGTTCAGCTACGCCGATATCGCCGACGTGGTCGGTATCCGCAAAGCCAGCATCCATCATCATTTCCCGAGCAAGGTCGACCTGGTGCAAAGCCTGGTCAGGCGCTACCTCGAGGATGCCGTGACGGGCATGACGGAGCTAGAGCGCAGTGTGCCTGCGCCGCCTCAGTTGCTGCGCACCTATGCCGACTTCTGGGCGCAGTGCATCGAGGATGCGAGCAGGCCGATCTGCGTCTGCGCGCTGCTTGCCAGCGAGCTTCCGGCCCTTCCGCCTGAGGTGGCCGCGGAGGTCCGGGCCTATTTCCGGTTTCTCTCGGGGTGGCTGACCGGCGTTATCGAGCGCGGCGCCGCGCAAGGCACATTGACGATCGCCGCCGCGCCAAGCGTCGAAGCCGAGACCTTCATGGCGACCGTGCACGGGGCGATGATTTCCGCGCGGGCCTATGGCGATGGATCGAGCTTCGCCATGATTCTGGCACCGACGCTGCAGAAGCTGATCCCGGCGCAAGATTGAAGAGGGATGAAAGCCCGATACGCCCGCTTCACGCCGCCTGCGCCATGCGCTCCGCGCTCATGCGATAGGAGATCGCCTCGGCGAGATGGATGCGGCCGACGGTTTCGCTGGCGTCGAGGTCGGCCAGCGTGCGCGCCACCTTCAGCACGCGGTGATAGGCCCGCGCCGAGAAGCCGAGCTTTTCGCTGGCGTCCTTGAGCAGCGTCAGCCCGGCGCTATCGGGCTTGGCGATCTCCTCGATGATCGAGGGCGGGCAGTGCGCGTTGGTGGTGGCGCCCGCGCCCAGTCTTTCCAGCCTTTCGCGCTGCATGGCGCGCGCACGCGCGACGCGCTGCGCCACCGAAGCACTCGTCTCGGCCTTGTCCGGCCGGATGAGGTCGCTTGCCGAGACCGCCGGCACCTCGATCCTGAGGTCGATGCGGTCGAGCAGGGGGCCGGAAATGCGCGCCTGGTACTCGGTGCGGCAGCGGTCGCCGCGCAGGCAGCGATAGCCGGGCTCGCCCGACATGCCGCAGCGGCACGGATTCATCGCCGCCACCAGCTGGATGCGCGCCGGATAGGTGACGCGGTGGTTGGCGCGCGCGATCATGCAGTCGCCGGTTTCCAGCGGCTGGCGCAGCGCATCCAAGGTCTGCGGCGTGAATTCCGGCAACTCGTCGAGGAACAACACGCCGTGATGGGCGAGCGAGACCTCGCCCGGACGTGCGCGCAGCCCGCCGCCCACCATCGCCGCCATCGAGGCCGAATGATGCGGGGCGCGGAACGGCCGCCGATCGGTCAGCTTGCCTTCGCCGAGCTCGCCGGCGACGGAAGCGATCATCGACACTTCGAGCAGCTCCTTCGGCGCCAGCGGCGGCAGGATCGAGGGCAGGCGCTGCGCCAGCATCGACTTGCCCGAGCCCGGCGGCCCGACCATGAGAAGGTTGTGGCCGCCGGCGGCAGCCACTTCGACCGCTCGCTTGGCGCTCTCCTGGCCCTTGATGTCGGCGAGATCCGGCAGGTCGCGGGCCGCAAGCTGGATGCCGGCCTCGGGCCGCGACAGCACCTGCGTGCCGCGAAAATGGTTGGCAACGGCAATCAGGCTGCGCGGCGCAAGGATGTCGAAATCCTTGCCTGCCCAGGCCGCCTCCGGGCCGCAGGCGAAGGGACAGATCAGGCCCTTGCCTTCGGCATTGGCGCCGATCGCCGCCGGCAGCGCGCCGGCAACGCCCGTGATCGTGCCGTCGAGCGACAATTCGCCAAGCACCACATAGCCGGCCAGCATATCGCCCGGGATGGCGCCCAGCGCCGCCATCAGGCCGAGCGCGATCGGCAGGTCGTAATGGCTGCCTTCCTTGGGAAGATCGGCCGGCGCGAGGTTCACCGTCACCTTCTTCGACGGCATCGACAGGCCCGAGGCATGCAGCGCCGCCTGCACGCGCTCGCGGCTTTCGGCCACCGCCTTGTCCGGCAGGCCGACGATCTGCATGCCGACCTTACCCGGCCCGACCATCACCTGGACATCGACCGGCAAAGCCTCGATGCCCTGGAAAGCCACCGTGCGAACCCGCGCCACCATTTATCCAAAACCCCCGGCCTCAACGCGCCCGTATCCACCATCGGGCCGTGAGCGCCTACAATGCAGACAACCATAGATTTTCGAAACAAGCAAGAACATTACAGGAACATCTATCCGTGAAGATGATGGATTTCGGCCAAGCTTCTTCTGGACTAAAAGGCCGAGGCGCGCCCGAGCAGCCGCTATCGCCGCGTGCTCTCGACCTGTTGAACAAGGCGAGCAGTCCCTCCGGCAATCGGGCTGTTGCCGTCTAGGCGGTGATGAAGGCATCGACCGTGCCTGAAAGCGATCGATCGATTGCGATGTGGGGTGGAAGCCACTCCATGACAGGATATCGGAAAGGCCAAGGCATGGCGAGCCGGCGCAAAGAGCCGCTTTGCAGAAAAATCTCATTTATAAGGTCTATGAACCGCCGGCGGTCTCGCTCAACTCGTTTCAAAGTTTGCGAACGAATATAAGCCCGGGGGATTCGTCGCTCCTTCAGCGCTAAGACAGCCTCCGCGATGGATCGAGGGTCGGATGGAACTGTAAGCGAATATTCGTCATCGAGATAAAGGTCTCGACCACCATGGCTCGGGGTCGTGACAACGGGTAGCCCCGCGAGAAGATACTCTGTGCTGGCGAACATTGGTCCCTCTATTGCAGAGAGACAAATTCCCACGGCTGCACGATTTAGATGCATGTTCACATGAGCCGGCGCCAATCGAACAGGTTTGCCGGTGCTGTCAAACTCATTGATAAACACGTGACCCGGCGCGAGCTCCCTGTGCCGATTTATCCGCGCCCTTTCCGACTCCGTCGTGGATGACCCCACTGAATCACGATAAAAGACAAATGCACAACGCTCGATGCCAAGCGACAAGTCGTGGCGTTTCCACGAAGCCAGTTGCGCATTGTATATTGCATCAAATTCTACAGGGATGTCCTCGAGCGGCCTGAATATGTATTCGGAGGTTGTTGAAGTCTTGTTGTGCAGGACGGCGGCCTCACCGGACTGATTCAAGAGATCAGCCTCGGCTTGTGTGTTGGGTAGGAAGATTAGCGAGTGACGGGGGTTCCCAAGTCTATGCAGAACGGCATAGGTCCGGATCATTTTGACGCTGGAATTGTTTTCGATGGACCAGGTTGGCGAGATGAGAAACCAGGCACGGTGACTGCGTGGAAGGAGAGGCATGTGACTTGCCAATCCAAGGGGCGTACCGGACATTCCCGAATAGGATATGAACGGATCGTCCGACAGCAAACTTGCCTGAAGAGCAGGTTGCGACTTCGCGGAAGAGTACCACCCTTTCCGGAGATAGCGGCGATGACGCAACATTGCTCCGACAATCTCGGATACGGTAGGAGGCCGATATCCGTGCTGCAGAGTCAACATGCGGCAATTACGCGGCCGACTTCAGCCGCTTCCCCTCAACGCAATCCCAGAACAGGCTGGCGATATCCGCCCCGCCAAAGCGCTGCACTTCGCGCACGCCGGTCGGCGAGGTCACGTTGATCTCGGTCATGTAGTCGCCGATCACGTCGATGCCGACCAGGATGAAGCCGCGCTCCCTGAGCGCCGGTCCGATGCGGGCGCAGATCTCGCGCTCGCGCTCCGTCAGCTCGGTCTTCTCGGCGCGGCCGCCGACATGCATGTTGGAGCGCGAATCGTGCTCGGCCGGCACGCGGTTGATAGCGCCCACCGGCTCGCCGTCGATTAGGATGATGCGCTTGTCGCCCTTGCGCACGTCCTTGAGATAACGCTGCACGATATAGGGCTCGCGGAACAGTTGGCCGAACATTTCGAGCAGCGAGGCGAGATTGCGGTCGGCCTCGTGCAGATGAAAGATGCCGGCGCCGCCATTGCCGTAGAGCGGCTTGACGATGATGTCGCCGAACTCCTTGCGGAAGGCCGCCACTTCCTGGGGGTCCTTGGTGATCAGCGTTTCCGGCATCAGGTCCGGGAACTCGGTGACGAAGATCTTCTCCGGGCTGTTGCGCACCCAGGCTGGGTCGTTGACCACCAGCGTCTTCGGATGGATGCGCTCCAATATGTGCGTGGTGGTGATGTAATTCATGTCGAAGGGCGGGTCTTGCCTGAGCAGCACGACGTCCATCTCGGAGAGGTCGGTGCGCACCTTCTCGCCCAGCGCGTAGTGGTTGCCCTTCTCGTCGCGCACCTGCATCTCCTCGATGCGCGCGAACACCTTGCCGCCCACCATCGACAGCCGGTCGGGCGTGTAGTGGAAAAGCTTGTGGCCGCGCCGCTGCGCCTCCAGCGACAGCGCGAAGGTCGTGTCGCCGGCGATCGACACGGTGGAGACATGGTCCATCTGGACGGCGATCTTCAGCGGCATTTGCGGTCTCCGGGGAACTCAGACGCCCGATATAAGGAAATCGGCGGCGCCTGCCAATCGTGCTCGCTTGGTGCAGAGGCTCAGCGGTCGAAGACCAGCCTGGAGTAGCCGAGGAAGGACAGCGCCATCGCGACAATCGAGGCAAAGGCCAGCGCCGCCAGCGGCGGCAGGGCGGGCAGCGCGAAGAGCAGAGCGCAGTAGACCAGGTAATTGACGATGCTGGTGGCGATGCCGACGCTGCCATAACGCACGCCTTCCTGCGCGATGCCCCGGCTCGACGGCGCGAAGGTCAGATGGCGGTTGATCTGCCAGGTGACGCAGAGCGCGAAGCCTATCGACAGCACGCGCGCCGCCATCGGGCCGAGCGGCGTGGCGGCAAGCAGCAGCCAGAGCGCCGCGGCGTCGGCGACGAAGCCGATGCCGCCGGCAAGGGCGAAGCGGACGAGGCGATCCACTATGCCGCCCGCGAGGCCTTGCCCGGTTCGCCCTTGGGCGAGGCCTGCCCGGATGTCCCACGCTCGGCGCGGCCGGAGGAAATCGACAGATAGAAGATGCGCTTCTGCTCGGCCCGGCCGCGCGAGACGGAATCGAGGATCAGCCCGGTCATCATCGACAGCATGGCCAGAAGCAGCATGCCGATCGACAGCACCCAGGTCGGCATGCGCGGCACCAGCCCCGTCTGCGCGAACTCGACCAGCACCGGGATCATCAGGCCGATGCTGGCCGCCAGGAAGAACAGCGCGAACGTGCCGAAGAAGCGCAGCGGCTGCGTCTCCTTCACCAGCATGGCGAACATCCACAGTATCCTGGCGCCGTCGCGGAAGGTCGACAGCTTCGACGACGAGCCTTCCGGGCGGCGGCCGTAATCGAGCGCCATCTCGCTCACCGGCAGCTTGAGCTGCGAGGCATGCACCGACATCTCGGTCTCGATCTCGAAGCCGCCGGAAACGGCCGGAAAGCTTTTGACGAAGCGGCGCGAAAAGACCCGGTAGCCGGAGAAGATATCGGTGAAGTCGGTCCCGAACAGGCCCTTGTAGAGGCGGTTGAAGAGGCGGTTGCCGAAAGCGTGGCCGTTGCGGCCGGCATCGTCGCTCACGCCGCGCCTGGTGCCTACCACCATGTCGGAGCGTTCGGTCTGCAGGACGTTGATCAGCTGCGGCGCATCCTCCGGCGCATAGGTGCCGTCGCCGTCGGCCATCACATAGATATCCGCGTCGATGTCGGCGAACATGCGCCGCACCACATTGCCCTTGCCCTGGCGCGGCTCGCGCACGACGACGGCGCCGGCGGCGCGGGCTTTCAGCGCCGTGAGGTCCTTGGAATTGTTGTCGTAAACATAGATCGCGGCCGAAGGCAGCGTCTCGCGGAAGCGCCGCACGACGTCGCCGATCGTCAGCTCCTCGTTGTAGCAAGGCAGGAGCACGGCGATGACCGGCTCGTGGCGGACTGCATGCGGCATGTCTGTCTCCGGACGCCCGATCCAGCCTCCGGCCGTGCTCATGCCGGCCCTGTCGAGCCGTTTTACTATTTATTGAAGCCGTTAAGGCTAGGTTTAAAACCGATCCTCTCCCTTCAAAGGCCACAGCAATGGGCACAGCCGAGACCGGCGCCGCCGCCTGGAAGTCCGATCTGGCGCTGGCGCTGCTTGCGGCCCTGCTCGCATTCGCCATCGATGCATGGGCCGGCTTTGGCCAACTGACCGATGCCGGCGGCGACAACGACAATCTGCTGCGCCTCGTCGAGGTCCGCGACCTGCTCGCCGGCCAGGGCTGGTTCGACCTGCACCAATACCGGATGGGGCTGGAAGGCGGCTTCGTCATGCACTGGTCGCGGCTGGTCGACGCGCCGATCGCCGCCATCGCATTTGCGGCCTCGGCGCTCACCGGCAGCAGGCCGCTCGGCGAGGACGTGGCGCAGGTGATGTGGCCGGCGCTGCTCTTCTGGTCGACCTTGTTCTTCACCGCCCGCGCAGCGCGCAGCTTCGGCGGTGGCGGCGCGGTGCTGCCCGCCATCCTGATCGGCGCCGCCGGCTATTATTTCATCGGCATCTATGATCCCGGCGCGCTCGATCACCACAACGCCCAGCTGATGCTGACCATGGCGAGCCTCGCTTTGCTGCTCGAGGCGCCCTCCCGACGCTGGGCCGCATTCTTGTCCGGCCTCTGCGCGGCGCTGACGCTCGCCGTCGGCATGGAAACCGTGCCCTATGTCGCCACTATCGGCGTGTGCGTGGCGCTGCTGTTCGTCGCCGATCCAGGCGGCGAACGGGCGATCGCCCGGAATTTCGGCCTTGGCTTTACCGGTGTCGCGGCGCTTGTCTTCGCCGTCACCGTTCCGCCTTCCGCATGGGGCGTGGCGCAGTGCGACGCCTTCTCGGTCGCGCAGTTCGTCGTCGCGGCCATTGCCGGGGTGGGGCTTGCCGCTATCGCCTTCATCGAGCCTGCCACCGGCAGCTGGCCGCGCAGGCTGGGGTCGCTTACCCTTCTGGGGGTCGTGCTCGGCGTGGTCGTGGCGGTGCTGTTCCCGCAATGCCTCTCCGCGCCTTATGCCTCCCTCGATCCGCGCCTCAAGGAACTGTGGCTCGACCACATCGACGAGGCCCAGTCGCTGCTCGCGCTGCTTGTCCGCGATCCGGCGCGCGTGGCGGCGCGTTACGCGACGCCGCTGGTCGCGATCGTCCTGATGGCACGGCACTTGCGCCGCGGCGGCTGGCGACGGCAGGACAGCCTCGTTGCGGCACTGCTCGTCGTCGCCTTCGCGGTCGGCGCGTGGCAGGTGCGCGGCACCACCTTCTCGATCGCCTTTGCCGTCGTTCCGTTGTCGACCTGGATCGCCAAATGGCGGGCGCGGGCCGAAGCCAGCTCCTCGCTCGGCGTGGCGCTGCGCCTTGCGGCCGTCTGGCTGGTCTCGATCAACCCGGTCTGGACGGGCGTCGCCGCGGCCGCCTCGGTGGCGTTCGAGAAGGGCAAACCCATTGCCGACGACGGCGCCATGGACAAGACTTGCCAGAAGAAGGCCAGTTTTGCGCCGCTCGGCGGCATGGCCGATACCACCGTGCTGACGATCTCCAATCTCGGAGCGCCGGTCCTCGCTTATAGCGGCCATCGCGTTTTCGCCGGCCCCTATCACCGCAACGTCGCCGGCAATCTCCTGGCGCTGGACGCCTTTCTCGGCTCGGCCGATGACGCACGGGCAATCGTCGAGGCGCATCGCGTCGGCCTCGTCGCCATCTGCCGCGGCAATGTCGAGACCCTGATCCTGACCCGGAAGGCGCCGCAGGGTTTCCTTGCCGGCCTGCTGCGCGGCTCCGTGCCGGACTGGCTCGAGCCGATCGGCGAGAAAGGCAGCCCGATCGAGCTCTATCGCCTAAAGGAAGCTGGCTAAAGCAATTCCTGAAGGTGCGAAACGGCGTTTGCTCCGCAATTGCATTCCAGAAGAGACCGTTCGCTACTTATATTAGCAATTATGCATAAACGAATATTGGAGGTTGGGCTGCCATTTCTTGTCCAAAGCTGAGCCGGCGACGTGCCAAGCAGCTCCTGGACGATGGAAAAATCGATTTTCCGATACTTTTCCTAAACGCTTTGCTGCCACTCTGGCCATAAATACCGACATCAGAACAGAGGCATGATGCAAACGACGTTTGGCACCGGCCAGCCAGGCAAGGAAAATACGGATCTGGCCTTCACGGATTCGTTGACCGGGCTCGGCAACCATCGTCGCTTCTTCGACAAGGTCGATCGCCTGATCGGCGACCGCGCCGACGATCCCGCGCCCTTTGCCGTCGGCATCCTCGACCTCGACGGCTTCAAGCCGATCAACGACCTGTTCGGCCACAAGGCCGGCGACGACATCCTGATCCAGGTGGCGATGCGGCTGCGCGCTTCGATGGACGGCTATTCCACGGTCTGCCGCATCGGCGCCGACGAGTTCGCCTACCTCTATCCGATGGTGTTCTCGGAGGAGCAGGCGGCCGAGACGTCGCGCATGCTGATCGAGATATTGTCGGCGCCCTATGATGTCGGCGAGCGCACCGCAAGGCTTTCGGCCTCGGTCGGCTGCTCGCTGTTCTATTCCGGCGACGAGACCACCGAGATCCTTCTCAACAAGGCCGAGACTGCGCTCTATCACGCCAAGCGTTCGGGCCGCGGCCGCGTCGTCGTCTACACCCGCGAGATGGAAGAGGCGGCCAAGCGCGTCACCCGCATCGAGCAGGCGCTGCGCCGCGCCGTCTCGGCCGGCGAGGTCGAACCGCATTTCCAGCCGATCGTCGATTTGAGCAGCCGCCGCACCATCGGCTTCGAGACGCTGGCGCGCTGGACCGACCGCGACCTCGGCGTCGTGCCGCCATCCGTCTTCATCCCGATCGCCGAGGAACGCGGCATCATCGGCCCGCTGTCGCAGCTGGTGCTGCGCAAGGCGGCGGAGGCGGCGCGCAGCTGGCCGAAGGAGCTGTTCTTGTCCTTCAACCTGTCGCCCTCGCAGCTCGTCGATCAGAACACCGGCCTGCATATCCTGGCCATCCTCGACCGCACCGGCTTCGATCCGCGCCGGCTGGAGATCGAGATTACCGAGACTGGCCTGATGAACGATCCGGCCTCGGCCGAGAAGATCGTCGAGGACCTGCGTCGCGTCGGCATCCGCGTCTCGCTCGACGATTTCGGCACCGGCCAGTCGTCGCTCGGCCGCCTGCGCGAGTTCCATTTCGACAAGCTCAAGATCGACCGCGCCTTCGTCTCCTCCATCCTCGACGACCGGCCGTCGGAGCACATCATCCGCGCCATCCTCGCAATGTGCGAAGGGCTCGGCATGGATGTTGTCGCCGAAGGCATCGAGGACGAAGCGCAGGCCGACCGCCTCGTCCAGTTCGGCTGCGCCGGCGGGCAGGGCTATCTGTTCGGCAAGCCGGCCGATGCCGACGCCACGCTCGGCTATCTGCGCGATTCCTATCGCGGAGCGCTGCACGCCAAGGCGATCTGACAAGATCTGCTGGTATTCAGGTGAGGCCGGTCTGCAAATGGCGGTCTCCTGCGCTTCCGGTGCTCACGTACCTTGAGCTGCTTCCGGGAGGCGGAGGTGCAGACCTCATTTGTCGGACATAAGCTACCGAAACCGCCATTTCGTCCTTGCTCCCGGGCCCGGCGTGGCTAGGATGCGCGCCGGCAAAACGGGAGAACAGATCATGATGCCATCGGCGCGTTTCGCCGACCTCGACGGCGCCTCGGTGCTGATCACCGGCGGCGGTTCCGGCATTGGTGCTGCGCTCACCGAAGGCTTTATGCGGCAGGGCGCCAAAGTCGCTTTCATCGACATCGCCGACAAGCCAAGCACCGCCCTTGCCGACCGGCTGGAGAAGGAGCTCGGCCGCCGCCCGCTCTACCTCAGCGCCGACCTGCGCGACGTCGACGCGCTGCGCGCCGCCGCCGCGAAGGCGGCCAAGGCGCATGGCGACGTCACGGTGCTGGTCAACAATGCCGCGCTCGACGAGCGTCACGCAGTGGAAGACGTCACCGTCGAATTCTGGGACAACAACCTTGCGATCAACCTGCGCCCGCATTTCTTCACCGCCCAGGCCGTGGCGCCCGGCATGAAGCGCGCCGGCGGCGGCTCGATCATCAACTTCACCTCCACCTCCTATCTGATCAACCACCCCGATATGCCGGCCTACACCGCGGCCAAGGCGGGCATCCTCGGCCTGACCAAGGGCCTCGCCGGCAAGCTCGGCGCCGACCGAATCCGCGTCAACGCGGTGGCGCCAGGCTGGGTCATCACCGAACGGCAACGCAAGCTCTGGGTCACTGACGAGGCGCTCGCCGCCCATGTCGCCAAGCAGTGCATCAAGGATGTCATGCAGCCCGACGACATGGTCGGCACGGTGCTGTTCCTGGCGTCGGACGCCTCGCGCATGCTGACAGCCCAGATGCTGATCGTCGATGGAGGCTTCCTGTGAGCCCGGCACCAGCGGTCGCTGCGCTCGACTGGGGCACGACCAGGCTCAGGGCCTGGCTGCTCGACGGCTCGGGCAAGGTGCTTGCCGAGCGGCGCGGCGACGACGGGCTGATCACCGCCCGCGAAAAGGGCTTTTCGAACGTGTTGGAAGGCCATCTTGCCGCGATGGGCGCGCCGGACATGTTGCCGGTCATCATCTGCGGCATGGCCGGTTCGCGGCAGGGCTGGATCGAGGCGCCTTACGTCACCGTGCCGGCGCCGATCGGCGCGATCTTGCGCGGCGCGGCCCGCATCGAGGGCTCGGGCCGCGACATCCGCATCGTGCCCGGTCTCGCCCAGCGGCTGGCCGACGCGCCCGACGTGATGCGCGGCGAGGAAACCCAGCTTGCCGGCGCCGGTTTGCCGGCAAAGGGACGCCACCTCGTCTGCATGCCCGGCACGCATTCGAAATGGGTCGCGGTCGCGGACGGCGTGGTCACGGGCTTCGGCACCTGGCCCACCGGCGAATTGTTCTCCGTGCTGGCCACACACTCGATCCTGAAATATTCGCTCGGCGAGCATCCCGCTCCGGTTGCCGCGCGCAGCCCGTTCTTCCGTCAGTGGTGCGAGCGGGCTTTGGGCGAAGGCGGCGACGTCACCTCGAAACTGTTTGCCATCCGCGCCGCCGGGCTTCTGCAGGATCTGCAGCCCACTGACGCGGCGGCCTGCCTGTCCGGCCTTCTGATCGGCGGCGAGATCGCCTCGGCAAGGCGGCGCTACGGCGCCAGCGAAGCGCCGGTGGCGCTGATCGCCTCCGGCGCGCTGGCCGAGCTTTATGGCACAGCGCTCGACCTCGCCGGCCTTGCCTTTCGCAGCGTGGACGCCGATGAAGCGGTGCGCGCCGGCCTCGTCGAGGCCGCGCGCGAGAACGGCATGATTGGAGGCGCTTCATGAGCCAGACCGCACCCTTCCCGAAGCTGAAGCGCGGCCTTGTCGCCATCCTGCGCGGCCTGAAGCCTTCCGAGGCCGTGGCGATCGGCCGGGCGATCCACGACGCCGGCATCGAGGCGATCGAAGTGCCGCTCAATTCGCCGGAGCCGTTCGTCTCCATCGCCGATCTGGTCAAGGCGCTGCCGAAAAGCGCGCTGATCGGTGCCGGCACGGTGCTGACGGCGGCGGACGTCGACGCCTTGCACAAGGCCGGCGGCAAGTTGCTGGTCAGCCCCAATATCGATGCCGAGGTCATGAGCCGTGCCATGCAATACGGCATGGTGACGATGCCTGGCGTGTTCACGCCGACCGAAGCCTTCCAGGCGATCCACCTCGGCGCCTCGGCGCTGAAATTCTTCCCGGCAAGCGTGCTTGGATCGAGCGGCATCGCGGCGATCCGCGCCGTGCTGCCGGCAACGACGCTTGTCGGCGCCGTCGGCGGCGTTTCCGACAAGGATTTCGCCGGCTACAAAGCGGTCGGCGTCAGTGTCTTCGGGCTGGGATCGAGCCTCTACAAGCCGGGTGCGAGCGTCGAGGACGTGGCGCAGCGCGCCCGCGCCGCGGTCACCGCCTGGGATGAAGCTTTCGGAGTGGCGTGATGAATGGCGTTTCGGTTTTTTCCGACCATATCTGCGAGCTTGGCGAGGGCCCTAGCTACGATCCCGCCACCGACACCATGTTCTGGTTCGACATCGTCAACGGCAAGCTTCTGGAAAAGCCGCTCGCCGGCTCGCTGAAAATCCATGATCTCGGCACCATGGCCAGCGCCATCGCCGTCATCGACGACGAGCGCCAGCTGATCGCCACCGAGGTCGGCCTGCAGGTCAGGGACGTCAAGACCGGCAGGCTGACGCTGCACACGCCGATCGAGGCCGACAATCCGCTGACGCGCTCCAACGATTCGCGCGTCCACCCGTGCGGCGCGTTCTGGACCGGCACTATGGGCAAGGACGAGCAGAAGGGCGCCGGGTCGATCTACTGGTTCTTCAAGGGCGAATTGCGCCGGCTGTTTTCGGGCATCACAGTCTCGAATTCCATCTGCTTCTCGGAGGACGGCAAAATCGCCTACTACACCGACACCGCGACCGGGCTTCTGATGCGCGTTGCCTGCGATCCGGCGACCGGCCTGCCGGCCGGCGAAGTGAAAGTGTTCGTCGATCATCGCTCCTCGAAAGGCTATATCGACGGTTCGGTCGTCGACCGCGACGGCGTGCTGTGGAATGCCGTCTGGGGCGGCAAGGCGGTGAAGGCCTATGCGCCAGACGGCACGCTGCTGCGCGAGATCGCCATGCCGGTGACGCAGGCCTCCTGTCCGGCCTTTGTCGGCGCAAAGGCCGACCGGCTGGCGGTGACCTCCGCCTGGAAAGGCAAGGACGAGAAGCAGCGCGCTCTCGACCCGCAGGCCGGCATGACCTTCCTGCTCGACATTCCAGTCAAGGGGCGCTTCGAGCCGCGCGTGCTGATCGCATAATTCCTCGACACAGGGGTTTTGAAAGCGTCCTGGTTGTCGGCAGGCAAGGTTTTTACCGTTCATTCCATGAAATCAGCGCAAACCCTGGAGATTGGCCGAAGCCTCTCAAACTCGTCATTCCAGGGCGAAGCAGCCGCGAAGCGGCGTCGCGCAGACCCTGGAATCCATTCCGTGACCTGAGCTGTGGAGTGCAGCGGAGCAGAATTCTGCACCGTGAGCGGCGCTTCGACGTAACGGAATGGATCCTCGGGTCTGCGCGCGTCGCTTCGCTCCTTGCTCGCCCGTGGATGACGATCGTGATGGGGGTTTCGGCTAATCTCCAAGGCCGCTCCCTAAGGCAAACATAGCCCGCGGTCGAATCCGTGCTGGGGTATTGGGAGCATCAAGACAAGAGATGCGGCGGCCGGCTTACTGTCGCGCAATCGCCTCGGTTCGGTCGGTTTCCCGCAAGCCGGCCACTTCGGGCATGCGATGGTACGCGCCTGATCTCCCGGAGCTTTCGATGCCGCAGCCGACCTTGATCCTTGTCTACGAACCGGAAAAACCCTGTTTTGACCGGCTGGTCGCCCAGGGCTATCCAGCGGAGCGCGCCATCGAGATCTCGTCCTATCTGGCGCAGTCGACCGACCTTGCGCCGGAATTCAACCAGCTTGCCGAGGCTTGCGAAAGGCGCGGCCTCGCCTTCAGGCCTGTCGAACTCGACAACGCGGCGCCGGTTCTGGCGGGGGCCGATCCGGCAACGACGCTGGTCTGGACGCTTACTGACGGTATCGCCTACTTCCGTGGCGGCGCAGCACCGGCGCTGGCGCGGCTAAAGGGGCTGCGCACCGTCGGCGCCGACGATTCGCTGTTCGCGCTCTGCCAGCACAAGCTGCGTTCCGGCGCCGTGCTCGGCGCGCTCGGCCTGCCGGCGCCGCAGGCCGGCCTGGCGCGCAACGGCGAATGGCTGGTCGAGCCGCCGGCCTCGCCCAAGGGCTGGTTCGTGAAACCCAACCGGCTCGGCGCCAAGATCGGCATCTGGCCGGATTCGCGCACCGCCGATCTCGGCCATGCGCTGGAGCTTAGCCGGCGTATTTTTTCGCATTACCGCGACGATGTCGTCGTCCAGCCCTATGTCGCTGGCCGCAACGTGCGGGCGAGCTTTCTTGGGCTCAGACGGGAAACCGGCATGGAAGCGCTCGGCATCGTTTTCGTCGATTCCGGCGGCGATTTCCAGACCATGGCCGATTCGATGGCGCTCTATGGCGGGACCGGCCAGGCGGCGAAGGATGCCGGCACCTATGCCGAGCCGGAGCTCGAGGCCGTGGGCGCGAGTCAGCCGGAGGCGGACCGAAAAATCCGCGCCATCGCGCAGAAACTGATAAGCGGTCTCGGCCTGAAAGATGTCTTTTCCGTCGATTTCAGGGTCGAGGCCGACGACACCGTCCATCTCATCGAGTTCGAAGTCTGCCCCGGCCTGCCTTGCTTCGATTTCCGCGACTATTGCCGCAAGCAGTGGGGCCTGAGCCTCGCTGACGCCATGGCGGAGACGGCTGGCAACAGATTGACGTGACTTTCGTCATTGGCCGAGATCCAACAACTTCGTCATTCCAGGGCGGAGCAAGGAGCGAAGCGACGCGTGCAGACCCTGGAATCCATGCCGTTACCTTGGCCACGGAGTGCAGCGGAGCAGAATTCTGGATCGTAGCGGCGCCTCGAAGTCACGGAATGGATCCTCGGGTCTGCGCGCGTCGCTTCGCTCCTTGCTCCGCCCGTGGATGACGACAGCTGGGCGTTTTCGGCATCTCCAATGTAAGCCGCGCAGCAACAGCCGATCTGCCTGCTTCGCCGAACCTAGACGCCCTCGACCAGCACGATCTCGCCATCGGCCACTTTCTGGCGGATGGCGGCGGCGCGCTGGTATTCCGGCGAGTGGTAGCAGTCATGCGCCACGGCCAGCGATTCGAACTCGATGATGACGTTGCGGGCGCGCCCCGGCCCCTCGGCCATTTCGTGCTCGCCGCCGCGCGCCAGGAACTTCGCGCCGAAGCGGTCGAAGGCGAGCTTCGCGGCGGCGACATAGTCCTTGTAGCCTTCGGCGTCGCGCACATCGACACGGGCGATCCAATATCCCTTCGGCATTCTTTTTCTCCTGTTTGTTTTTCGCGAAAGAGGGCCGGTCCTCAGGCGGATTGCATTTCGGCGAGGATCGCCTCGGCCGCAGCGCGGCGGTCCGGCGCGGCGACGATCGGCCGGCCGACGACAAGGTGACTGGAGCCGTTGCGGATCGCCTGCGCCGGCGTCACAACGCGTTTCTGGTCGCCATGGGCGCTGCCGGCCGGCCGGATGCCCGGCGTCACCACCGCCAGGTCGGGTCCGACGATCCGGCGCACCGCCTCGGCCTCCTCAGCCGAGCAGACGATGCCGCCCATGCCGGCATGCAGCGCCTGTTCGGAGCGCCTGAGCACCAGCGTGTGCGGGTCGTATTCATAGCCGGCGTCGATCACGTCCTGCTCGTCCATCGAGGTCAGCACCGTCACGCCAAGCAGGCAGAGCTCGCTGCCCCTGGCCGCCTCGACAGCCGCTCTCATGGTTTTTGGATAGGCATGCAGCGTCAGCATCGTCATGCCCATCTTGACGATGTTCTCGATGCCCTTGGCGACCGTGTTGTCGATATCGAGCAGCTTCATGTCGAGAAACACCTTCGTGCCGCCGCTGGCGAGCTCCCGCGCGAAGTCCAATCCGCCGGCGAAGGCGAGCTGGTAGCCGATCTTGTAGAAGGAAACGGCGCCTTCGAGCTCGCGCACCGCCTTCTCGGCCTCTTTCAGCGTCGGCAGGTCCAGCCCAACGATCAGCCTGTCCCGCATAGTGTCGGCCTCCGCGAAATTGATCACGCCTCGATCCGGGTGGACAGCATGCGCGAGGTTTCGATCAGTGTACGGCATAGGCGCTCCATCGATTGCTGTAGTCTGGCGTCCCTGAATTGTCCGTCCTCGGCGAAGGCTTCGCCGGCCTCGGAGACGGAGCATTCGGGCGTGATCACCTCCATCTGGCAGCGCACCAGCACCGCGCGCAGATGGTTGATGCAACGTATGCCGGCGAACTTGCCCCCGGAGGACGAACAGAGCCCGACCGGCTTGCCGGCAAGCGGCCTGAACGTATGGCTGCCCTCGCGCCGTACCCGGCTCACCCAGTCGATCGAGTTCTTGAGCAATGGCGGGATCGAGCCGTTATATTCGGGCGTCGCGATCAGCAGCCCGTCATGCGCGGCGATCTGCCGGCCGAGCTTGATGGCGTTTTCGGGGATGCCTTTTTCCTTTTCCAGGTCCTCATCCATGATCGGCAGCGGATAGTCGCCTAGCGAGATGCGCGTCACCTCCGCGCCCTGCATGGCGAGTTCCTTCTGCGCCACGTCGGCGGTCCGGCCGCTGAAGGCGCCGGTCCGGACCGAGCCGGCGAAGACGAGGATTCTTGGGATCACTGGCATTGCTTCGCAAAAGGCAGTGGGGAATAGGCATTAGGAGTGGGGAATAGGCATTAGGAGAGTGGTTTCCTGACTATTCCCTACTGCCTACTGCCTTATCCCTCCCTTCGGTAGATCCACAGCTGCGTCGGCGGGATGTTGCGGAAGATGAAATCGAAATGCTCGACCGTGTAGTCGCCGCGCCCGGCTGGGATCGGCGACAGCGGGCCATAGGTCAGCTGCACGATCGGCCGTCCGGCCGGAATGCGGTCGAGCAGGCTTTCGATATAGGCGATGCGCTGGGCGACCGGGAAATTGAGCAGCGGCACGCCGGAGACGACCGAGTCGAACACCATGTCGCGCTTGTCGCCGAGCGTGGCATTGAGATTGAAGGCGTCGCCCTCGATCACGTTGACGCCGGGATAGAGCCCGCGCAGATGGCGCACGAAGTCGGTCGAATATTCGACCGCGTAGAGGTTTTCGGGCTTCACGCCCTGGGCCAGGATGGCGCGGGTGATGACGCCGGTGCCGGGCCCGACCTCGAGCACCGGCAGGCCCGATCCCGGGTTGACGATCGACGCCATCTTGCGGGCGGTGACGGAACTGGTGGGAACGATCGAGCCGACCGTTTTCGGCTTGTCGATCCAGCCTTTGAAGAACTTCAGCTCGTCGTCGAATTTTTCGGCCAGCGCTTTGCGCAACCCGGGACTACGTGCCATCACGAGCTCTCCTCAATGCTCAGCCTCCCGCTCCGCTACTTAGCAGGTGGGTGGGACAAGGCAAGGCGTCAAGCTGGCATAAGGTGTTGATGACGCTTGGGCACCGGATCGCCCCCGACGCCGTGCGAAATGCGCGCCTGCGGCAATCAGTTTTCGCCGAACGACTCGAAGAAGTCCTTCATGCGCGCGAAAAAGCCGCTCGACTGGGGCGAGTTGTCCTTCGAGGAGATCTGCTCGAACTCTTCCAGCAGTTCGCGCTGGCGGCGCGTCAGGTTCTGCGGCGTCTCGACCGCCGTCTGGATGTAGAGGTCGCCGACATTGGGCTGGCGCAGCACCGGCATGCCCTTGCCCTTCAAGCGGAACTGGCGGCCGTTCTGCGTGCCTTCCGTCACCTTGACCTTGGTCTGGGTGCCATCGAGCGTGGTGACCTCGAAGGAGCCGCCAAGGGCTGCCGTCGTCATCGAGATCGGCACCTTGCAATAGAGATCGGCGCCGTCACGCTGGAAGAATTCGTGCGGCTTGACCGCCAGGAAGATGTAGAGGTCGCCGGGCGGTCCGCCGCGCAGGCCGGCCTCGCCCTCATTGGCCAGCCGGATGCGGGTGCCGTCCTCGATGCCGGCCGGGATGTTGACCGACAGCGAGCGTTCCTCGGTGACGCGGCCCTGGCCGGCGCATTTCGGGCAGGGGTCCTTGATCGTCTGGCCGCGACCCTGGCATTGCGGGCAGGTGCGCTCGATCGAGAAGAAGCCTTGCGTGGCGCGCACCTTGCCGTGGCCGTGGCACATCGAGCAGGTCACCGGCTGCGTGCCGGGCTTGGCGCCGCTGCCGGAGCATTCCGAGCAGGAGATCGAGGCCGGCACGCGGATCTGCGCCGTCTTGCCGGAAAAGGCTTCTTCCAGCGTGATTTCCATGTTGTAGCGCAGGTCGGCGCCGCGCTCGCGGCCGCCCGACGAACGGCGTTGGCGGCCGCCCATCATGTCGCCGAAAATATCCTCGAAGATGTCGGCGAAGCCGCCGGCGCCGAAACCGTGCGCGGCGCCGTTCATGCCGCCCTCGAAGGCGGCGTGGCCGAAACGGTCATAGGCGGCGCGCTTCTGCGGGTCCTTCAGCGTCTCGTAGGCTTCGTTGATCTCCTTGAACTTGTGCTCGCAGGCGTGGTCGCCGGGGTTGCGGTCGGGATGGAACTGCATGGCGAGCTTGCGGAAAGCGCTCTTGAGTTCCTTGTCGTCGGCGCCTTTTTGCACGCCCAGCGTTTCGTAGAAATCAGCTTTCATTTTTTCCCGCTGTCCGGATGCTCAATGTCTTCAAGCATTGTTGGCGACGTTTGCCGGCACGTTCTTGGATTTAGGAGCGATGTTTCCCGGATGCTAGTACTAAGCCGGGCCGCTCCGGGCTTTTCTGTCACTTTTTCGACTGGGGTTGCAAAAAAGCCCGGCCTTCCGCCGGGCTTTTCGCATGATCCGCCGTCGGCCGGCTCAGGCCGACTTCTTCTTCTCGTCGTCTTCGTCGATTTCCTCGAAGTCGGCATCGACCACGTCCGAATCCTTGGCCGCGTCCGCCTTGGCGTCGGCTTCGGCCGCTTCCTTCTGCGAGGCCTCGTACATGGCCTGGCCGAGCTTCATCGATACTTCGGCGAGCGACTGCGACTTGGCCTCGATGTCGGCCGGGTCGTCGCCTTCGGCTGCGGTCTTCAGCGCGGCGATCGCATCCGAGATTGCGGTGCGGTCAGCCTCCGAGACCTTGTCGCCATAGTCCTTCAGCGACTTCTCGGACGAATGCACCAGCGCTTCGGCCTGATTGCGGGCCTCGACGAGGGCTCGGCGCTTCTTGTCCGCGTCGGCATTGGCCTCGGCGTCCTTCACCATCTTCTCGATGTCGGCGTCGGACAGACCGCCCGAAGCCTGGATGCGGATCTGGTGCTCCTTGCCGGTGCCCTTGTCCTTGGCCGAGACATTGACGATGCCGTTGGCGTCGATGTCGAACGTTACCTCGATCTGCGGCACGCCGCGCGGGGCCGGCGGAATGCCGACGAGGTCGAACTGACCGAGCATCTTGTTGTCGGCCGCCATCTCGCGCTCGCCCTGGAAGACGCGGATCGTCACCGCCGACTGCGAATCCTCGGCGGTCGAGAAAGTCTGGCTCTTCTTGGTCGGGATCGTGGTGTTGCGCTCGATCAGCCTGGTGAACACGCCACCCAGCGTCTCGATGCCCAGCGACAGCGGCGTCACGTCGAGCAGCAGCACGTCCTTGACGTCGCCCTGCAGCACGCCGGCCTGGATGGCGGCGCCAAGCGCCACTACCTCATCCGGGTTGACGCCCTTGTGCGGCTCCTTGCCGAAGAACTGCTTCACGATCTCCTGGATCTTGGGCATGCGGGTCATGCCGCCGACCAGGACCACCTCGTCGATCTCGCCCGCCTTCAGGCCGGCATCCTTGAGCGCCGCCTTGCAGGGATCGATGGTGCGCTGCACGAGATCCTCGACCAGGCTTTCGAACTTCGCCCGGGTGAGCTTCATCGTCAGGTGCTTCGGGCCGCTGGCATCGGCGGTGATGAAGGGCAGGTTGATCTCGGTCTGCGTCGTCGACGACAGCTCGATCTTGGCCTTTTCCGCGGCCTCCTTGAGCCGCTGCAGCGCGAGCTTGTCGGCCTTGAGGTCGATGCCCTGTTCCTTCTTGAACTCGGCCGCCAGATACTCGACGAGGCGCATGTCGAAGTCCTCGCCGCCGAGGAAGGTGTCGCCATTGGTCGACTTCACCTCGAAGACGCCGTCGCCGATTTCAAGCACGGAAATATCGAAGGTGCCGCCGCCAAGGTCATAGACGGCGATGGTCTTGCCGTCCTTCTTCTCCAGGCCATAGGCAAGTGCGGCGGCCGTCGGCTCGTTGATGATGCGCAGCACCTCGAGGCCGGCGATCCTGCCGGCGTCCTTGGTCGCCTGGCGCTGGGCGTCGTTGAAATAGGCCGGAACGGTGATGACCGCCTTCTCGACCTTCTCGCCGAGATAGGCTTCCGCCGTCTCCTTCATCTTCTGCAGGATCATGGCCGAGATCTGGCTGGGCGACTGCTTCTTGCCGCCGGCCTCGACCCAGGCGTCGCCATTGTCGCCCTTGACGATCTTGTAGGGGACGAGCTTCTTGTCCTTCTCCGTCACAGGGTCGTCATAGCGGCGGCCGATCAGGCGCTTGACCGCGAAGATGGTGTTTTCCGGATTGGTGACCGCCTGGCGCTTGGCAGGCTGGCCGACGAGACGTTCGCCGTCGCTCGAAATGGCGACGATGGAAGGCGTCGTGCGCGCGCCTTCAGCATTCTCGATCACCTTGGGGTCCTTGCCATCCATGATGGCGATACACGAGTTGGTGGTGCCGAGATCGATACCGATAACTTTTGCCATTGTTCTAATCTCTCCTCTAAGCAGGCTCTCTGGACCCTTCAAAAGGCGTTCCGACGAAAGCCCCTGTTCACAAGAAATCCCGTCATGGTCCCCGCTTTTTAGGGCTGGACGGCTGGCGCGTATATAAGAACAGGCGACACAAGGCGCAAGCATCCTGCGTAAGCTGTCCATCGTCTCGGCAGCGAGCCGGAAGACACCCGCCGCGCTCTGCGCCTGAGCCAGTCTGAGGTCGATCTATCTCACTGTCCCAGCTTGGTTTTTTTGAAACGGCGCCGCTTAGGGCACACAGATCTGCCGACCGCGAAGGTCAGGACTTGCTGTTTCGGGCGTGACTTTCGGTCGCGAAAGAGCGGAAAACCAGCATTGCGGCGACGCTTCGCGCATCCGGCGGCAAGCTGTGGGGAGCGCCTGGCGCTCGGGCAAAGCCCTGCCGGGCGCGTGGCCCGGCAGGGGTTGCGGACTTCAAGCAATTCCACGAAAAGCCGCAGCGGTTTTCCGTTCGGAATTGCGTCAAACAGAATCTAGAGCCCGTTGTCCTTCAGGATCTTGGCAGCGTTGTCCTTGGTGATCTTTTCCGTCGGCAGGGTGATGGTCTTCTCGACCTTCTCCCCTTTCAGGAACTTGATCGCCTGGCGCAGGCCCTCGGCGCCCGGCGTGACATAGGTGAAGGTCGCGGTCAGCTCGCCCTTGTTCACCATCTGCACGCCTTCATTGGGCAGGCCGTCGATGCCGATGAACTTGATGTCCTTCTCGCGCCCGACATCCTTGGCCGCGAGATAGGCGCCATAGGCCATCGGATCATTGTGGCCGTAGACGAGATCGATCTTCTCGTTGGTCTTCAGCGCGTTGGCCATGATGTTATAGGCCTGGTCCTGCTTCCAGTCGCCCGACTGCTGGTCGAGCAGGTACTTGATGCCCGGCTCCTTGTCGGTGAATTCATGGAAGCCGTCATGGCGGTCATGCGCCGGCTGCGTGCCCATGCCGCCCCAGATCTCGACGACGTTGCCGGCCGCCTTGCCCTTGCCGCCCAGGAGCTCGACGGCATATTCGCCAGCCGCCCGGCCAATCAGCTTGTTGTCGCCGCCGACGAACTGCGTGTAGTCCTTGGTTTCGACATTGCGGTCGAGCACGAAGACCGGGATCTTGGCGTCGATCGCCTGCTGCACCACGCCGGTCAGGCCGGCCGATTCCTTCGGCGAGACCAGCAGCGCGTCGACCTCCTGGCGGATCAGGTTCTCGACGTCGGCGACCTGCTTTTCGGTCTTGTCCTCGCCGTCGGTGATGATCAGCTCGACCTCCGGGTGCTTGGCGGCTTCCGCGATGATGTCCTTGTTGAACTGGGCGCGCCAGGGTTCGATGGTCGTCACCTGCGAGAAGCCGATCTTCCACTTCTTGTCCTGGGCAAAGGCATGGTTGCCGGAAAAGAGCCCGGTGGTCGTCACAAGCGCCGCCGCGAAGGTGGCGAGCTTCAGCATTTCACGTCGTTTCATGGTCCTGTTTCCTCCGGATTATAGAGACGAGGTCTCCTGTGACGGCCGCTTGGCTGCGGCCGTTTCCTTTTGCGCCGTCCGTCCGCCGGGCAGGCGCAGATAGCTGAGAAGATCGCCGGCGTTGCGCTCCTGCACGAGCACGGTGCCGATGATGATCGCCCCCTTCAGAACCAGCTGAAGGTTCGAATTGATGTTGTGCAGCTGCAAGATGTTTGACAGCAGGCCGAAGATCAGCACGCCACAGAAGGTGCCGACTAGGCTGCCGCGCCCGCCCATCAGGCTGGTGCCGCCGATGACCACGGCGGCGATGGCGTCGAGCTCCAGCCCGGCGCCGGCATCGGGCTTGCCTTGGCGGTATTGCGCCACGTAGAGCACCGCCGCGATGCCGGCGAGCAGGCCCGACACCGCATAGGTGGCTATCTTGACGCGCCCGGCGGCGATGCCGGAAAGCCGCGCCGCCTCCTCATTGCCGCCGATGGCGTAGACATAGCGGCCGAACGGCGTGAAGCGCAGCACCGCGCCGTAGATCACGACCGCGCCGAGGAAGAACAGGCCCGGCATCGGCACGATGCCGAACACCAGCGAGCGCAGGATCTCGAAATCGGCGGTGGCGTTCGAGCCGGTATAGACCGGCAGCACCGCGTTGTTCTGGCCGGCGGTGAGCCTGGCGATGCCGAGCGCCGTCACCATCATCGCAAGTGTCACGATGAAGGGCTGCAGCCGGCCGGCGACGATAATGAAGCCGTTGATGGTGCCGAACAGAAGGCCGACGCAAGGCGCCACCAGCAGCACGCCGAGCACGCCGAACTTGGTCTCGACCTGCGGCAGCAGGTACCACAGCGAAAGGCAGCACAGGATCACGCCGACGACGCCCGGAATGACCAGCCCGCGCGCCTTGTCCAGCCGCGCGTCGCGCCCGGCTTCCGCCCCGGCGCGGGATTTCTCGATGTTGAGCAAAATGAAGCGGGTGGCCAGCACGCCGAGGCAAAGCGCCGCCAGCGCGGTCGTCGGCACGCCGAGCGCCGCCGACGGCGTGACGCCCGGCACGGTGAGCAGCATGGCGCAGACGACCGAGCAGATCGCCATCAGCGAGCCGACGGAAAGATCGATGCCGCCGGTCAGGATCACCGCCGTCATGCCGGTGGCGATGAGGCCGGTGGTCGACACCTGGCGCAGCACGTCGAGCAGATTGCCGTAGGACAGGAAGATGTTGTTGCCCTTGGAGCTGATCGGCGAGCCGAACACGCCGATCAGGAAGATGGCGATCAGCCCCCAGTACAGCTTGGTGCGGGAAACAAGGCTGATAAGGTTCATGCGGCTGGTCTCGCTGCCCGTCTTGGTGTGGCAAGTCTTGGCGCGGCAAGCCGCATGATCGCCTCCTCGCTGGCCTCGGCGCGGGACAGGATCCCGCGCTGGCGGCCCTCGGCCATGACCAGGATGCGGTCGGCCAGATGCAGAAGCTCGGGCAGTTCGGAGCTGATCACGGCAATCGCCAGCCCGTCGCCGGCCAGCTTGAAGACGAGGTCGTAGATTTCGCGCTTGGCGCCGACATCGATGCCGCGCGTCGGCTCGTCGAGCAGAAGCACGCGCGGCCGGGTCGCCAGCCACTTGCCGATCACCACCTTCTGCTGGTTGCCGCCGGACAGCGTGCCGGCGGCCTGCTCGATGCTTTCGCAGCGTATGCCGAGCGCGCCGACCGCGTCGCGTGCCAGGCCGCGCTCGCCGGAGCGCGAGCGCAGGCCGAAGCGCGCCAGCGCGCCGACCAGAGGCAGCGCGACATTGTCGGTGATCGAGGCTTGGAGATGCAGGCCTTGCGTCTTGCGGTCCTCGGTCACCAAAGCAATGCCGAGCCGGCGGGCCTCGCGCGGCGAGCCGATCTCGACCGGCACGCCGTCGAGCCGAATCTCGCCGCCGGTGCGGCCGTCGCTGGAGCCGAAGATCGCCTCCAGGATCTCGGTGCGGCCGGAACCCAGCAGCCCGCCGATGCCGAGGATCTCGCCGGCCGCGAGGTCGAAGCTGACGCCGTCGATCATCGTGCGCCAGCCATGCCGTTCGGGCTTCGACAGCGACAGGTCCCTGACCGAGAGCACCGCTTCGCCGCCAGGGGCGCGCTCATGATCGGAGGAAGCGAGAAGGTCGCGCCCGACCATGGCCGTGATGATGGCGTCTTCGTCCAGCTTTGCCATGTCCCGCGTCAGCACGTGGCGTCCGTCGCGCAGCACCGTCACCCGGCTGGCCAGATGCATGACCTCGTCGATGCGATGCGAGATGTAGACGATCGCAACGCCGCTTGCCGCGAGCTGGCCGATGATGCGGAATAGTCTCTGGCACTCGGCCGGCGACAGCGCCGAGGTCGGCTCGTCCATGATCAGGATGCGCGCCGACTTCGACAGCGCCTTGGCGATTTCCACCAGTTGCTGCTCGCCAACCCTGAGCGTGCCGACACGTGCCTCGGGATCGAGCTCGATGCCGAGACGCTGCAGCAACGCGCTGGCAGTGCGGCTGCTCGCCTTGCGGTCGACGACCAGCCCGGCGATCAGCTTTTCGCGGCCGAGGAAGATGTTGTCGGCGACGCTGAGCTCGGGGACGAGGTTGAGCTCCTGGTGGATGATGGCGATGCCGGCGTCCTCGGCGTCGCGGACGCCGGTGAAGCGGACTGCCTGACCGTCGATCGCCACGGCGCCTTCGTAGTCGGTATAGACGCCCGACAGGATCTTCATCAGCGTCGACTTGCCGGCGCCGTTCTCGCCCATCAGCGCGTGCACCTCGCCGGGCCTGAGGTCCAGGCTCACATCGGACAGCGCGGCGATGCCGCCGAACCGCTTGGAAATGCCGGTCGCGCTGAGGACGACGGTTGGACCGTCGGCGGCCGCATTGCCAGTCGTGGTGGAATCAACGCGCTGCATGGCAAAGGACGGCCTCCCTCCGTCGTCTTCGATTGTTTGAACGCTAATCTAAACGTTTCGAATGTGTCAAGCGCATATCTGGTTGCTGAGGATTGATGCATTTCAATTCTTGCGAAAAAAGCCGGGTTTGCGTAGGTTTGGCCAAATAGGGGCGGTTAAACGTTTCGAAAATGACGGTGTCAGGGCGGAAAAAACAGCGGAAATCCACGGCACCGACCATGCTGCATGTGGCTGAGGCGGCGCGTGTGTCCGTGGCCACCGTGTCGGCAGTGCTCAACGGCACCGCCACCGTCAGTCCGGAGCTTACCCAGCGCATCGAGCAGGCGATCCGCGACATCGGCTACAAGCGCAACGCCATTGCCCGCAGCCTCAAGATGGGCACCACGCGGACCATCGGCCTGACCGTGCCGCATATCACCAATCCGTTCTTCACCGATGTCGTTTCGGTCATCCAGCAGGCGTTCGACCGCGCCGGCTATGCCGTCATGCTGTGCTGCACGGACGAGGACCTGAACACGCAGGACGACCAGATCCGGCTGCTGCTCGACCGCATGGTCGACGGGCTGATCGTGGCGCGCGTCGGCGACGGCGGCATTCTGAAGGGCATCGTCGGGGACGCCAACGTGCCGGTGGTGCTGCTCGACCGCCTCTGCGAAGGCGTCGACACCGATGCGGTGGTCCTGGACAACCAGCGCGCGGTGTTCGACGCCGTCACCTATCTGATCCATCTCGGCCATCGCCGCATCGGCTATATCACCGGCGCCTCCGACATATCCCCCATGCATGACCGCATGATCGGCTACCGCGAGGCGCTGCAGGCCGCCGGCCTGCCCGTGGCGGAGGAGCTCATACGCTCCGGCAATTTCCACGAGATCGACGGCTATAACGCCACAATGCAGCTGCTTTCGCTGCACGACCGGCCAAGCGCGATCTTCTCGGCCAACAATCCGATGGTGATCGGCACCATGAAGGCGATCCGCGACATCGGTCTCAGCTGCCCCGAAGACATTTCGGTCGCCTGTTTCGATGATTTTCCCTGGTCGGACGTGTTCGTGCCGCAGCTGACCACCGTGGCGCAGCCGGTGCAGGCGATCGGCGAGCAGGCGGCGAACCTCCTGCTTGACCGGCTTGCCGGCAACAGGGAGGCGCCGCCGCGCAAGCTCGTACTGAAGGGCCGGCTGATGATCCGCAATTCCTGCCGGCCGCTGGGCGCGCTCGCGCAGAGCGTCAGCGCGTAAATCCGAAGGAGCTCTCGCCTAGCAGCTGCAGCCTCGGAAAGATGCCCCGGCCGCCGGCGACCACACGGGTGCCTTTGCCGATCACCGTCTTGGGGTCCGCTTTCAGCACCGTGCCGCCGGCCTCCTCGACCAGCAGCATGCCGGCCAGGCAATCCCAGGCGTTCATGTGCTCCTCGAGATAGCCGAGCAGCCGGCCGGCCGCCGCATAGGCAAGCATGAGCGCTCCGGAAGCATTGCGGTAGAAGACGCCGCCCTCGCCCATGATCAGGCCGATGAGAATGACGACATTCGTGGTCGAGGCGCGGTTGGAGAGCCCGGTGCCGACGGCGCCGTCGGAAAGCGACGCCGCATTGCTGGCCTTGATCGGCTTACCGTTAAGGAAGGCGCCGCCGCCGCGGCGGGCGTAGAACGTTTCGTCGGTCGAGGCTTCGTGGATAACGCCGAGGATTGTCTCGCCATCCCTGGCGCAGGCGATCACCACGCACCAGGCGGGAATGCCGCGCACGAAATTGGCGGTGCCGTCGATCGGGTCGATCACCCACATGACCGGTTGTTCCGGTCACCGCCGCGTGCTCCTCGCCGACGATGCCGTCTTGCGGATAGGCCTCGGCGATCGCGGCGCGGATGAACAGCTCGACCTCGCGGTCGGCCTCGGAAACCAAGTCCTGGTGGCCCTTGCTCTCGACGGCCAGGTTGTCGAGGTCGCGAAAATATTTCAGCCCCAGCTCGCCGGCGCGCCGCGCCAGGTCGATGGCAAAATGCATGCGGTCGTCGAGATCATGGGTCATGTGCAGGCTCGCGCGTTGGCGGGGAGCCTGCCCTTAACAGATGGGTATGTCAGAAGCCATGGCGCCGTCAGGCCGCCTTCGACATCGATTTGTGCACGTCAGCGAGGATCTCGAAGGAGCGCACGCGCGCCGCATGGTCGAAGCACTGCGCCGTCACCATCAATTCATCGGCGCCGGTGCGGCTTATGAAGGTGTCGATGCCTTGGCGCACCGTCTCCGGCGAGCCGACGACGGCGCAGGACAGCGCCTGGGCAAGCATGGTTTTCGCCGCAGGATCGAGGTCGCGGTCGTAATTCTCGACCGGCGGCGGCAATTGGCCGGGCCGGCCGCTGCGCAGATTGACGAAGGCCTGCTGCAGCGAGCTGAACAGAAGCTTCGCCTCGGCGTCCGACGGCGCGGCGAAGACATTGAGGCCGAGCATGACATAAGGCTTGTCGAGTTGCGCCGATGGCTGGAAGCGCGTGCGATAGACCTCCAGCGCATGATCGAGCTCGGCCGGGGCGAAATGCGAGGCGAAGGCGTAAGGCAGGCCGAGAAGGGCTGCGAGCTGCGCGCCATAGAGGCTGGAGCCGAGGATCCAGACCGGCACGCTCTGGCCCTCGCCGGGCACGGCGCGGATGCGCTGGCCTTCCTCGGCCGGCTGGAAATAGCCCATCAGCTCGACGACGTCCTGCGGGAAATTGTCGGCGCTTTCGAGATTCCGCCGCAGCGCCCGCGCGGTCAGCATGTCGGTGCCCGGCGCGCGGCCGAGGCCGAGATCGATGCGGCCGGGGAAAAGTGCGGCCAGCGTGCCGAACTGCTCGGCGATCACCAGCGGCGCATGGTTGGGCAGCATGATGCCGCCGGCGCCGACGCGGATCGACTTCGTCCCGCCGGCGACATGCGCGATCACGACGGACGTCGCCGCGCTCGCAATGCCCGGCATGTTGTGGTGCTCGGCCAGCCAGTAGCGCCGGTAGCCCAGCCGCTCGGCATGGCGGGCAAGGTCGAGCGAATTGGCAAGCGACTGCGAGGCGGTGCTGCCTTGCGTGATCGGCGACAGGTCGAGAACCGAAAGGGCCGTCATTGGTCAGGTCTCCACGATGCGTTTTTCCCGCAGTCTCGCCTCGAAGGCGGCGCGGTCGGGAATGACGATGGCGAGCTGGCTCTCCAGCACGCCGGCGAGCTCAGCGGCCGTCGCGATCTCGCGCTGCTCGCTGCGGCCGCCGGCATGATGTGTCGACAGCCGGTTGTTGCGCAGCGCATAGCGCCGGTCGGGCAAGGCGAGCGCGGCCACCAGCGTGGTCAGGAAATGCGAGCTCGGATGGGTCGACAGGAAATGGCTGCCGACCAGGTAGTCGACCTCATGGGCCTGGCTCATGTCGAAGCGGTAGAGCGTGCGCCAATCGCCGCCAATGCCTGCTTGCAGGCGAAGATCGTCGCCGGTCTCGACAATGCGGAAGGCCTCGTGCGGTGTCTGCTGCACCAGCCCGGGCTCAAGCAGCAGCGGCGCCGTCAGCGTCAGGCCGCCGAAGCCGACATCGGCAATGTAGGTGCGGCCGCCGAGCTCGACGCGCAGCAGCATATGGCTGCGCGCGGTGACGGCATCATCAGGCTGGCCCCACAACACGCGCGCCGCCAGCCCGCTGGTCGTGAAGCCGAGCGCCTTCAGCGCATGCATGAAGATGAGATTGTGCTCGAAGCAATAGCCGCCGCGGCCCTGGCCAAGAATCTTGTCCTGCAGCGAGGCGATGTCGAGCCCGACGGAAACGCCCATCAAGGCGTCGATGTTCTCGAACGGGATCGCCTGCGGGTGAGTTGCGTGCAGCGCCTGCAGCGTGGCGAGCGAAACGTCGGTCGGCCCGTCATAGCCGATGCGGGCGAAATAGCCATCGAGATCGAAGTCGCTCATTCAGGGGCAGGTCCGGCTTGACCGGCCCGATATAGGCACTGCCCGCCAACGCTGCAAATAACGGCCACGCTTTGCGATTGGGCCACATGCCAATGCATGTCGCCCGGAAGTGCGGAGCGGTTCTCGGACTTTTCAGCGCGACGTGCTTCAGGCCGGTTTGTGATTGTTTTCGGCCGGCTCTTCCTCGATGGCCATGGACTGCTGCGCCGCCAGGAAGTTGCCGACATGGCTCAGGCCCTCGAAATGGTCGCAGAAGACCTTGATGACGACCAGCAACGGCACCGCCATCAGCGCGCCGACGAAGCCCCACAGCCAGGACCAGAAGGCGATGGCGATGAAGATCGCCACCGCATTGATCTCGAGGCGCCGCCCGACCACCGTCGGCGTCACGAACTGGCCTTCGATGATGTCGCACAGCACCACGAAGGCCGGCGCCAAGAGCGCATAGGCGATCGTGTCGAAGCTGATCAGCGCGATGACGGCGACAATCACGACCGTCATCAGCGCGCCGACATAGGGCAAGAAATTCAGCAATGCCGCCATCGCCCCCCAGACGAGCGGGTTGGGCATGCCGAGCCCCCACAAGCCCAGCCCGATCACCGTCCCGAGACTTACATTGATGATGGAGACCGTGAGCAGATAGTGCGAAATCTCGCGCTCAACGTCATAGACGATGCGCAGCGCCCGCTTCTTCTGCGTCATGCTGGCGAAGGATTGGACGATCTTCTCGTAGAACAGCGTGCCGGAGGCGAGCAGGAACAGCGACAGCACGAAGACGATGGTGATCGCCGTGCCTGCTTCCAGGATGTTGCTGGCCGCCGTGGACAGGATGCCGGAAGGTGCTACCGCGACCTGCTGAAGGCCGGGTTCCTGAGACGTCTCCGTCAGCGCCTCCAACTGATGTGCGAGGTCCATCATTCTTTCGAGCGGCCGCTTGAACGGCGCCAGCCGCTCGGTGAGCTGCTGGCCGATCGAATAGCTGTTGTTGATGAGGTCGATGACCGGACCGCTGAGCAGATAGCCTGCGGCGGCGAAGACGAAGATCGAAAGCAGCACCAGCAGCGTCGCCGAGACAACCTCAGGGATGCCGTGCTTGCGCAGCAAACGCACGATGGGCGTCAGCGTCAGCGCCAGCAGGAAGGCGAGTATCACCGGCATGAAGAAGGCGCGCGCGAAGTACAGCGCCGCCGCCGTCATCAGAATGAAGATCCCGATCACCAGCGACCGCATCAGGCGGATATCGGCGCGCGCACCGGCGCGCGCGTCATGGCTTTCGGCAGCGCTCGCGTCCGAAGCGATCGGCTCGGTTTTCATCCGTTCCCTCAGGAGCACCGCAACCGGTGCAATCGCCGGGAAAACGTGCCCGCCACGCCAAGGTTCCCCTAGCAGGTCCTTGGGCGGCCGCTGTTCAGGCTACCGGCGCCGCGACGGTGGGCGCGGTTTTGACCGCCTCCTTGCGCACGATCGGCGCCACCTTGGTACCGTAAAGCTCGATTGCCTTCATGATCTTGGCGTGCGGCATGGTGCCGATTGCCATCTGCAGCAGGAAGCGGTCGTTGCCGAAGATCTTGTGCTGGGCGACGATCTTTTCCGCCACGGCCTCAGGATTACCGACGAAGAGGGCCCCACTGGGACCCCGCGCGTGATCGAAATGCGCGCGCGAGGTCGGGCCCCAGCCGCGCTCGCGGCCGATGCGGTTCATCACCTCGGCCTGCGGTCCGTAGAAATCGTCGGCCGCCTGTTCGGTCGTCTCGGCGATGAAGCCGTGCACGTTGATGCTCGTGGCGAGCCTGGCCGGATCGTTGCCGCCGCGCCGCGCCGCCTCGCGATATATATCGAACAACGGCGCGAAACGCGCCGGCTCGCCGCCGATGATGGCCAGCGCCAGCGGCAGGCCGAGCACGCCGGCGCGCGCGGCGGATTGCGGCGTGCCGCCGATGGCGATCCAGACCGGCAGCTTTTCCTGCAATGGACGCGGATAGACGCCGCGGCCGTTGATCGGCGCGCGCAGCTTGCCCTGCCACGTCACTGTCACCTGGTCACGGATAGCGAGCAACAGGTCGAGCTTCTCGGCGAACAGCTCGTCATAGTCCTCGAGATTGTAGCCGAACAGCGGGAAGGATTCGATGAAGGAGCCGCGCCCGGCCATGATCTCGGCGCGGCCGCCGGACAGAAGATCGAGCGTCGCGAATTGCTGGAAGACGCGCACCGGGTCGTCGGAGGAAAGCACCGTGACCGCGCTGGTCAGGCGGATGCGCTTCGTGCGCTCGGCCGCCGCGGCCAGCGCCACCACCGGCGCCGAGGCGGCATAATCTGGACGGTGATGCTCGCCCAGGCCGAACACGTCGAGGCCGACCTGGTCGGCCAGCTCGATTTCCTCGACGAGGTTGCGCAGCCGCTCATGCGGGCCGATCGCGCCGGGGCCCGGCTCCGGGCTGACATCGGCGAAAGTGTAGAGACCGAGTTCCATCTGGTTGCGTCCTCAATGTTCATGTCGGCATTTGTTGTCGGCGCTAGAGGTAACCATCCGCCGTTCTGCCCGCCAGACGCGCGATCTGTGAACAGTGCATCGCGCTGCCGGGCCGTATCCCTGCGGCAACAAGCCCGGATTTTTCATGGCTGCCATACCGTTTTGGCGCTTGAACTTAGCGCTTTCACGCGTATGTAAGCGTCGCGAATAGACTGCAGGGAAGTACACTTGGCTATCTACAGGGAAAAAGACATTTTCGAGCGGCGCAATGCCGCGAACGAGGCAAAGAAGGCGCTGCTCGAGCGCTTCAAGGCAAAACCGGCGGCGGATGATCCGACAGTGCTGGCTCGCCAGGCCGAACGCAAGGCTATCCTTGAGGCCCGCGCCATCCGCGAGGCGGAAAAGGCAAGGCTGAAGCAGGAAAAGCTGGCGCGCGAAGCGGCCGAGAAGGCCGAGCGCGAGGCGATTGCCGAAGCGGCGCGTCTTGCCGCGGAAGCGGCGGCGGCCGAAGAGGCCAAGCGCCGCGAGGCCGAGGAATCCGAGCGCATCGCTCTCGAGCTTGCCGATGAGGCCGCGCGCAAGGCCAAGCGTGACGCACGCTACGCCGCCCGCAAGTCTCGCGTCGGCCGCACGCCTCCGGGCTTCTCCGCCCGCTAGAGCAATTCCAGGAAAATGGTTCAGGGTCGCCGAAAGCGGCCCTGAACGCGTTTGTGCTACGTATACCGAGCTAGGCGACCAGTTTCAGTCCGACGATGCCGCAGACGATCAGGCCGATACAGGCAAGCCGGACGATCGTCGCCGGCTCGCCGAGCAGCCAGATGCCGAGCAGCGCCGTGCCGACGGTGCCGATGCCGGTCCACACCGCATAGGCCGTGCCGACAGGCAGCGTCTTCAGCGCCAGCCCGAGCAGGCCGAGGCTTACGATCATCGAGGCGATGGTGAGAAGGGTCGGCAGCGGCTTGGAGAAGCCGGCGGTATATTTGAGGCCGATGGCCCAGCCGATCTCGAACAGGCCGGCGAAGAAAAGAAAAATCCAGGACATCGAAGACACTCCGTCATTCCAGCATCGCCTGAGATGCTTGGCGGCGGGTCGTCCCGGCCGGTTTTTGGGAAGCGAGGTCGTCCTCGCCCTTTGATATGGGGTGGCCTCGATCAACAAAACACCGGCAGCATTGTCATGCCGCCGGTTCAAAGTCAGCACTGAGCCGGATCGACCGAATTCGGCCGCTTACTTTTCCTTGATACGCAACGCCTTGACCGGCGGCGCCTTCGGAGCCGGGGCCGCGGCGGGCTTCTTGGCGTCCTTCTTCGGCTTGCGGGCTTCCTTGCCCGCCTTCATCGCACCTTTAGCCATGATTCGCTCCTCCGATTGTGGACGTGCGAGTGAAACAAGAGAAATGCCCGGCTGCAAGAGGCTGTGCCGCTTTGCGAAGCCGGTCGACCGGCTGTCAACCGATTTCCGGGCACAGCGCGGTTCGAAACCTCGCAGGGGCTGGTGCATTGTCTGTGAGGCGGGCCGCTAGGCTCGGGCGCGGGGCAGCTCGGAGATTGGATGGCAGGACATAGCGGGTCGAGACGGGTGATCTACGCCGCGCTCGCCGGCAATTTGGCGATCGCGGCGACCAAATTCGCGGCGGCGGCCCTCACCGGTTCGTCCGCCATGCTGTCGGAAGGCGTGCATTCGCTGGTCGACACCGGCAACGGCGCGCTGCTCCTCCACGGCATGCGCCGCGCCGCCCGGCCGCCCGACCGCACCCATCCGCTCGGCCACGGACGCGAGCTCTATTTCTGGAGCTTTATCGTGGCGCTTCTGGTGTTCGCGCTCGGCGCCGGCGTCTCATTCTATGAAGGCGTCATCCACATCATGGCGCCCGAGCCGTTCGTCGACGCCAAGGTCAACTACATCGTGCTTGCCCTTTCCTTCGTCTTCGAAGGCAGCTCATGGCTGTTAGCGCTGAAGGAGTTCCGGCAGCAGAAGGGCAAGCAGGGCTGGCTGCAGGCCGTGCAATCGAGCAAGGATCCCAGCGTCTATACGGTACTGTTCGAGGACAGCGCCGCGCTGCTCGGGCTGGCAGTCGCTTTCGCCGGCATCCTGTCGGCCCAGCTTCTGGAAATCCCCGAGCTCGACGGCCTCGGCTCGATCGGCATCGCCATCATCCTCGGCGCGACCGCCATCTTCCTGGCGCGCGAGAGCAAAGGGCTGCTGCTGGGCGAACCTGCCTCATCCGAAGTGCAGAAGAAGGTGCTGGCGATCGTCCAGGACGATCCGGCGGTGCAGCGCGCGAACGGAATCCTGAGCGTCCATATCGGGCCGGAGGAAATCGTCGCGGGCTTGAGCATCGAATTCGAGGATCATCTCAGCGCGCCCGATATCGAGGCCTGCGTCGAGCGCCTGGAAGCCAGGCTCAAGAAGGAAATGCCGCAAATATCGAGGCTCTTCGTCAAGCCGCAGGCAACTGGCACATGGGAGCGGCGGCGCAAGGCCATGGCCGAGGCCTCGGAGGAGGGATAGATTTTGACAGCGCGAACTTGTCAGGAGGAAGGCCTATGAAGATCGACGGCGGATGCCATTGCGGCGCGATCGCCTATGAGGCGGAGGTCGATCCGGAAAAGACCTCGATCTGCCACTGCACCGACTGCCAGCAGCTGACCGGCACAGCCTTTCGCGTGACCGTCGGCGCGCCGGAAGAGCATTACCGGATTACCAAGGGCACACCGAAAGTCTATATCAAGACCGGATCCAGCGGGGCCAAGCGCGCGCAGGGGTTTTGCGGCGAATGCGGATCGCATCTTTATGCGACGTCGGTTGGCGATGGACCGAAAATCTATGGCATTAGGGTGGGCACGGCGCGCCAGCGCGACCAACTGGTGCCGAGAAGACAAGTCTGGCACCGCTCGGCGTTGCATTGGCTGCCGGAGTTTGAAGGCATGGCGACCATCGAGGAGCAGTAGCACTGTCGGATCGGCCCGTTGACGGAAGCCTCGGCGATTGGCTGAATCTTTCGCGCCTTCGTCATCCTCGGGCATGACCCGAAGATCCATGCCGTGACCGATATGAGGGGCTCGGCGGAGCAAAATTCTTAGCCGTCTCAATGCGTTAGCCTCATGGCATGCAAGTGATCGGCGTTCCAGACAATCTCCAAGGGATGCGACCTCGCCAGCGAAGGAAGAATCGGTCGTTCCAACGTTGGCGTCGAGCGACTACTCGTCGCCCTCGACGACGCGCAGCCTGAGCTGACCCGTCTTGGAGTCTGCTACCCGCGAACCGCCTTCGGCCTTTGGCGCGGCACCTCGTGCGGCCTCGGTCTCGCCTTCCGCGAATTCCAGCGCCTCGATCTTCTGGCCGCGCTTGGTCACCTTCGACGTCGACACCAGGATGTCGTCGATGTCGCGCGCCGCCTGGCCGAAATGTGTCTGCAGCCGACGTACCCGCTCGTCGACCCGCGCCACATCCTCCATCAGGCGGATGACCTCGCCCTGGATCAGATGCGCCTGCTCGCGCATGCGGGCGTCCTTGAGGATCGCCTGGATCACCTGGATCGACAGCATCAGCAGCGAGGGCGAGACGATGACGACGCGGGCGCGATGCGCCTTCTGCACCACCGCCTCGAAATTCTCGTGGATCTCGGCAAACACCGATTCCGACGGCACGAACATGAAGGCGGTGTCCTGTGTCTCGCTCTGGATCAGGTATTTTTCGGCGATATCGCGGATATGCACCTCGATGTCGCGCCGGAAAGCCTGCGCCGCCGCCTTCTGCATGGCCTCGCCCTCGGCGGCGCGGATGGCGTTCCACGCCTCCAGCGGAAACTTGGCGTCGATGGCGAGAGACGGCGCGCCGTTGGGCATCCGCACCAGGCAATCGGGCCGGCTGCCGTTGGAGAGGCTGGCCTGGAACTCGTAGGCGCCGTGCGGCAGGCCGTCGGCGACGATCGCCTCCATCCGCGACTGGCCGAAGGCGCCGCGCGTCTGCTTGTTGGAGAGGATCGCCTGCAGCTGCACGACCTGGCCGGCCAAGGACTGGATGTTGCCTTGCGCGGTGTCGATCACCGCCAGCCGCTCCTGCAGCTTGGCCAGGCTCTCATGCGTCGACTTGGTCTGCTCGGCCATGGTCTGGCCGAGACGCCCGGTCATGGCGTCGAGCCGTTGTCCGAGCGACTGGGTGAGCTCGGCCTGCCGCGCCCCGAACACCTCGGCGATCGCCCCCATGCGCCCCTGCATCTCGGCCTGCGCTTGCATGATTTCGGCCATCCTCGCCTCAGCATCGCGGGCATGGTCGGCGGCTTCGGCGGCCGCCGCCGCGCGTGCCCCGGCCGCGCGCCACAAGGCGACGACGAGCGCCACGGACAGCGCAAGCAGAAGGATCGCGCCGAAAGCCAGCGCCTGGCCAAGCGTCACGGTCGTGGCGCCAAGCCGCGCGATGGGCTCGGAAAGGACGGAGGTCATGTCGTTCATTTGGGCAGCATAACCGATTCGGCCTCCTGGCACAGATCAAAACGTGAACAGGTCAAAGATGCCCCGGTTGACGCTTTTCAAGCGAGGTCTTAGGTGAGACGCCATGTCGATCAAGCCGCTCATCATCCTTCCCGATCCCGTCCTGCGCCAGGTTTCCAAGCCGGTCGAGCGCGTCGATGCCGATTTGCGCAAGCTCGCCGACGACATGCTGGAGACCATGTATGACGCGCCGGGCATCGGCCTCGCGGCGATCCAGGTCGGCGAGCCGCGGCGGCTGCTGGTCATAGACCTTGCCAAGGAAGGCGAGGAGCCTCAGCCGCATGTCTTCATCAATCCGGAAGTGCTGGAAAGTTCCGACCAGCGGTCCGTCTATGAGGAAGGCTGCCTGTCGATCCCCGACTATTACGCCGAGGTCGAGCGCCCGGCTTCGGTGCGGGTGAAGTATCTCGACCGCGACGGCAAGCTGCAGGAGATGCAGGCGGAAGGTCTGATGGCCACCTGCCTGCAGCACGAGATAGATCATCTCAACGGCGTTTTGTTCATCGACCACATCTCGAAGCTCAAGCGCGACATGGTGGTGCGGAAGTTCAAGAAGCTCGCCAAGGACAAGGCGCCGGGTAAGATGGTGGGATAGAGGGGCATGCCCCTTCGCGTCATCTTCATGGGCACGCCGGATTTTTCCGTGCCGACCTTGCGCGCCATCGCCGAGGCCGGCCACGAGATCGCGGCCGTCTACACCCAGCCGCCGCGCGCCGCCGGCCGGCGCGGGCTGGAGCTGACGCCCTCGCCGGTGCAGCGCGAGGCGGAGCGGCTGGCGCTCGACGTTCGGACGCCGACGTCGCTGAAAAGCGAGGCCGAGCAGCAGGCTTTTGCCGCCTTGCAGGCCGATGTCGCGGTGGTCGTCGCCTACGGCCTGCTGCTGCCGAAAGCCGTTCTGGACGCGCCAAGGCTGGGCTGCCTCAACGGCCATGCCTCGCTTTTGCCACGCTGGCGTGGTGCTGCTCCCATCCAGCGCGCCATCATGGCCGGCGATAGCGAGACCGGCATGATGGTCATGAAGATGGAAGAGGGTCTGGACACCGGGCCGGTGGCAATGGTTGAAAAAGTCGCCATCGCGCCCGACATGACAGCCGGCGAATTGCATGACCGACTGATGATTCAAGGCGCCTCGCTGATGGTTGAGGCGCTCGCGCAGTTGGGGATAAATTGTCTGACATTTACCCAACAGGCAACGGCAGGGGTGACCCACGCCCGAAAGATCGATAAATCGGAGACACGCGTAGACTGGACGCGGCCTTCTGGCGAAGTCCACAATCACATTCGCGGCCTCTCGCCCTTTCCGGGCGCGTGGTGCGAGGTCGACATTGGCGGCCGCATGGAGCGGCTGAAACTGCTTCGTTCGACGCTCTCGGATGGCGTCGGCGAGTCGGGAGGAATTCTCGATGACCGGCTGACGGTCGCCTGCGGGACAGGCGCGGTCAGGCTGGTCGAAGTTCAACGGGCGGGCGGAAAGCCTGCCACTGCGCAGGAGTTTTTGCGCGGAGCCAAGATCGAAAAAGGAACGAAACTCACATGAGCATGATGTCGATACGCGCGGCGACGCCGCGGGATCGCGAGGCGATCCGCCTCGTCGAAGAACATGCCTTTGGCCAGCAGGCGGAAGCCGGCCTGGTCGACGCGCTTGTCACCGGCGGCGATGCTGTCGTCGAGCTGGTTGCAGAGGAAGACGGGCAGATCGTCGGCCATATTCTTTTCTCGCGACTGTTCGTTCAGAACGGCACCAAGCAGTTCGCCGCCGTCGCGCTGGCGCCGCTGGCGGTCGAGCCGTCGTTCCACGGCACCGGCATCGGCGGCGCGCTGATCCGCGAGGCGCATGTCCGCCTCAAGGAAGCCGGCGAGATGCTGGCCGTGGTGCTGGGCGATCCGGCCTATTATGGCCGCTTCGGCTACAGCCATGCCCGTGCCGAGAAGTTCGAGAGCGAGTACCAGGGCGAGGCGCTGCAGGCGCTGGCCTGGGGCGACGCGCCCGAGACCGGCAGGCTGGTCTACGCTTCCGCCTTCACCGCGTTAGCCGCCTAGGCGAGCGGTAAGCGCCGCAGCATGCCGCGTTTTCGGCTCGATATCGAATATGACGGCAGCCAATTCGCCGGCTGGCAGCACCAGGCCGACCAGCCCTCGGTGCAGCAGGCGATCGAGCAGGCGATCGAGAAGTTCTGCGGCGAAGAGGTAAGAATACGTGCCGCCGGCCGCACTGATGCCGGCGTGCACGCCACCGCGCAGGTCGCCCATGTCGACCTGGCCAAAGCGTGGTCGGGCGACAAGGTGCGCGACGCCGTCAACGCGCATCTGCATGCGGCCGGCACGCGTGTCGCCATTCTGAAGGCTGCCGTCGTCGCCGACGGTTTCGACGCGCGGTTTTCCGCCACCGGCCGGCATTATCTTTATCGCATCCTCAACCGCCGGGCGCCGGCGGCGCTGGAAAAGGGCAAGGTCTGGTGGGTGCCGAAGCGGCTCGACGCCGAGGCCATGCATGAGGCGGCCAAGGTGCTGCTCGGAAAGCATGACTTCACCACCTTCCGCTCAACCCAGTGCCAGGCCGAAAGCCCGGTCCGCACGCTTGATCGCCTCGACGTCAGCCGCGATGGAGACTTCATCGAGCTGCGCAGCTCGGCGCGCTCTTTTCTGCACAACCAGGTTCGCTCGATGGTCGGCTCGCTGAAGCGCGTCGGCGACGGCTCCTGGAGCGCCGCCGATCTCAAGGCGGCGCTCGAAGCGCGCGACCGCGCCGCCTGCGGCCAGGTAGCCCCGCCGGACGGGCTGTTTCTTGTCGGGGTGGATTATCCGGAGACAGAGACGGCCAAGTGAAAGCCTCTCATTCTGCCAATGACGCGAGGCAATTGTTTCAGCTTCGAACTTGTGCTGGAGACGGGAATTGTCGGCGTCGGCGCTGCCCCTCATCGCCCTGCCGGGCACTTCTCCCCGTATAGTGACGGGGAGAAGGGGCTGGCCGCAGCGCCGGCTTCCTTCCTGCACCGTTAGCAATTGGCGAAGCCGCGGATGACAGCGCCCCTCTCCCCGTCACTATACGGGGAGGATGCCGGCAGGCAGGTGAGGGGCAGCGCTGACTTTGAATGGTGAAAAACGAGGGTGGATTCAAATCCGAAGCGACTGTTCTGGAAACAGCCGCCCCCGCTGCAACGTCAACCCGTCGTGCCGTCCGGTATGTCGATGCCGAGCAGCGCCTGCAGGCCGAACAGGACCAGCAGCGAGGCAACGAACATGCCGATGAACACGGCCGTGCCCACCGCGGCGCCTTTGCCGATGGTTGTACTGGTCATGCGCCAGGTCAGCACCATCGACAGGGCGAACAGCGCCAGCGATACCAGGCTGCTGACCTCGCTGGCGGAAGGCAGGAGCAGCCTGAGCAGCGCCGAGGGCAGCATCAGCCAGGCGATGATCGCCGACGCCCAGTTGGACGCGACGACATAGTGGACGAAGCGGCCGCCAATGCCGGCGCGGGGCGCCACCAGCGCAAGCGCCACCAGCGGTAGCACCCAGGAGCCGATATCGACGGTCGCCAGCCTTACCAGCATGCCGAGGCGCCCGGCGAAGGCATCGGGGTCGCCGACCTCATTGGCTATCCCGACCCAGCCGACGATCAGCGCCGGCGCCGCCACGACGATGGCAAAGAAGGAATTCCAGAAACCGTCGGCCGAAAGGTCGAGCAGGCGCAGGCCATCAGCCTTGCCGAACATCAGCCGCCAGGCGCCGGCCAGCGAAGCATAGGTTTCGTCTGCCGAAAGCATGGTCACGAAAGGCCTTGTCCGAACCAGTCTTCGATAAAGCGTTCGTAGATTTGCGTCAGCGTCTCGAGGTCGGCAAGCGCGACGCGCTCGTCCACCATATGCATGGTCTTGCCGACCAGCCCGAACTCGACCACCGGGCAATAATCCTTGATGAAGCGCGCGTCCGACGTGCCGCCGGAGGTGGAGAGCGCCGGCCTCTTGCCGACCACCGCCTTGACCGAACCGCTCAGCGTATCGATCAGCTTGTCATCGCGGGTGAGGAAGACATGGCTCGGCCGGTCGCGCCAGACAAGCTCGTAGTCGACTGGCGCCTTCTTGCCCGGCCGGTATTTCTTGCGCCCGGCGGCCTGGTCGAGCCGGTTGTGGATCTCGGCCTGGACCGATTCGGCGTCCCAGGTGTCGTTGAAGCGGATGTTGAAAATGGCCGTCGCCTTCGCCGGGATGACGTTGGTCGCCGCATTGCCGACATCGATCGACGTCACTTCGAGGTTGGTCGGCTGGAAATCCTTTGTGCCCTTGTCGAACACCGGATGGAGCAGCGCGTCGACAAGGCTGATCAGGCCACGCACCGGATTGTCGGCAAGCTGCGGATAGGCGGCATGGCCCTGGCGTCCGTTGACGGTGACGCTGCCCGACAGCGAACCGCGCCGGCCGATCTTGATCATGTCGCCGAGGGCGTCGGGATTGGTCGGCTCGCCGACGATCGAGGCGTCCCACTTCTCGCCCTTGGCCGCTGCCCAGTCGAGCAGCTTGGTGGTGCCGTTGATGGCCGGACCTTCCTCATCGCCGGTGATCAGCAGCGACACCGAGCCTTTCGGGCCGCCATTCTGCGCGACATGGCGCGCAACCGCGGCGACGAAGCAGGCGATGCCGCCCTTCATGTCGACGGCGCCGCGGCCGTACATCTCGCCATTGGCGATTTCGGCGGCGAAGGGCGGATGCGTCCAGGCCGCCTCGTCGCCCACCGGCACCACATCGGTATGGCCGGCAAACATCAGATGCGGGCCGTTGCCTGAGCGCCGCGCATAGAGATTTTCGATGTCCGGCGTGCCGTCTTCCGAGAAGATTGGACGCTCGACCGAAAAGCCGAGCGGCTTCAGCATATCTTGCAGCGCGGCAAGCGCGCCACCCTCGGCGGGCGTCACGGACGGGCAGCGGATCAGGGCGGCAAGATTCGCGGCGGGATCGGTAGGCAATGTCATGGGCAAAGCGATAGTCGAAAGCGTTTGTCGTGTCACGGTGGCAGATGATCGCCGCTCATGTCGCCGACAATATGGTTTTCATGACGGGTAAATGCATGTCGCCCGCAAGTGTGCAGCGGTTCTGGGAGAGCGACATGCATAATAGTAAGATGCCGGCCACGCGAGGACGAGCGCATGGCCCGTGAAACGAAGACGATCGCAATAGCCGGCGCCGGCAGCATCGGCTGCTATGTCGGCGGCTGCCTGGCGCTCGCCGGACGCAAGGTCGTCTTCCTCGGCCGCGGCCGTGTCGTCGAGGCCATGCGCGAAAGCGGGCTGCGCGTCAGCGATCTTGACGGCCGTGAACGCCGCATCGAAGCGCAAGCGATTTCGGCCACCGACGATCCGGCGGCAGCGCTCCCCGATGCGGATGTCATCCTGGTGACGGTGAAGAGCGGCGCGACCGGGGAGATGGCCGGGCTGATCGCCGCCCACGGACGCGCAGATGCCGTGGTGGTCAGCCTGCAGAACGGCGTCGACAACACGGACAGGTTGCGCGCCGCGCTTCCTGGACGGCGGGTGCTGACCGGCATGGTGATGTTCAACGTCGTCCTGTCGCCCGATGGCGAGGCGCCGTTGCGTGCGCATCGCGTCAGCCAGGGCGAGGTGATGATCGACCACGGCGTCGACGGCCTTGTCGATCTGCTCGACGTCGATGGGCTTGCCGTCGAAGCGCGCGCCGACATGAAGGCGGTGCAGTGGGGCAAATTGCTGATGAACCTCAACAATGCCCTCGTCGCGCTTTCCGACCTGCCGCTGGCGAAGCAATTGGCCGACCGAAGCTGGCGCGTCATCCTGGCCGGCCAGATCGATGAGGCGCTCGCCGCGATGCGAGCGGCGAGCATAGCGCCTGCGCGCATCACCGGCCTGCCGCCGTCGCTGCTGCCGAAAGTGCTGCGGCTGCCCGACTGGCTGTTCGGGTTTCTGGCGCGTCGCATGCTGGCGATCGACCCTCAGGCGCGCTCGTCGATGTGGGACGACCTGAAACGCGGCCGCCCGACCGAGATCGACGAATTGCAGGGCGCCGTCATTCGCGTGGCCAGGCAAACGGGCATTCCGACGCCGATCAACGAACGCGTCAGCGCGCTGGTGCGTCAGGCGGAAGCGGAAAAGCGCGGTCCGCCCGGCCTCGGGCCGGAAGCGGTCGGCGGCGGTCCTCGATGAGCGTGATCTTCTGCCAGATCTTGCGCGACAGGTTGGAGCTAAGATTCTCGATATCGTTGACGGCGTTGACGACGACATCGTCATTGACCGATTGCGCGAACAGTGCCGCGACCTTGCCGGCGATCGACAGCATTTCGGAGCAATAGTCGAGATAGCGCGCCAGGTCGGCCGCATCGGTGATGCGGGCGGGCGAGTGCGAGGTTGGCTTGAAATCGGCCGACAAGGTCGCCGGATCCTTGGTCAATTGATGCATGTCGATGACATGGATCAGCGAGCGCAGCCCGTGCAGCTGCCGGAAACCTTCTTGCGCTTGATCCGCTCCTCGGTGCGGATCAGTGCCAGCAGCCCGAGCGCCGCGAGTATGACCGTGTTGATCGTCGCCTCGATCCCTTGCATCGACTGCACGGCATCGTCGGCGCCTGAAATGCGGTCGAGCGGCAGGATGGTGCCGACGAACAGGAACATCGCCACGCCGACGACGAAGGCCGCGACGATAACGCCGCGCAGCCACCAGATCGGCGCTTCCAGTTCCTTGGCGGCCTTGGCGAGGTCGCGCGACAGCGACACCAGTTCGCCGGCAACGGCGCGCAGGCCCCTTTCCGGGAAACGCTCCGCGACGCGCTCCTCGAGCCTCTGGGCAGTCTCGATGATCCGCGCCGGGTCGAGCGTGCGATAGCGCATGCGACCTCAGCTATCGCCCGGCGCGTTGGTGCGCCTGCCGTAGCGGTTCGGTCCGGGATCGCTGTGGAAACAGGCCAGGATTATGAGCAGGATGGGACCGATGATGAGCGAGATCAGCGCAAAATAGGTCGGCTTGCCGAAATCATGGAAGCGCTTCGCCGTCACCGCGAACGTGGCCCAGGCCGAGATCAGCAGCACGCCCCAGCATATCATGGCCCAGTTCTGGCTGGCGGTCGTGTTCAGCTCCACCCGCGCGAACTGGTAGAACGGGAAAAACTGGACAAGGACCAGCAAAATCCCGGCCAGCGCATAGGCGACCGGGCTCAGCCGCCCCGAAAGGCTGAAGAACAGCCAGAGGAATTGCGATCGTTCAGCCAATGGCGTCCGCTCCGTCGTGGAGGATCAATCGCGCAGCAATTCGTTGATCGAGGTCTTGGAACGGGTCTTGGCGTCGACGCGCTTGACGATGACGGCGCAGTAGAGGCTCGGGCCCGGCTCGCCATTGGGCAGCGGCTTTCCGGGCAGCGATCCGGCGACGACGACCGAGTTCGGCGGCACCTCGCCGTAAAAGACCTCGCCGGTGGCACGGTCGACGATCTTGGTCGACTGGCCGATGAACACGCCCATGCCGAGCACCGAGCCTTCGCGAACGATGCAGCCTTCGACCACTTCGGAGCGCGCGCCGATAAAGCAATTGTCCTCGATGATGGTCGGGCCGGCCTGCATCGGCTCCAGCACGCCGCCGATGCCGACGCCGCCGGAAAGATGCACGTTCTTGCCGATCTGGGCGCAGGAGCCGACCGAAGCCCAGGTGTCGACCATCGTGCCGGTGTCGACATAGGCCCCGACATTGACGAAGGACGGCATCAGCACGGCGCCCGGCGCGACATAGGCCGACCGGCGCACGATCGAGGACGGCACGGCGCGGAAGCCTGCCTTCTCGAAATCGACGGCGCTCCAGCCGTCGAACTTGGACGGCACCTTGTCCCACCACACGGCCTGGCCGGGACCGCCCTTGATGATCTCCATCGGGTTCAGCCGGAAGGAGAGCAGCACCGCCTTCTTCAGCCACTGGTTGACGTGCCACTTGCCGTCGTCCTGCCGTTCGGCGACGCGGGCGACACCGCGGTCGAGCAGGTCGAGCGCCGACTGGATGGCGTCGCGCGTCTCGCCGCGCGTCGCGGTCGAAATCGTGTCGCGCTCCTCGAAGGCCTTCTCGATGGTCCTTTCGAGGCTCGCCAGATCGGGCTTCGACATGATTTCGCTCCATTACCAAGCTGTTAAGGGGCCACGCCTTAACCTGTTTAAAAGTCGCGCGGACCCTATGTTAAGGCTCAATGGGGGTCAATCGCGCCTGCGGCACGGGACGGCGCAAGTGAAGGAATTGGACGGGTGGATTCGATGACTCCCATGGAAAAGGCAGGGTGGACGCCGCTGCCGCATTCGGACGAGGATCTGGAGCGCTCGAAAGGCGTGCCGGATACGCCGCAAACACGTGCCGAGACCTACCGGCTGGCCTGGAACGATCCCGAGTTCATGACGCGTCGCGAATTGCGCGCCGTGCGGCTGCAGCTCGAGCTCCTGAAGCCGGAAATGATCCTGGCCGAACGCGGCATTCATTCGACCGTCATCCTGTTCGGCGGCGCCCGCCTGCCGGAACCCGGCGGCGAGGCCTGGGCGGCCAAGAACGAGACGCAGAAGAAGAACCTCGAGGCGAACAGCAAATATTACGAAGAAGCGCGCAGATTCGCGCGTCTGTGCTCGCAGCAGTCGGCCACCTCCTATTATCGTGAATATGTCGTCGTCACCGGCGGCGGGCCCGGCGTCATGGAAGCGGGCAACCGCGGCGCCGACGATGTCGGCGCGCCGTCGATCGGCTTGAACATCGTATTGCCGCACGAGCAGGCGCCCAACGCCTATGTCACGCCGGAGCTGTGCTTCAACTTCCACTACTTCGCCGTCCGCAAGATGCATTTCGTCATGCGCGCCAAGGCGGTCGCGGTGTTTCCGGGCGGCTTCGGCACGATGGACGAGTTCTTCGAGACGCTGACGCTGATCCAGACGGGACGCATGGAGCGCGTCCCGGTCATCCTGTTCGGCAAGGCGTTCTGGCAAAGGGCGATCGATCTCGATTTCCTCGCCGAGCAGGGCACGATCTCGCCCGGCGACCAGGACATCATCGATTTCGTCGACACGGCCGAAGAGGCCTGGGAGATCATCCGCCGCTTCTACAAGCTTTAAGGGCGGGAAGACAAACCTGCCCGGTCTGCCTACGCCGGCAGCTCGACCAGCCAGCCATTCGAGTGCGCGAAACGCACGATGGCCGCCCGTGAGTGCAGCGCGAGCTTCTCGGTTGCCCTGGTGCGGTAGGTCTCGATCGTCTTTATGCTGAGGTTGAGCCGGGACGAGATTTCCTTGTTGCTGTAGCCGAGCGCCACCAGCTGGATGACCGACCGTTCCCGCTCGCTGAGATTGCCGGGATCGCGCTGGGTGGCGCCGCGCGGGCTCAATATGCGCGCGGCGAGCGCCGGATCGACATAGTTGTCGCCGGCCAATACGCAGCGGATGGCCTGCAGCAGGTCCGTCGCCGTCGACCGCTTGACCACGAAGCCGCGGCCGCCGGCCGCAAGCACCTGGCGCAGGCAGCCTGGGTCCTCATGCGCCGTCAGCGCTATGCAGCTGACCTCGGGAAAGCGTTCGCCAAGCCGTTCGATCAGCGTGACCCCGTTGACGCCGGGAAGCGATATGTCGACCACGGCGACATCGGGTAACGTCTTGCCGATCCCTTCAAGTGCATCCTCGGCATTTCCGGCCAGTCCGACGATCGTCAGATCGTCCTGGCTGTCGATCATCGCGCCGACCCCCGACAGGATGATCGGATGGTCATCGACCACGAATATGCGCCTGCAGCACACCTTAACCTCCATCAGTCTGCCAAAGGCCCTGTCACGCGGAAAGGGTCCTCTTGTCCTTGATGGTCTAGGCAACTGGCCCGCCTGGCGCGGGACGCCCGTCTGTTCTGGCGGCCTGAACGGCCGCAACGGGTAAGCCATCCCCCGCCTAACCCAATGAAGCCGGACTGTAAGCCACCGCTAATGTCCGGGATGTGCAGCGCTTCACGTAACCCCACCTGACACCGAAGATGCCGTTTCAGACCTGTTCGCGTCTTGTCGGCCGGACCGTCGATCAGCCGGCCAGAGGCACATCGGCGTAAATGGTGGTCCCCTTGCCCCTGGCGGTTTCAACCGACAATTTGCCACCGACCAGCGCCAGCCGCTCCCTCATTCCGGCAAGGCCCAAATGGCCCGGACCGGGTTCGGCGTTGGCGTCGAAGCCGCGGCCGTCATCCTCGATCGTCAGGCGTATCCGATCGTCCTGGATGTGCGCCGTGACGCTTACGCGGCCCGGCGCGGCATGCTTGCCGATATTGGTGAGCGCTTCCTGCGCAATGCGGTACAAAGTGAGCGCGATCTCGACAGGCGGCGGGCTCGACAGGGCTTCGAGATCCATCTCGCATGCAATGCCAAGTTGACCGCAAAGCATGGTAGCCAGGTCCTCGACCGAAGCTCTGAGGCCTTGGTGATCGAGGTCCGCGGGTCGCAGGCTCCAGGCGGCGTCATGCACCCTGGCACTCAGCTGGTCGATAAGCATCGCGGCGCGCTCGAGGCGGACGTCCATCTCCGGCGAGCCGGCGCGAACGATGTGCAATTCGAGCGCGACGCTGGCGAGCAGCTGGCCAAGATCGTCATGCAGCTCGCGCGACAGGCGCAGGCGCTGCTCTTCCTGCACGGCAACCAGATGCCGCGCCAGACCACGGCGCTTTCCCGAGCTTTCACCTTTGCCGGTGTCGATGCCACCCTCCACCGTCAACGCCGCGCCCGCGAGAAGAGGCACAAGGGTTGATGCTGCGCGCAATATACACCCGGCATACGCCTTTATGCCTGTCAGTTTTTTCCTGATTGCTTCAACTTTTCCTGACACGGGGTCAGCAGAAAAACCGGCGGCACCTGCCGATCAGCCCGAATTCATGGGCGCTATTTCCGCGTGCATCCTTAGGGCGTCCTCCCGGTCACCTTGAACTGGCCGGGAAGCTCAACACCAACCAAGGAGAACGTCATGAGAAAGATCATCCTGGCCGCGGCCGTGCTGTCGGCTCTGACCGGTTCGGCATCCGCATTTTCGGTCGGTAGCGGCAACGGCAACGGCAACGGCAATGTCGGCGTCGGCAACGGCAATGGCAACGGCAACGCCAACACCGGCGCCTTCAACGGTAACTTCAACGGCAATGGCAATTTCGGCGTCGGCAACGGCAATGGGAACGGCAACGCCAATATGGGCGCCTTCAACGGCAACTATAACGGCAACCTCAATGCCGGCGCCGCCAACGGCAACGGCAACGGCAACGGCAATTTCGGCCTCGGCAACGGCAACCTGAACGGCAACGGGAACTGGGGCATCGGAAACGGAAGCGCCAACGGCAACGGCAACGCCGGTGTCGGCAACGGCAACGGCAACGGCAACGGGAACCACTAGTCCCGCCCAACCGCCGGCGTCGCCAAGCTTCAGTTTGGAAAGACGCTGATGGCTCTGGGACCGTCGAGCCAAGCGCCAGTCCCCCGCGCAAGGCTACCGCGACATGTCGCCGGCGGTCCCAGTCCTTTTCGCCCAATCCTTTTTGCAACAGATCCCAATTTCAAAAGCTAAGCCATGGAAGGAGCTCGCAGATGAAACGCTACGTCATACCGGCGCTATGCCTGGGGTTGTTGAGCGCAACCGCGGCGAAGGCTGACACCACGACGGGCAGCCAGGCCTTCGGCATGTCGGCCGTCCAGGGAGCGGTCGGCAAATACGGCCAATCCATCGGCGCGAACGTCAGGGGCATGAACCCGCTCGGCAATTTCGGCGGCAATGTCGGCTACAAGAACAGCGGTACGGGCAATGTCGGCGCCTTCAACAGCGGCACCGGCAATGTCGGCGCTTTCAACGGCAACAACAACACCTCGCCGACAAGCGGCAACGGCAACATTGGCGCCTTCAACGGCAACTCCAACACCGGCCAATACAACGGCAACAGCAACATCGGTGCCGGCAATGGCAACTTCAACGGCGGCAGCTTCAACGGAAACGGCAATGTCGGCGCCTTCAACGGCAACTCCAACGGCCGGGGAAACCGCTGATGACCGGCTTGAGCTCATCCACCCGGCCTCGCAGGCGCCGGGTGGCGGCGAGGCTGCTTGACGGCAACGGCCTCGCGCTCGGCACGCTGCTTGCCGCGTTCCTGGCCGCCGACGCCTCGACCCTTGTCAGGATTGCCGACCTTCCAATCGGGGCCGGTGTCGCCAACGGTCGTGGCAATACCGGAAATTTCAACGGCAACGGAAATTCCGGCAACTTCAACGGCAATGGCAACAGCGGCAATTTCAACGGCAACGGCAATGCCGGAAGTTTCAGCGGCAACTTCAATGGCGGCAGCTTCAACGGCAACGCCAATTGCGGCAACGGCCATGGCAATGGCTATGCGTCGGACGGCAATGGCAACGGTACGAGAGCAGCAGGCAATCCGGACCTGTGCCGGTTTTTGAAGGAGCTGAACGGCCGACTGGGACTGCCGCCCGGCACGATTCCGGATTTCGATTAGAGCAATTCCAGGAAAGTGCGCAGCGGTCTTCCGCCCGGAATTGCGTTTCGCCGTTTCCGTGAAACGGCCTTAGGTCTTCGATACAAGGTCGCAGGCCTAGGCCAGATATTCACCGCCCATTTCCGAAATCAGCGCAAACGCCGGCGATTGGCTGAAGTCGCCCGAACCTCGTCATTCCAGGGCGGAGCAGCCGCGAAGCGGCGTCGCGGAGACCCTGGAATCCATTCCGTGACCCTGATCAAAGAGTGCAGCGGAGCAGAATTCTGCACCGCGGCAGCGCTCATACGTCACGGAATGGATCCTCGGGTCTGCGCGCGTCGCTTCGCTCCTTGCTCCGCCCGTGGATGACGATCGCGATGGGCGTTTCGGCCAATCGCCAAGGCATGCCTATGCAAACACCGTTCAAGCCACGACGTCGACGATCGCGGTCAGGAAACCGGCGAGGTCGTCGGTGACGAAATCGACGTCGTCCTCGTTTGCGGGGTCGCGTTCCCAGATCTCCGAGAAGGTCGGCTCGAAATTGCGCGGCACCACCAGCACGGTCGTCATGCCGAGCGTTTTCGGCACGGCCAGATTGCGCGCCAGATCCTCGAACATCACCGCATTGTGCCCGGTCACCGAGTGCAATTCGGCAAAACGCTCATAGGTCTGGCGCTCCGGCTTGGGGCTCAGCCCCGCCGCGACGATGTCGAAGATGGCGTCGAAATGTTCCAGTATGCCGAGCTGGCGCGCGGTGCGTTCGGCGTGCCTGCGGTCGCCATTGGTGAAGATGAATTTGCGCCCGGGAAGCTGGCGGATCGCCGCGCCCAGCACCGGATCCGGCACCAGCCGCGAATAGTCGATGTCGTGCACCTTCTCGAGGAAATCGTCGGGATCGATGCCGTGCCGCTTCATCAGCCCGTTCAGCGTCGTGCCGTATTCCAGGTAGAGCTCCTTCTGCAGCTTGCGCGCGTCGTCGCGCGAAAGCGTCAGCAGCTCCCCGACATAGGCGGTCATCTTCACGTCGATCTGCGCGAACAGGTTCGAGTGATGCGGATAGAGCGTGTTGTCGAGGTCGAATACCCAGTCCGTGACATGGGCGAAGCGGGCGGGATCGGGTGTCGTTGTCATGGGTTTCTTATGGCATGCCGACGCTGGATTTATCCACAACTTATGCGCGTCACGAAATGTGAAAATGGCGCCTCGCTTCAAATTTTAAAAGTCCTGGAAAGGTCGCCTTTAACGCTTGCTGGCACACAAGCTGACCCTTGGGAGCAAGTGATGAGTCGCATAATTTTGAGGGCCGCTGCCGTGGCGTTCGCTTCGGTCGCTGCCTCGCTGTTGTTGACGCTGATTGTGATGCCGGCGATGGGCTTTCCGATGAGCCGCACGGTCTGGCTGGCGTCGACGGTTTGTCCGCTCGTGCTCGCCTGGGCCGCCAGCGCCAGCAGCTTCTGGCAGAGCGATCGGTTGCAGAATGCTCATCGCGAGCTTGCCCGGGCTCACGCGCAGCTCGCGGCGGCGCACAGGCGCCTGTCGGAAAAGGCAAGCCGGGACGACATGACCGGCATGCTCAACCGCGAGACCTTTTTCGCCGCGCTCGACGGTTCGCGGCGCAAGAGCGATCGCGGCGCGCTCCTCATCATCGACGCCGATCACTTCAAGAGGATCAATGACAGTTATGGTCATCTGACCGGAGACGAAGCGCTGCTTTTGATCGCCGGCGCCATCGAACGCGGCATTCGCAGCGGCGATCTGCTCGGCCGCATCGGCGGCGAGGAATTCGCGGCTTTCCTGGTTGGGGCCAGCGAACCGGAAGCCAAGCATATCGCCGAACGCATCCGCCGCGAGGTCGAGCTGATCCGTTTCCGCCCGGTCGACGAGCGGACCGTGCCGCTCACGGTTTCGATCGGCGGGGTCTGCTGCGGCGAGAGCGCGACCATTTCGGATTTGATGCGCGCCGCCGACCGCAGGCTTTACGAAGCCAAGAACCGCGGCCGCAATCTTTCGATCCTCGACCGCGAATTGCCCGAGGCGGCATGAAGCCTCGCCGCAGGCGTTAGGAATGCCCTAACCATGTCCATATTCAACCGCGCTAAAACTTCCTGGTGTAACGCCGTTTTCACCTGGGTCTGGCACGGAATTGGGCTCCCAGGCGGCATATGTGCCGTTGAGGAACGGCATGCGTGGATCGAGGCCCCTGTCGAGAGACGTGTCATGAGCAGGTTCATGAGAAAAATGTCGCGCCGCGCGATCGTGCAGGCGCTGATCGCGCTTCCTGCCCTGTCGCTGTTCCGCAGCCAGCAACCCGTGGTCGATGCCGATGAGATCGTCGAGATCAATGGCTGGATCCTGCGGCGAAGCGACCTCACATGATCTTCGACAGCTACGAGGCCTACAAGCAGGCCGTCTTCAGACCCAAGGCCTGCATTCTCGGCTCCGGCCCGGCCGGCACGACGATCGCCAGGAAGCTCGGCGCAGCCGGCATCCCGGTCGTCGTGCTGGAGGCGGGTTCGCGCGAATTCAGCGAGGAGTCGCAGGATTTCTACCGCGGCAAGACGGTCGGCGATTTCTATTTCGACCTCGACATCACCAGGCTGCGCTTCATGGGCGGCTCGTCCAACCACTGGGCCGGCTGGTGCCGCGTGCTCGACAAACAGGACTTCGAGCCCAAGGCATGGGCGCCGGACACCGGCTGGCCGATCGGCCGCGCCGACATCGAGCCCTATCTTGGCGAAGTTCATGACATTCTCGAGCTTCCGGCGTTCCGTCCGGACGTCCCGGTTTCGGACGACATCCGCTGGGTGCAGTTGATCAAGAGCCCGGCGGTTCGCTTCGGCGAGAAGTTCGCCGACGAGCTCGACAAGAGCAGGAACATCGCCGTCGTGCTCAATACCTACGCGACCGAGCTCACCGGCGACGGCAAGCGCGTCACCGGTGCGAAGCTCTGGTCGAACGGCCAGGATGCCGGCACCTTCGCGGCGGACTATTTCGTCACCTGCACCGGCGGGCTGGAGAACTCGCGGCTGCTGTTGTGGTCGAATGAGCGCTCGAATGGCGGCGTGGTGCCGAACGCGGCGGCGCTCGGCCGCTACTGGATGGAGCATCCGACCTTCCAGGGCGGCAATGCCATCCTCGCCGATTATTCGGAGTTCGAGGTCGACGCCTCGAAAGAAGCCTTCTTCTCGCCGACGCTTGCCGCGATGGAGCGGCTGCAGATCATGAATTTCGGTATCCGCCTGATCGAGAGCCCCTATCCCAATGTCAAGAAGCTGATCGCCGATCTCGCCTGCACGGCACCCAACATGGCGGAATGGATGTCTTCCCAGCTGGACCAGAGGCTGCACTGCGCCGCCCAGCTTTACGTCGCCTGGGAACAGGCGCCGCTTGCCTCCAACCAGATCGCGCTGTCGAAGTCCGATGTCGACCACGCCGGCGTGCCGCGCATCGAATTGCATTGGAAGAAATCGCCGCTCGAGCGCCGCACGCTGCTCGAAGGCCTCAGGCTTTTCGGCACGACCATGGCGCAGAAGAATCTCGGCCGCGTCCGCATCGACGACTGGATCGGCAATGGCGGCGATTACCCGACCAATGAGGAAACGGCCGGCCACCACCATATGGGCGGCACCCGCATGGGAACCGACGTCTTGAAGAGCGTCGTCGACGCCAATTGCAAGGTGCACGGCATGGACAATCTCTATGTCGGCGGCTCGTCGGTGTTCTGCACGTCGGGCCAGTGCAATCCGACGACGACCATCACCGCGCTCGCCTGCCGCCTCGGCGAGCATCTGGGCAAAGTGATCGCCGTCTGATTTCGACCGTGCTGCGCATTCATCAATGCGGCACATGCCCTGCAGTGCGAACAGCTGGCCAGGATCAAGCCCGAGCCGGACAAGGCATAGCCAGAGGATCAGCGCAGGATTTTGAAAAATTGCCGTTTGCGACGGGCACGATTCTCACCGTTTCTTTCGATGACGCTGGCGATTGGCGGAAGCTTTCCAACCTCGTCATTCCAGGGCGAAGCAGCCGCGAAGCGGCGTCGCGGAGATCCTGGATCCATTCCGTGGCTCTGATCAAAGAGTGCAGCTGAGCAGAATTCTGCACCGCGGCAGCGCTCATGCGACACGGAATGGATCCTCGGGTCTGCGCGCGTCGCTTCGCTCCTTGCTCCGCCCGTGGATGACGACTGGGTGGGCGTTTCGGCTAACCGCCAAGGCATGGCATCTGCCAACGCAACATAGCCAACCGGTCAAAATCCCTGTGCTGGGGAACTAATTGCAAAAAGCGCAAAGCGGCCCAGCCGCCTGTCGGCAGCTGAACCGCGCTGAATGTCGGTTGGGCGAAAACCGACCTCAGATTGTTGACGGGTCGAGCGCCGGCTGGCCCTTGAACCGCGCCACGATGCCGGCGAGGTCGCCATGGGCGAAAGCATCGCGCAGCGCATCGAAGGACGGCAGCACGAAATAGACGCGCTGGAACTTGTCGATCTCATAACCGGTGCGCATCACCGTCTCGAGGTCGAACGGCACATGGTGCGCTTCCTTGCTCTCGACCGCGAATTGCAGCTCGGTGAAGGACGACATCAGCCCGGCGCCGAAAGCTTTCAACGGCTGGCCGGCTTCCTGGATGAGGCCGTATTCGGCGCTGTACCAGTAGAGCCTTGTGATCATCTCGTCGCCGCCGAGCGCGATCAGATCTTCGGCCTTCCGGCCATACATCTGCATGAAATCGGCGAACACCGGCTGGGTCAGGATCGGCACGTGGCCAAAGAAATCGTGGAACATGTCCGGCTCGACGATGTAGTCGAGCTCTTTCTTCGTCCGCAGCCAATTGGTCACCGGGAAGCGCCGATTGGCGAGATGATCGAAGAAGGGGCCGGCCGGAATGAGGCCGGGCACCGCAACGATCTCCCAGCCCGTCAGCCTGGCGAGCTTTTCGCTCACCTCGTCGAAATCCGGAATCCTGTCGAGCAGGCCGAGCGCGGCGACGCCGTCGAGATATGAGCGGTGCGCGAGCTTCCGCGTCAGCTTCGTCTGGCGATCGCAGAGCGTGCGCCACACCGCCTGTTCTTCGGCGGAGTAGCCGTAGCCCTGCGCCACGGTGAAATCGCTGCGGCAGACAGAATAGTCGCCCCGCAGGCCCTGCGCCGCGCATTCGGCGGCATAATCGGCAACGCTGATCGTCATCATATCCTCCTCAAGATCGTGATCCGCGGATCGTGAAGAGGAGTTTAGAAGCGACCGCTGAGGCAAATCAGCTTTGTTTATGGCACACCAGCTGTTTTGGAGGTAAAAACGCTCAGATCAACGCGAGCCCGAGAAAAAATGCCTCAATTTGATGATTTCGAGATCAAGATGCTCGACATCCTGCAGCGCGATGGCCGCAAGCCCGTTTCGGAGCTGGCGCAAGAGATCGGCCTGTCGACCACGCCTTGCGCGCGCCGCTTCGAGGCCCTGCAGGAAGCCGGTATCATCAAGGGCTTTGCCGCCGTGCTCAGCCGCCGCGCCGTCGGCTTAACCGTCGAGGTGTTCATCCAGGTGCGGCTGGTCAGCCACAGCGACGGCTCGCCCGAAAGCTTCATCGCCGCCGTGCAGCGCATGGACGAGGTCTCGTCCTGCTGGACCATGACAGGCGACTACGATTTCCTGCTGCATGTCCTGGTGCCGTCGGTGGACGATTTGAACGCCTTTGTCATGCACCGGCTGATGCGTCTGCCCGGCGTGCGCGACGTCCATACGCAACTGGTGCTGCAGAACATCAAGGGACCCGGCCACGTGCCGCTCAGCCATTTGCGGCGCTGATCCGGTCAAATCTGGCGAAAAGCTGCGTGGAAACTGCTGAACCGCGCCAAGGCGGCTTCGGCATTTGTCATTAGCACAAGCGGACCAATATGGAGGTCCGCCTTGAACATCGTGCTTATCAATCCGCCGCACACCGCCATCGGCAGCCGTGTGCCCGACGACCACCTGCCGCCGCTCGGTCTTTTGGCGATCGGCGGGCCGCTGATCGATTCCGGCCATCAGGTACGCCTGGTCGACGCCGAGTTCGGTCCGATGCCACTTGCGGCGGTGGTGGACGAGGCGCTGCGCGGCGATCCGGATTTCGTGCTGATCGGCCATTCCGGCTCGACCTCGGCGCATCCGACCGCCTTGAAGATCGCCGAAATGATCAAGGCCCGCGCGCCGGGCGTCGTTGTCATCTATGGCGGTGTCTTCCCGACCTATCACTGGCGCGATATCCTCGCAGCGACCGACGTCTTCGATTTCATCGTGCGCGGCGAAGGCGAGGCGACCGCGACGGCGCTGGTCGAGGCAATCGAGATGCGCCAGCCGGTGGCAAGCGTCGCCGGCATCGCCTATCGCGACGATTTCGGCCGTCCTGTCGCGACGCAGGCGGCGATGACCATCGCCGACCTCGATGCCTGGCGGGTCGGCTGGGAGCTGATCGATCACCGCCGCTACTCCTATTGGGGCGGCAAGCGGGCCGTGGTCATGCAGTTCTCGCGCGGCTGCCCGCATCTGTGCAACTATTGCGGCCAGCGCGGTTTCTGGACCCGCTGGCGCCACCGCGACCCGGTCAAATTCGCCAGGGAGATTGCCCGGCTCTATCGCGAGCACGGCGTCGAGCTGATCAATCTGGCCGACGAGAACCCGACTTCCTCGAAAAAGGCCTGGCGCGCCTTTCTCGACGCCATGATCGCCGAGAACGTGCCGGTGCTGATCGTCGGCTCGACCCGCGCCGACGATATCGTGCGCGATGCCGATATCCTGCATCTTTATCGCAGGGCCGGCGTCATCCGCTGGCTGCTCGGCATGGAGAACACCGACGAGGCGACGCTGTCGCTGATCCGCAAGGGCGGCAGCACGAAGTCCGACCGCGAGGCGATCCGGCTGCTCAGGCGGCACGGCATCCTGTCGATGGCGACCTGGGTCGCCGGCTTCGAGGACGAGACCTTGCGCGATCTCTGGCGCGGCTTTCGCCAGCTCATCGCTTATGACCCCGACCAAATCCAGGCGCTCTATGTCACGCCGCATCGCTGGACGCCGTTCTTCCGCATCGCCAAGGACCGCAAGGTGATCCAGCAGGATGTGCGCCTGTGGGATTACAAGCACCAGGTTCTGCACATGACCAGGCTGAAACCCTGGATGCTGTTCTTCGCCGTCAAGCTGATCGAGGTGGCGGTGCAGTCGCGGCCGAAGGCGCTGGCGCGCATCCTGTTCCACCCCGATCCCGAGCAGCGCCATTCGATGCGCTGGTACACGAAGATGGGCCGCCGCGTCTGGTTCCGCGAGGTCTGGGGATTTCTGGTCCGCGACGGCCGCATCACGGATGGGCCGACATTAGCCGAATTCTGGGGCGCGCCGCAGGACGCCGAGGAGGAATCGATGATCGTCGGGCGTCAGCCACGCAAGTCCGTCGCGCCGGTCATTGAAGATCGAGGCGCGCCGGCGACAAGAAAGTTAGCCGGCTGACATGGCGGCTCACCATTGCATGGAAATAGTGAACTTGCCTTCCTTACGGAACGATCAGCGTGCCGGCGCCGTGCTCGGTAAACAGCTCCAGCAGCACCGAATGCGGCGTCTTGCCGTTGAGGATGACGACGCCTTCGACGCCGCGCTCGATCGCCTCGATGCAAGTCTCGACCTTCGGGATCATGCCGCCCGACACCGTGCCGTCCTTGATCAGCGCCCTGGCCTCGGCGACGGTCAGCTCGTCGATCAGCTTCTTGTTCTTGTCGAGGACGCCCGGCACGTCGGTGAGGAAGAGCAGGCGCGAGGCGCGGCAGGCGCCGGCGATGGCGCCGGCAAAGGTGTCGGCATTGATGTTGTAGGTGTGGCCGTCGCGGCCGGGCGCCACCGGTGCCAGCACCGGGATCATTTCCGAGCGCGCCAGAAGGTCGAGCAGCGTGCGGTCGACCTCGACCGGCTCGCCGACGAAGCCGAGATCGAGCACCCGCTCGATGTTGGAATCCGGATCGACCATGGTCTTGCGCGCCTTTTCGGCGAACACCATGTTGCCGTCCTTGCCGCAGAGCCCGATCGCCCACTCGCCCTCGGCGTTGATCAGCGCCACGATCTCCTTGTTGATCGAGCCCGCCAGCACCATCTCGACGATCTCGACCGTCTTCTGGTCGGTGACGCGCAGGCCGCCCTCGAACTTGGATTCGATGCCCATCTTGGTGAGCATCGCGCCGATCTGCGGCCCACCGCCATGCACGACGATCGGATTGACGCCGGACTGTTTCAACAGCGCGATGTCGCGGGCGAACGCCTTGCCGAGCTCGGTATCGCCCATGGCATGCCCGCCATATTTCACCACCACCGTCTTGTTCTCGTAGCGCTGCATATAAGGCAGCGCGCGCGAGAGCAGCGCGGCCTGCATTTCGGCGGTGGCGGCGATGTCCGTCATCGGTATCGATCCCAGCTAGCGTGAATGGCGGCCTCTTAGCTGGAATTGCCGCAGGTCGCAAACGGCTTTGCGGTCACAATAACGATATCTGCCAGTTCCCCAGACAGGGATTTTGACGGCCGGCCAACTTTGCGTTGGCAAGCAGCATGCCTTGGAGACTCGCCGAAACGGCCCTGCCTCGTCATCCACGGGCGGAGCAAGGAGCGAAGCGACACGCGCTGCTTCGCCCTGGAATGACGAGGTTGGAGAGGCTTCGGCCAATCTCCAACGCCTGCGCTGGTTTCACCGACACAATGACGAAATCTGCTAGCTCCCAGCACAGTAATTTTGCCCGGGGCAGGCCGTGTTTGTGTTGGCAGGCGGCATGCCTTGGAGATTGGCCGAAACGGCCCTGCCTCGTCATCCACGGGCGGAGCAAGGAGCGAAGCGACGTGCGTAGACCCGAGGATCCATTCCGTAACGTCCGAGCGCCGCCGCGGTGCAGAATTCTGCTCCGCTGCACTTTTGACTAAGGTCACGGAATGGATTCCAGGGTCTTCGCGACGCCGCTACGCGGCTGCTCCGCCCTGGAATGACGAGGTTGGGAGGCTTCAGCAAATCGCCGGCGTTTGCGCTGTCACTGGCCGGCGGCCTGGATGCCGAGCGGCAGGCCGTCCGCCGTGACATGCACCGGCAGCGCGATTGGTTTCCACTTGGAATTGCGTCAAAGAGCAGGGATTTGCTTTTGGCAACGGCCAATGCCGAACTGTGCCGGATCGGCCTGCGGCCGCTGGTGGACGACGCTTCCGCCGCCGTTGCAATTAAATCGCAATCTTCTAATTTGCCGCCATGGGGCCTCAGGACATCAGCAAGCTGATCGTTCGGACTTCGATGAAGGACCGGGCGGCGTTCGATCTGCTCTACAAGCAGACCAGCGCGAAACTTTTCGGCGTCTGCCTTCGTGTCTTGAGAGACCGGGGTGACGCGGAAGAAGCGCTGCAGGAGGTCTTCGTCAAGATCTGGACGAAGGCGGATCGTTTCGCGGTTTCCGATCTGAGCCCGATCTCCTGGCTGGTGGCCGTTGCGCGCAATCATGCGATCGATCGCATCCGGTCGCGGCGCAGTCCCTCTGCCAACATCGATACGGCCCTCGACGTCGCCGATCCGGCGCCGGGACCCGAGGCCATGGCTGTGGCGGGCGGCGAGACCGAACGCATCTACCATTGCCTCGACGAACTGGAACAAGACCGGGCGGCTGCCGTCCGGGGCGCTTATCTGGGCGGCGAGAGCTATGCCGAGCTGGCGGAGCGCTTCAAGGTTCCGCTGAACACGATGCGGACCTGGCTGCGGCGAAGCCTGCTGAAACTGAGAGAATGCCTGGAAAGATGACGCTGGCAGAGGACAACGGACCGGAACGTGGAGGCGACGATCTGCTCGCCGCCGAATACGTTCTCGGCGTTCTGGCAGCCGACGAGCGCCAGATCGCTTCCCGTCGCATCGATGCCGAGACGGCGTTCGCCCGCCTTGTCGATGCCTGGGAAGCCCATTTCGCGCCGATGGCCGCCGCCTATGCCGCGGTCGAGCCGCCGGCTTCCGTGAAAGTGGCAATCGACCGCCGCCTATTTGCGTCGTCCGCGTCCACGGCGCCCAGCGGCGGCCTGTGGGCGAGCCTCCCCTTCTGGCGCGGCCTCGCCGCGGCGGCCATCGCCGCTTTGGCCGTCTATGTCGCCCTGCCTTACGTGATTCCACCGGTCCAGCCGCCCGAGACCAGGCTGGTCGCCTCTCTGGCCGCCGACAACAGCAACGTCAAATATCTTGCGGTCTATGACGCCGCCCGCCACGAGGTCGGCCTGTCGCTGGTCTCCGGCGACCGCGGCGCCGGCAAGGATTTCGAGCTCTGGATGATCGAGGGGAAGAACGCGCCGGTTTCGATGGGTGTCATCCCGGCCGGCCCGACCGCGCGCATGGCGGTCACGCCCGCCGTCCAGCAGAAGCTGGCGCAAGGCGCCGTGCTCGCCGTCAGCCTCGAACCCTCCGGCGGTTCGCCGACCGGCCAGCCGACCGGGCCGGTCGTCGCCGCGGGTGACCTGAAGGGAATCTGACCCTGGTCAGCCCATCATCGAAGACTAACTGAAGTCTATATTCTCCTTCGCTAGGCGGGGAAAAGTTCCCTGTCACCATCGATGACGCGGGCGGAATAAAGCGTCGAAATAAAAAATCGCGCCCTTCGTGAAACTAACATTTTTCGGGCCCGTATCTCCTCGCGTTCCCAAGGACGGGAAGAAACAACCCGAGGAGACTGACACTATGCGTAAGCTCGCCACCCTTTTGCTTGCCTCTACACTTGGCCTTTCGGCGCTCGGCACCATTGCCTACGCTGCCAATCCGATGGTCGGCGGCGCGCCGATGTATGCCAAGAAGAACATCATCGAGAATGCCGTCAATTCGAAGGACCACACAACTCTGGTCGCCGCCGTCAAGGCCGCCGGCCTGGTCGACACGCTGCAGGGCGCCGGTCCGTTCACCGTTTTCGCGCCGACCAACGAGGCCTTTGCGGCGCTCCCGGCCGGCACGGTCGACACGCTGCTCAAGCCCGAGAACAAGGACAAGCTGACCAAGGTGCTGACCTGCCATGTCGTCGCCGCCAAGGCGCTGGCCGCCGACGTCGCCAAGATGGCCAAGGCCGATGGCGGCGCCCACCAGGTCAAGACGGTCGGCGGCTGCGAGCTGACGCTGAAGGCGGAGAAGGGCAAGGTCACCGTCGCCGACGAGAACGGCAACGTTGCCCATGTCACCATCGCCGATGTCCGCCAGTCGAACGGCGTCATCCATGTCATCGACAAGGTTCTCTTGCCGAAGATGTAACAAAGCGGGCCTGGCCGGCGAAGACATGGCTGAGCGCTGGCCGTATCATTCAAGATCCGCGCCGCCGGCAGGGGTGTGCTCCGCGTCCGTCTCGCAAGGGCGGCGCGGAGCAGCATCCGGAGCGTTCCAGGAAGGTTCTGTCCGGAATTGCTCGAACGAGGAGATGGGGCGTCACCGGCTTTTGATTTCCGGCCCGGGCTCTATCTTGGCAAAATGCGTCAGGAGGAACGGCCATGAACCGTCGCGATTTTCTCTGGAGCGGGGCCGCCGCCACCGCTCTCATCGTCGGATCCGCAGCGATGCTGCGTGCCGGCGGACCGAAGCCCGCTCTCGCCGCCGAGACGTTCGAAATCACCAAGACCGATGCCGAATGGCACGCCATCCTTTCGGACGAGGCCTTCGATGTGCTGCGCAAGCAAGGCACCGAATATCCCGGCACCAGTCCGCTGCTCAACGAGCATCGCAAGGGCATCTTCGCCTGTGCCGGCTGCGACCTGCCGGTCTATTCGTCGGAAACCAAATTCGATTCCGGCACCGGCTGGCCGAGCTTCTGGCAGGAAATCCCCAACGCCATTGGCAAGACCGAGGACCGCTCGCTCGGCATGACCCGCACCGAGGTCCATTGCCGGCGCTGCGGCGGTCATCTCGGCCATGTCTTCGACGACGGCCCGCCGCCCACCGGCCTGCGCCACTGCATTAACGGCGTGGCGCTGAGCTTCAAGCCGGCTTCAGCCTGAGGTGGGTTGAGATTCAGGTGAGGCCGGCCTGCAAATGGCGGCTTCCTGCGCTTCCGGTGCTCACGTACGAAAAGTACGCTCCGCTCCGGTTCTCGGAACCCACCATTTTCGACTCGGCCTGACCTGAATCTCAACCCACCTTGGAGTCGCTTTCAATCTCTCCAAAAAGAATGACCCCGGAAATCGTCACCGGTTTCCGGGGTCACGCGTTGAGGAAGCCAGGCGGGGGTTCCGGCTCCTCAATGGCCTCCGCCGCCACCGCCGCCCTGCGGGGCCGGCTTGTTGATGAACAGCACGAAAAATCCGAGCGAGGCGAACAGCACCGTCAGCATCATGAACACGTCCATGAAGGACAAAAGCGCCGCCTGCTGGTGTACCATGCCGGACAGTTTCGAGATCGCAGCGCTTGTGGCGTCGAGACCGGCGGTCTGCCCGAAATTCTGCGTCATGTTCTGCAGCTTGGTCTGCGCGGTCTCGCTGCCCCACTGCACATGCTCGGAGAGCCGCGCATAGTGAAAGGCGTTGCGGTCGATCAGCACCGTGTTGATCACCGCGAGGCCGACGGCGCCGCCGAGGTTGCGGGTCAGGTTGAACAGGCCTGACGCATTCTTCAGCCGTTCCGGCGGCAGCGTGCCGAGCGCGATGTTGTTGATCGGCACCATGCACAGCATCATCGAGCAGCCGCGCAGGATCTGCGGGATCAACAGCTCATAGAAATCCCAGTCGGCGGTAAGATGCGTCATCCACCAGGTGCCGGTGGCGAAGCCGACGAAGCCGATCATCATCATCAGCCTGAGGTCGATCTTGTTCGACAGGATGCCGGCAACGGGCGCGGTGAAGAACATCGCCAGGCCGCTGACGAACAGCGCCTCGCCGATCATCATCGAATCGTAGCCGCGGATACGCCCCAGGAACACCGGATAGAGATAGGTGAGCCCGTAGAGGCCGATGCCGACGACGAAGGAGAACAGCGAGCCGAAGGCGAAGTTGACGTTGCTGAAGGCCCTGAGGTCGACAATCGGCTCCTCGGCGGTGAAGACGCGCCAGAAGAAGATGACGCCGCCGATGGTCATGATGATGGCGCAGGCGAACACCGCCGGCTCCTGCAGCCAGTCGTGGTTCGGGCCTTCCTCCAGCACATATTCCATGCAGCCGAGGAAAGCGGCCATGCCGACCAGACCCCACCAGTCGAACTTGGAGAACAGTTTCAGGTTGGGCTTGTCGAAATCGATCAGCGACCAGGCCGCCGTCGCCACCAGGATGCCGGGCACGACGTTGATCAGGAACAGCCAGTGCCAGGACATGGCGTGGCTGATATAGCCGCCCACCGTCGGGCCGATCGTCGGCGCCAGCGTCGCTACCAGGCCGATCATCGGCGAGACGACGGCGCGCTTGGAAGGCGGGAAGATAGTGAAGGCGGCCGCGAAGACGCTGGGGATCATGCCGCCGCCGATAAAGCCCTGGATGGCGCGGTAGACGATCATCTGGTCGATATTGGTGGCGGTCGCGGCGAGCGCGCTGGCCGCGGTGAAGCCGGCCGCCGCGGTGGTGAACAGCACGCGCGTCGACAGCATGCGGCTGAGGAAGCCGGACAGCGGGATCATCACCACCTCGGCGATCAGGTAGGCGGTCTGCACCCACGGGATCTCGTCGGAGCTGGCGCTCAGGCCCGCCTGGATTTCCGAGAGTGAGGCCGAGACGATCTGGATGTCCAGGATCGCCATGAACATGCCGAACACCATCGCCAGGAAGGCGACGACGCGGCGCACAGGCATATGGTCCGCGGACAGGGCCGGCGCGGCAGCGACCGGACGTCCGGGCGTTGATCCTGCGGTGATGGTTGCGGTTGCCATGTCATGGCCTCCCTGGGCAATTCCCGGGACAAGCGCGTGGCGGTCCCGAATTGCGTCGAAAACGATAAGGCAGGCTGGACGGCCCGGCGCTCAATCGGCCGCCGGGCCGCCCCCCCAATCAGTTGGTCGTCGAAGCCGGCGCGGTGCGGCTGTCGACCGCGACGACGACGCTCAGCCCGGCGCGCAGCTTGCCGGCCTTCAGCACGTCGGCCGGCACGTCGATGCGCACGGGCACGCGCTGCACCACCTTGGTGAAGTTGCCGGTGGCGTTTTCCGGCGGCAGCAGCGAGAACACCGCGCCCGAAGCCGGCGCCAGCGAGGAAACCGTGCCTTCGAAGGTCTGGCCGTCGATAGCGTCGACGGTGATGCGGACCTTCTCGCCAGGCATCATCCGGCCGAGCTGCGTCTCCTTGAAGTTGCCGACGATGTAGAGCTTGTCCATCGGCACGACGACGGCGAGCTTCTGGCCGGGGCTGACGAGATCACCCTGCTCGACCGAGCGGTTGCCGACGACGCCGTCATAGGGCGCCTTCAGCACGGTGAAGGACAGATCGCGCAGGGCCTTGTCGCGGGTGAGTTGCAGCGAGGCGAGCGTCGAGGCCGACTCGGCGCGCTGCGCTTCCAGCACGCCGATATTGGCCTGCGCCGCCGCGATCTGCGCATCGGCGCCGACAAGCGCCGCCTTGGCCTGGTCGAGCGCGGTCTGGGCGTCGTCGAGCTGGGCCTGCGTGCCGACATGGGTCTTGACGAGTTGCGCCGCCCGCAGCTGGGCGCGCGCCGCATTGTCGGCGGCGGCCTGGTCCGCGACCTTCTGCGCCTGGGCCTGCGACAGCGAAGCCTGGGCCGCCTTGGTCTGGGCGTCGATGCGGTCGAGCGTCTTGCTCAAGGTGGCGATCTGCGCCTCGGCCTGCGCCACGGCGATCTTGTAGTCGCCATTGTCGATGACGAACAGAGGATCGCCGGCCTTCACCTGCTGGTTCTCGCTCACCAGCACCTTGTCGATATAACCGGATATTTTCGGCGACACGAACGACATGTCGGCCTGGACATAGGCGTCGTCGGTGGAGATCATGAACCGTCCGTCGGTCCAATAGTTATACCCATACCAGGAACCGGCGCCGAGCAGGGCAAGCCCGATGATCGGTAACAGGAAAGAGCGGACAGAGCGCTGCTTCTTGGCGGGTGCTTCAGCCGCCGGCGTCGCAACGGGAGCGGCGGGCTGGACAGGAACTTCCGGCGCTTCGGTCGAAGGCTGGACCTTGGCGTTGGGAAAAGAGCGGACTTCGGCGGTGGCGGGCGCGTTCGAGGACATAGCGATCTCTCTGGATGTCAGTCATACTGAACCGTTCGGTTCGAATTGGAGATTGACATAGCGCGGAAAGAGGACCATATCAAGAGGAAATCGAACCGAGCGGTTCGAAATATTTTTCAAGGAACGACTTCCATGGTCGACACGACAGCCGATAGCGATCTGCTCGACTTACGCAAGGGCCGCCCGGCGGCCGGGCAGGATCCCGTAAAACGGGCCCAGATCATCGAGGGCGCCCGCCGCGTCTTTATAGACAAGGGTTTTGAAGCGGCCTCGATGAACGACATCACGCGCGAGGCCGGCGTCTCCAAGGGCACGATCTACGTCTATTTTCAAAACAAGGAAGAGCTGTTCGAGGCGCTCATCGAGGAAGAGCGCGGCACCATCTTCAAGAACATGTATGAAGTGCTCGACCATTTCGACGACCTGCGCAAGACGCTGGTGAAGTTCGGCACCGTGCTTTCGCTGAAGATCACCTCGGCCAAGGTCATCCAGGCCCAGCGCACCGTGGTCGGCGCGGCCGATCGGATTCCGGAACTTGGCGCGCGCTTCTACGAACGCGGCCCCAAGCGCGGCCACGACAAGGTGATGGCCTTCCTCAACGAAGCCGTCGAACGCGGCCTGCTTCAGATCGCCGACGTCGACCTTGCCGCCTACCAGTTCACCGAGCTTTGCCTCGCCGGCCTGTTCCGCCAGTGCATCTTTTCCTATCGCACGAAAGCGCCGAGCCAGGCGGAGATCGAGCACGTCGTGACGTCCGGCGTCGAAGTGTTTCTCAAGGCCTATGCCACGGAAAAATTCTTCGCCGAGGAACGGGCGTTACAATCGGCCTGACCGTTCGGGCATGCGGATTCCGGAGCGCAAAGGGCGAAGCTGAAGGGGTCGCTAGGCGTCGCCGCGAAATCCATCGGTGCGGTCCGCCTCGACCGCGAAGACCGGCCTGAAGATCCCCCTCTCAAAATATCGATCGGCATCGTCCGGCAGGCGCTTTCGGAAGGACCTGTTAACCATCGCTTCCTATGTCTCGGGAGACGTTCAATCGGCGAGTCTCGAGTATGACATCCATGCGTTTCCCCCGTGCCAATCATCCCGGCGCCTCAGCCCACGACAGCGACGACGAACATCGCAATCCGCGGGAAACCGGGCGCCATGGCGCGGTCCCGCAAGCAGGGCAGGTCGTGCCGCTGCGAGTCCTGCCCGGGGCCGAATCGACCGCCGCTCGTAACGCATCGTCCGAATCGGCCGGCGACGATTTCGGCCTCCCCGCCTGGCAGAACTATTTCTTCCTTGCACCCAATGTGCGTTTCACGCGCACGCCGGACACCGACCTCGCCAGGCGGGCCGCTCCGCCGGAGGATGCCGCTCAGGGCAAGGCATCCGCGGCCGAGCCCGTCCGGCCTGCGCCTCCGGCTCCGCCGCCAGCCGCTCCGGTCCGGAAAAGTTCCGCCGCTCCCGCCTCGGCGCCGATGCAAACCAGGTCGATCCGCGCACCAGCCACTGTTGCCCCAGCCGCCTTCCCGAGCCCTCCGACCGCGCCGACCCAGGGCGCCGCTGCTCCGACGCCAAAACCGCGCCTGAGCGGATTGCGCTGGTCCTATCTTTCCGATCATGCCTTTTTCGAGTTCGGCATGCCCTTCCTGGCCGAGCGCCTGGCGCGGGCGCGTCTGAACGAGACGGGGCAGGCGCCTGCCGTTCCGGCGCAGCCATTGATGCAGCCGGTGCCGGCGCAGCGTCCGGCCGCGCAACCGGTCCAGCCCCGTGCCGCCTTCCCGGGTGAGGCGACGTCATTTTACCGGGTCATCGAATGGCGCTCCAACACGGCGGAGGCAAGTCCGATCTGGGCGCCCGTGCCGGCTCCGGCGGCCGCCCAACCGGCGCCTGCCAAGCCCATGCCGATCTCCGCCCCGGTAAGCGCCAGGAAAGCCAGGCAGGCAGCATCGTTGCCCATGGCCGGCGAGGTCGGGCCGCTATCCGCGATGGGCGACTACGAGCTTCCTTCGGAAGAGCTCTTGCAGATGCCGCCCGAGGGCCAGGGCTTCTACATGTCGCAGGAGCGGATGGAGCAGAATGCCGATCTGCTCGAAAGCGTGTTGGAGGATTTCGGCGTCAAGGGCGAGATCATCCATGTCCGGCCGGGGCCGGTCGTCACGCTCTACGAGTTCGAGCCGGCGCCGGGCGTGAAATCCAGCCGCGTCATCGGGCTCGCCGACGATATCGCCCGCTCCATGTCGGCCGTCTCGGCGCGTGTCGCCGTGGTGCCGGGCCGCAATGTCATCGGCATCGAGCTGCCCAACGAGACGCGCGAGACCGTATATTTCCGCGAGCTGATCGGCTCGGCCGGCTTCCGCAATACCTCCTGCAAGCTGGCGCTCGGCCTTGGCAAGACCATCGGCGGCGAACCGGTCATTGCCGAGCTCGCCAAGATGCCGCATCTCTTGGTGGCGGGCACCACCGGCTCCGGCAAGTCGGTCGCCATCAACACCATGATCCTGTCGCTGCTCTTCAGGATGAAACCGCAGGAATGCCGTCTCATCATGGTCGACCCCAAGATGCTGGAGCTCTCCGTCTATGACGGCATCCCGCATCTTCTGACGCCGGTCGTCACCGATCCCAAGAAGGCCGTCACGGCGCTCAAATGGGCGGTGCGCGAGATGGAGGACCGCTACCGCAAGATGGCGCGCCTCGGCGTGCGCAACATCGACGGCTACAACCAGCGCGCGGCAGGCGCCCGCGACAAGGGCGAGGTCGTGACCATGCAGGTGCAGGCCGGCTTCGAGAGGGGCACCGGCGAGCCGCTGTTCGAGGAGCGCGCGATCGACCTCGCGCCAATGCCCTATATCGTCATCATCGTCGACGAGATGGCCGACCTGATGATGGTGGCCGGCAAGGAGATCGAAGGCGCCATCCAGCGGCTGGCGCAGATGGCACGCGCCGCCGGAATCCATCTGATCATGGCGACGCAGCGCCCGTCCGTCGATGTCATCACCGGCACGATCAAGGCCAATTTCCCCACCCGCATCTCCTTCCAGGTGACGTCGAAGATCGACAGCCGCACCATCCTCGGCGAGCAGGGCGCCGAGCAGCTGCTCGGCCAGGGCGACATGCTGCACATGGCCGGCGGCGGGCGCATTTCGCGCGTGCATGGCCCCTTCGTTTCCGATGTCGAGGTCGAGCATGTCGTGGCGCATCTGAAAGCGCAGGGACGTCCCGAATATCTCGACACCGTCACCGCGGACGAGGAAGAGGAACAGGAAGCGGCCGACACAGGCCCGGTCTTCGACAAAAGCGCGATGGCCGAGGAGGATGGCGACGCGCTCTATGAGGAAGCCGTCAAGGTGGTCAAGCGCGACAAGAAGTGCTCGACCTCCTACATCCAGCGCCGCCTCGGCGTCGGCTACAATCGCGCCGCCTCGCTGGTCGAGCGCATGGAGAAGGAAGGCCTGGTCGGCGCTCCCAACCATGTCGGTAAGCGCGAGATCCTCAGCGGCCGGCGCGATCGCGAGCCGGAACGCGACGAGATGGATTGATCCTGAGGGATCGGTCCCCTGGCGGGCGGCGTCAGCCGCCGTTCGCTACCAGGGCGATGGCGGCGCGCAGCTCGTCCAAGCCCTCGGCTTTTTCCGACGAGGTGGCCAGCACCAGTGGAAACGCCGCGGGCCGCTTCTTGATCTTGGCCAGCGTCTCCTCGATCAGCCTCGGCACGCCGGCGGCCTTGATCTTGTCGGTCTTGGTCAGCACCACCTGGTAGGACACTGCCGCCTTGTCGAGCAGGGTCAGCACTTCCTCATCCTTGGCCTTGATGCCGTGGCGCGCGTCGATCAGCACATAGACGCGCTTCAGCGTCACGCGGCCCTGCAGATATTCGTAGATGAGTTTCGTCCACTCATCGACCTTGTCCTTCGGCGCGCTGGCATAGCCGTAGCCCGGCATGTCGACCAACGCCATCGGCGGCAGGTCGGCGCCCTCGCCGGAAAAGCCATCGGGCACGAAATAGTTGAGCTCCTGCGTGCGGCCCGGCGTGTTCGACGTCCGCGCCAGGCCCTTGTGCCCGACCAGCGCGTTGATCAGCGACGATTTGCCGACATTGGAACGGCCGGCGAAGGCGATCTCCGGCGGGCCTTCCGGCGGCAGGAACTTCATCGACGGCACGCCGCGGATGAAGACCCAGCCACGGGTGAACAGCTCCGGGCTGATCGCCGTTTCGTTCGGCGTTTTGACGTTTGTCATTTTTTCGGGCGCGCTCAAACCGCTGCCTCCAGCCTGGAAATGTCGGCGCCCCGGATGGCGTTGAGGTTGCGGCTGATCTTGTCGACCGGCCAGTCCCACCAAGCCGCCTTGAGCAGCCGCCGCACCGTGAACTCGTCGAAGCGCATCTTCACCACCTTGGCCGCATTGCCGGCCACGATCGCATAAGGCGGCACGTCGTGCGTGACAACCGATTTCGCCGCGACAATGGCGCCGTCGCCCACCGTCACGCCCGGCATGATCACCGCATCCATGCCGATCCACACGTCATTGCGTATCGTGGTGTCGCCGCGGATCTCCTTCGACCAGGTCTGCGGGTCGAAGCCTTCCTCCCAGCCATGGCCGAAGATGTTGAACGGATAGGTCGAGAAGCCCGACATGGCGTGATTGGCGCCGTTCATGATGAAACGCGCGCCTTCGGCTATGGCGCAGAACTTGCCGATGATCAGCTTGTCGCCGATGAAGTCGTAGTGATGCAGCACGCATTTCTCGGCGAATTTGTCGGGACCGTCGGGGTCGTCGTAATAGGTGAAATCGCCGATCTCGATGTTGGGCGACGTCACCAGTCCCTTCAGGAAACCGACGCGCGGATGCATCGCAATCGGATGCTTGACGTTGGGATTGGGTCCGGTCATCGCGGTCCTTTGCGGGCGGGTTTGGGCGCGGTCGGCGCGCGCGAGCAAACTAACGCGATCCTTCGACGGGACCAACCGTTCAATGGCTGCCGCGACAGATCGCGATCGGATTGGAAAGTCTCCAACGTCAGCGCCAATAGCGCCCGGTCAACCCATCGCCACTTTCAGCCACAGCGCCTTTTCGCCGAGCGTCGCGACGAGCCCGGCATGCGCCGCTCGATCCGTTTCACTGAGCCGCGGCGGCAGGGCGATCGGCCGGGCGCCGATCGAGATGTCGATATCGGCCACCTCGCCGGCGCCATTCATGTGCACCGCCACGGACTCCAGCACCAGCGCCGCCTGCTTGCCGCCGATGAGCTCGATATAGACCTCGGCCAGCAATTCGGAGTCGAGCAGCGCGCCGTGCTTGGTGCGGCGGGTGTTGTCGATGCCGTAGCGCCGGCAGAGCGCGTCGAGCGAGTTCGGTCCCATCGGATGCTTGCGGCGCGCCAGCGCCAGCGTGTCGACCACGCGGCCGGGATCGATGGCTGCTTGCTCGAGCCGGCTGAATTCGAGGTTGAGGAAGCCGATATCGAAGGTTGCGTTGTGGGCGATCAACTTGGCGCCGTCGGTGAAGTCCAGCCATTCCTGCGCGATTTCAGCGAAGGTCGGCTTGCCGACCAGGTCGGCGGCGCTGATGCCGTGCACGGCCTGCGCCTCGGCATGGATCGCGCGCCCTTGCGGATTGATGAATTTGTGGAAGGTGCGGCCGGTCGGGAAGCGGTTGACCAGCTCGACGCCGCCAAGCTCGATGATGCGGTCGTCGCGCAAATCGAGGCCGGTAGTTTCCGTATCGAAGATGATCTCACGCATTCGAATCAGTTCGCTTCCCAAACGAGCAGAATCATACACCAGAACAAAATGGCAATGGGGACTGGTGACGGCCTAACGCCTGACCTCCGAAAATGGGAATCGATTTTCGGAAAAGGATCATGCGCAAAATCAAAGCGTTACAACGTCCTTTGCGCGCCCGAACGGGCGCGCGGCGCTGTAATGTCAGGAGTCGCTTAGCCGGACTTTTCCCCTGAGAGTTCGGCGACGATCGCCTCGACCGCCTTTCGCGCGGCGTCGAAGCCATGGCCGGTGTCGATGATGAAATCGGCCAGGCGGCGCTTTTCGGCGTCGGGCACCTGCCTGGCGAGGATGGATGAAAACTTCTCCTCGCTCATGCCCGGCCTGGCGAGCACGCGCTCACGCTGGATTTCTGGCGACGCGCTGACGACCACGACCTTGTCGACGCGGCTGCGGCCGCCGGTTTCGAACAGCAGCGGGATATCGAGCACGGCGAGCGGCGCGCCGGCGGCGCGATGCTCTGCGAGAAACGCGTCGGCGTCGGCGCGCACCAGCGGGTGAATGATTGCCTCGAGCCGCTTCAGCGCGGCCGGATCGGCGAGCACTTTTTCAGCGAGCTTGACCCGATCGACCGCGCCCACCTGCGTCGTGCCCGGAAAGGCCGCCTCGACCAGAGGGGCTGCCTTGCCGGAATAAAGGCGATGCACGGTCTCGTCGGAATCATGCACCGGCACGCCGGCTTCGGCGAACATTTTCGCCGTGGTGGACTTGCCCATGCCGATCGATCCGGTGAGGCCGAGCACGATCATCAACGGCCCTCGATGTCGGCGACGATCATGCGCCGCAATTCGGGCGTCACTTCGGGTTTCCTGCCGAACCAGCGTTCGAAACCTGGCACGGCCTGATGCAGCAGCATGCCGAGACCATCGACCGTCTTCAGGCCGCGCGCCCTAGCGGCGGCAAGCAAGGAAGTTTCCAACGGCACATAGACAATGTCGGTGACGATGGCATGATCCGGCAAGCCGGCCGGATCGGCGGAGAGCGTGGCGTCACCATGCATGCCGAGCGAGGTGGTGTTGATCAGCAGGCCGGCATCGGCAAGCAGCTCACTGAGCGCGCCCGCGCCATGCGCCGAGACCCCGGCGCCGAAATGGCGGCTGAGTTCCTCGGCTCTCGCGAGCGTCCGATTGACGATGCGGATATCCTTGACGCCACGCTCCTTCAGCGCGTGGATGACCGCGCGGGAGGCGCCGCCGGCGCCCAGAACCACGGCCGGCCCATTGGCCGCCCAGCCCGACGCATGCTCATCGAGGTTGGCGGCGAAACCGTAGCCGTCCGTGTTGCCGCCACACAGAATGCCATCCTCGAACCACAATGTGTTGACCGCGCCGATTTCATCGGCCGCATGGTCTCGGCGGGCCACTCCGGCGAAAGCGGCTTCCTTGTGCGGAATGGTGACATTGCCGCCGCGGTAGCCGTTCTCGCCGAGAGATTTCAGAAAGGCGGCGAAATCCGCCGGCGCGACGTCGATCGCTCCATAGCTGCCGTCGATGCCGTATTTGGCCAGCCAGTAGCCGTGGATTTTCGGAGAGCGCGAATGGGCGATCGGATGTCCGGTGACGAAGGCCTTTTTCTCAGCCATCGATGGCTCCCAATGCGCGCAACTCCTTCAGCAGCGGCAGCAGCGGCAGGCCGACGATGGTGAAATAGTCGCCCTCGATCTTCTCGAACAGCTGGATGCCTTCACCCTCGATCTGATAGGCGCCGACGCTGGACAGCGCCTTGGCGCCGACGCGGGCCAGGTGCCGGCCGATGAAGCCGGGGTCGAGCTTGCGCATGGTGAGGCTCACGACGCCGACATGGCGCCACAGCACTGCGCCGTCGCGGCAAAGCACCGCGGCGCTGTTCAACTGATGCGTCTTGCCGGACAAGGCCAGGAGGTGGCGGCGGGCGCCTTCCATGTCGGCGGGCTTATGAAAAATCTCGTCGCCCAGCGACAGCGTCTGATCGCAGCCGAGCACCAGGGCGCCCGGCTTGCGCTCGCTGACCTCGGTCGCCTTGGCCTCGGCCAGGATTGACGCGACATCTTCAGGTGACACACCGCTGTCCTTCAGCGGGGCCTCGAGCGCGCGCTCGTCGACATTTGCCGGCACCGCCTCGATGTCCAGGCCGGCGCTGACGAGCATGGCTTTTCGGAATGGGCTGCCGGAGGCGAGGATGATCTTTTCAGGCATGATGGTTCATTCAACCGTTGCGATCCGTCCAGCACCCCTCATCCGTCTCGGCGCTGTCGCGCCGATCCACCTTCTCCCATAAGGGGAGAAGGAAAGTCCAACGTCACCGCAAATCGCCGCCTGGCGGTAATCGCAGGACGCTGGCGCCGCGTTCTTCCTTCTCCCCTTGTGGGAGAAGGTGGCCGAGCGAAGCTCGGTCGGATGAGGGGTGTTGGACGGAGTGCTCACTTACATCGCTTGCCCTAGCGCGTCTTGCCCCGCAGGGCAACGATCGCCGCGGCCGTTTCCTCAATGGAGCGGCGGCTGACATCGATCATCGGCCAGCCATGCCGCGTGCAAAGCTGGCGGGCATAGGCGAGCTCCTCGTTGATCGCGGCGCGGTCGACATAATCGGTCGGCACGAAGGCGGCGCTGTTGCCGAGGATGCGGTTTTGCCTCACATGCGAGATGCGCTCGGCCGTGGCGACCAGGCCGACGACCAAAGGCGTCTTGGCGGCGATCAGGCTTTCCGGGAGCGGCACGCCGAGCACAATCGGGATATTGGCGGTCTTGATGCCGCGATTGGCGAGATAGATGCTGGTCGGCGTCTTCGAGGTGCGCGAAATGCCGATCAGCACGATGTCGGCATCGTCCATATTGGCCGGCAGCTGGCCGTCATCATGCTCCATAGTGAAGTTCAAGGCATCGATGCGGCGGAAATATTCGGCGTCGAGCACGTGCTGGGCGCCGACGCGGCGACCGGCCGGCGTGCCGAGATAGGACTGGAAGACGGTCAGCACCGGTTCCAGCACCGAGACGCAAGGCAGGCCCATCGCAGCGCAGCGCTCATCGATCGAACGCGCCAGCTTCTGGTCGACGACCGTATAGAGAATAATGCCGGGCTCCTCCTCGATGTCCTCGAAGACCTTGGCGATCTGCTTTTCCGTGCGGATCAGCGGATAGATGTGCTCGATGGCGCGCGCATCCTTGTATTGGGCGGACGCCGCGCGGCCGGCCGCCAGCAGCGTCTCGCCGGTGGCGTCGGAGATCAGATGCAGATGAAAGAAGCTCTGAGGTTTGTTCACAGGGAATGGGTCCAGGCTGTGGGCAATTGTGGACAAGGCTGGATGGGCAGGCCTTGGGCAAGGAAGCGACTGTATCAGATGGCCGCTTGTCCACAATTCGACCCGCTGTAGGCTTTGTCGCGGCGCTGGGGACAAAACCGGGGATCAAGTTTTCTTGGCCGGTTTCATCCACAGGGCGAGGTTCGGAACGGTAAGTCCAAGCTTTTGACTCCAATGCTGGAATCCGCCTCGTCCCCAAAACCCTCCAAATTGCGAAAGCGAGTACGCGACAATATGCTGACTGGCCTTTTCGAGCCGCAGGCTGGACAGGTCGCAACCATCACAACCAACAGACTCTTAGAATCAGAAGACTCTTTTAAAATAGATATTTGATTTAAGAGGGGCGCGCATGACCCCGAACCAGAGGTTCGGAAAGGATCATGCGCTAAATGAAAGCGCTACAGCGTCCTTTGCGCGTCTAAGGACGCGCGGCGCTGTAGAGAGGGCAGCGCAGGATGGCTGGGAAACGGATCGTGCTCGACGTCCTCAAGGGCGAGACGGTTTCACCGCCGCCGCTCTGGATGATGCGTCAGGCGGGCCGCTATCTTCCGGAGTATCGCGAGACCAGGAAGCGAGCGGGATCCTTCCTCGATCTCTGCTACGATCCGGACCTTGCCGTCGAGGTAACGCTGCAGCCGATCGAGCGCTTCGGCTTCGACGCCTCGATCCTGTTCTCCGACATTCTCGTCGTGCCCAATGCCCTGGGGCGAGACGTCCGCTTCGAGGAGGGCCGCGGACCGGTCCTGAAGCCGATCTCGGCGGCCGAGATTGCGGCGCTGAACGGCGACATGTTTCACGTGAATCTCGAACCGGTCTACGAGACCGTGCGCCGGCTGCGGGCGAAACTGCCCGATGAGACGACGCTGCTCGGCTTCTGCGGCGCGCCATGGACGGTGGCGACCTATATGATCGCCGGCCACGGCACGCCCGACCAAGGCCCTGCCCGGCTATTCGCCTATCGCGAGCCCGAGGCCTTCGCGCGGCTTCTGAAGATATTGGCCGATCATTCGGCCGCCTATCTCATCCGCCAGATCGAGGCCGGCGCCGATGCGGTGCAGATTTTCGATTCATGGTCGGGCGTGCTGGACGAGCCGTCCTTCGAGGCTTTCTGCGTCGAGCCGGTCGCCGAGATCGTCGCCCAACTGAAGGCGGTTCACCCCGAGGTGCCGGTGATCGGTTTCCCGAAGGGCGCGGGCGAGCGCTATCGCAACTACAGGAGAAAGACCGGCATTGCCGGTCTCGGTCTCGACTGGACCGTGCCGCTGTCGATGGCGAAGGAGCTGCAGCGCGACGGAGCGGTGCAAGGCAATCTCGATCCGTTGCGCCTGGTCGCCGGCGGCAAGGCGCTCTCTGACGGCGTCGAGGCAATCCTAAGGACTTTGGGTGACGGGCCGCTGATCTTCAATCTCGGCCACGGCATCACGCCGGAAACGCCGGTGGCGCATGTCGAGGCGATGGTGAAAATGGTGAGAAGCCGCCGATGAATGATGTAAGCAACGAGAACAGCGCGAGCAGCGAAAACAGCACTGGCCAGGCGATGAAGCGCATGGCGATCGGCATTGCCCTGCTCGTCGTGCTGACGGTGCTGCTCTATCTCGCGGCACCCGACAGCTTCTATCCGTGGGCCAAGGCGATCCATGTGATTGCGGTTATTTCCTGGATGGCCGGCATGCTCTATTTGCCGCGTCTCTTCGTCTACCATGTCGATGCCGAAAGGGGCTCGGTGCAGTCCGAAACCTTCAAGGTGATGGAGCGCCGGCTGCTCAGAGGGATCATCAATCCGGCGATGACCGCGACCTGGGTGTTCGGGCTTTGGCTTGCCTGGAAAGGCTTTGGATTCCAGGGCGGCTGGCTGCACGCCAAGATCGCGCTGGTGCTCATTTTGTCGGGGCTGCATGGCTATCTCGCCGGCGCGGTCAGGAAATTTGCCGAGGACAAGAACGAAAAGCCGGCGAGGTACTGGCGGATCGTCAATGAGATCCCCACATTGCTGATGATCGTCATCGTCATCCTGGTCATCGTGAAGCCGTTCTGAGGCTTTCCCGGATCCGGCCAGGCCCAGCAAAAGGCGGCTTGCTCTTTCAGTCGAGCGACGATACAAGACGGGTCTTCCTTCCCGTCATGCGCCGCCCCTTTTCTCGCTTTCGGCCGCGCCCGACATTTGTCGCATCCAGCCGATTTCCCTCTCCAAAGCCTACCCAGAGTCTATCTAATGCAAGAAATGAAACTCGCAGAGTTCAAGAACAAGAAGCCGCCGGAGCTGATCGCTTATGCCGAGACGCTCGAGGTGGAGAACGCCAGCGTCATGCGCAAGCAGGAGCTGATGTTCGCGATCCTGAAGAAGCTCGCCGCCCAGGACGTCGAGATCATCGGCGAAGGCGTGGTCGAGGTGCTGCAGGACGGTTTTGGCTTCCTGCGCTCAGCCAACGCAAACTACCTGCCGGGTCCCGACGACATCTATATCTCGCCGTCGCAAATAAGGCGCTTTTCGCTCAAGACCGGCGATACGGTCGAAGGACCGATCCGCAGCCCGAAAGAGGGCGAGCGCTATTTCGCGCTGCTCAAGGTCAACACCATCAATTTCGACGACCCGGAGAAGATCCGGCACAAAATCCACTTCGACAACCTGACGCCGCTCTATCCGACCAAGCGGCTGAAAATGGAGATCGACAATTCGACCTCCAAGGACATCTCGCCGCGCGTGATCGACCTGGTCGCGCCGATCGGCAAGGGCCAGCGCGCGCTGATCAACGCGCAGCCGCGCACCGGCAAGACGGTGCTGATGCAGAACATCGCCCATTCGATCACCGCCAACCATCCGGAATGCTATCTGATCGTGCTTCTGATCGACGAGCGCCCGGAGGAAGTCACCGACATGCAGCGTTCGGTGAAGGGCGAGGTGATCTCCTCGACCTTCGACGAGCCGGCAGCGCGCCACGTTCAGGTCGCCGAGATGGTGATCGAGAAGGCCAAGCGCCTGGTCGAGCATGGCCGCGACGTGGTCATCCTGCTCGATTCAATCACGCGTCTCGGCCGCGCCTACAACACCGTGGTGCCGTCATCCGGCAAGGTGCTGACCGGCGGTGTCGACGCCAACGCGCTGCAGCGCCCGAAGCGCTTCTTCGGCGCCGCCCGCAACATCGAGGAAGGCGGCTCGCTGACCATCATCGCCACCGCGCTGATCGATACGGGCAGCCGCATGGACGAAGTCATCTTCGAAGAGTTCAAGGGTACCGGCAACTGCGAAATCCAGCTCGACCGCAAGGTGGCCGACAAGCGCATCTACCCGGCGATGGACATCCTCAAGTCGGGCACCCGCAAGGAAGACCTGCTTGTGCCGCGCGCGGACCTGCAGAAGATCTTCGTGCTGCGCCGCATCCTCGCGCCGATGGGCACGACCGACGCGATCGAGTTCCTCATCGACAAGCTCAAGCAGACCAAGACCAACGCGGACTTCTTCGATTCGATGAATACGTGATTGGGGCGATGCCCTTCCTCCTTCTCCCCTTGTGGGAGAAGGTGTCGCCGAAGGCGACGGATGAGGGGTGCTCCAGGGAAAGCCAGCGTCTCACTCCGCTGGAGCACCCCTCATCCGTCTCGGCGCTGCGCGCCGATCCACCTTCTCCCACAAGGGGAGAAGGAGGAAGGCACTATCGCCGCAGCAACTTCTCCAATCCCTCGGCATCGGTCACCACCGGCATGCACACCTGCCCGCTGCAGAACCAGGCGCCGGGCTTATCCGTCGGCGGCAAAACGCCGCTCGGCAGCGATGGTCGATTCGCTTCCGAACCAATTGGCCAGACAATGTCGACCCGGCGCGGGTCGGGATTCCGATTCGCAACCGGAACGAGGCTTGGCGAATCCAGCTCGTCTACAATGACAAGCTTCAGCGGCTCGAGCGCCAGGGCACAGGCGTTGACGATGCCGGCCTGGCCGTAGGCCTGCTGCGAGGCGCGGCCCATTGCATGCTCGGCGGTCGTCCACGCGTTTTCCCAGAGACCGAGGTCGCCGGTGAGCGATGACAGCCGCACCAGCGCCTCGACGATCTGGCTGGTGGCGGACGGGATTGCTTCATCCACATCACCGCGGATGCGGATCGGAACATCGCCGCTGTCCGACGCCGTCAGCCAGTAGCCGCTCTTTTGTTCATCCAGGTGCCAGCGGTCGAGCTCGCCGATGAACTGCCTGGCGCGATCGGAATAGGCCGGGTCGCCGGTCGCCTCGAACAGCGCGATCGCCGCGTTGGTCATGGCGGCATAGTCGCTGGACAGCGCCGGAAAGAGCTTTTTCGCGCCTAGCATGGAATGCGGCAGCCGTCCGTCCTGGCCGGCCTCGACGATATGGCCGAAGGCTTTTGCGGCGGCGTCGATCCAGTCGCGCCGCCCAAGTGAACGGCCCGCCTCGGCGAGCGCCGCGATCATCAGCCCGTTCCAGTCGGTGAGCGCCTTGCCGTCGCGGCCCGGCCTGACCCGCCCTTCGCGGACGCCCAACAGCTTTGCCTTCAGAGACGCCAATTTCGCATAGTCGGCGATGCCCTGAGCTTGCTGGGCCTCGCTCCGGCGAATGATCGGCTTGCCTTCCCAGCCATGCGGCGCGGCGAGCTCGAAATACCGGAAGAAGGTCGACGTATCGTCGCCGAGCGCGGCTTCGACTTCCTCGCGGTTCCATGTGTAGAAAAGCCCCTCCTCGCCGTCGCTGTCGGCGTCGAGACTGGCGGCGAAGGCGCCGCCTTCGACCAGCATCTCGCGCAGCAGCCAGCCGACGGTCTCTTCGACTCGTACCCGGAACAAGTTGTTGCCAGTGGCCGCATAGGCCCAGTTGCACAGGCGGATGAGCTGGGCGTTGTCGTAAAGCATCTTCTCGAAATGCGGCACCAGCCATTCGGCGTCGGTGGAGTAGCGGCTGAGACCGCCGCCGACATGATCGTAGATGCCGCCGGCGAGCATTTTTTCGAGGCTGGCGAGCACCGCGTCGCGATGCGCGGCCTCGCCGTCACGCAGCCAGGACAGCCAAAGCGTGTGCATGAAGGGTGCGTTGGGGAATTTCGGCGCGCCCTTCAAGCCGCCGAGGTCGCGGTCGATCATGCCGCCGATGCGGGTGGCGAGGTCGGCCAGCGTGCCGCGATCGAGCACCGCCTTGCCCGCCGCGCCGGCAAGCCGCTGCTCGACATGGGCGGTCAGCCCGTCGGCGCTTTCGGCGAGGCTCTGCTGCTTCTCGCGCCAGGCCTTGTCGACCGCTTCCAGCACCTGGATGAAGCCCGGCCTTCCGTAACGCGCCTCGCGCGGGAAATAGGTGCCGCCCCAGAAAGGCTTGCCTTCGGGCGTCAGAAACATGGTCAGCGGCCAGCCGCCCTGCTCGCCCATGGCATGGAGCGCGGCCATATAGATCTGGTCGATGTCGGGCCGCTCCTCGCGATCGACCTTGATATTCACGTAGAGCCGGTTCATGACGGCGGCCACGGCGTCGTTCTCAAAGCTTTCGTGGGCCATGACATGGCACCAGTGGCAGGCGGCGTAACCGATGGAGAGCAGGATCGGCCGCCCGAGCTGCTTCGCTTCGGCAAGGGCCGCTGGCGACCAGCCGCGCCAATGGACAGGATTGTCGCTGTGCTGCTGCAGATAGGGACTGGCGTCTTCGGCAAGCAGGTTTCGTGCGGGTAAGGTCACGATGGACGCTCTTTTTGGGTCTGATGCATCAACGCTGGAGCATGATGCCGAAAAGTGTGAAGCGGCTTTCGGCCGTGCTCTATCTTTCAATCTAGGCGTTTCGGCAGGTCCGGCAAATGGTTTCCCCAATGGCTTCAAAGGATTCGATCGTTGCGCTGTCGAGCGGCCACTTGCCGGCAGGCATCGCCGTCATCCGAATTTCCGGCCCCAGAACTCGATTCGTGGTCGAAACGATAGCCGGAAACGTTAAGGACCGGTTTACCACGTTGCGAAGGCTCCGGGCGTCGGATGGCTCCACGATCGACCACGGCCTCGTTCTGTTCTTTCCAGGTCCCGGCAGCTTCAGCGGCGAGGACGTCGCCGAATTCCAGGTCCATGGCAGCCGCGCCGTCGCGGCCAAGATGCTGGAGACGATCACCGGCTTCGAGGGCGTCAGGCACGCCGAGCCGGGCGAGTTCACCCGGCGCGCCTTTCTGAACGGCAAGCTCGACCTGGTCGAGACCGAGGCGCTCGCCGATCTGGTCAATGCCGAGACGGAAGCGCAGCGCCGCTTTGCCCTGCGCAATGCAGACGGCGCGCAGAGCGAGCTTTATTCGAGCTGGCGCCGCCGGCTGATCCATGCACGAGCCATGATCGAGGCAGAGATCGACTTCGCCGAGGAAGAGGATGTGCCGGGTTCCGTTTCGGAGGCGGTCTGGTCCGACGTGTCGGTAATGATCGGGGAAATCGATCGCCACATCGGAGGCTTCAAGGCCGCGGAGATCATTCGCGATGGTTTCGAAGTCGTGATCCTCGGCGCCCCGAATGCCGGCAAGTCCAGCCTGTTCAACGCGTTGGCGCGGCGCGAAGCGGCGATTGTCACCGATGAACCGGGCACGACGCGCGATCTGCTCGAGGTGGTGATGGACCTTAACGGGCTGAAGGTGCGACTTGTCGACACGGCCGGGCTGCGGGAGGCCACGGGCAAGGTTGAGTCGATCGGCATCGAAAGAGCGCGGGCCAAGGCCGACGTGGCGGATCTCGTCCTGCTGTTGGAGGATATGGCCGATCCGGCGCCCGTTGGGGATATCCCAGGTGGGGCTCCGGTGCTGAGGATCGGAACGAAGTCGGATATCGCCAATGCCGGCGGCGGTGACTACGACTTGGTTATTTCTTCCAAGGACGGCGGCGGTCTGGACCGCCTTCTGAATGAGATAGGGGCCCGCGCCGCCGCTGCGGTTGGCGAGGTGGGTGACGTGCTGCCATCCAGGCTGCGCCATGTAGAGTTGCTCAAAGAGGCAGCGGATTTCCTGCGGGCGGCACTGTCGGGGCAAAGACAGGAACTGCGCGCTGAGGAACTGCGGCTGGCGGCCGAGCGCCTTGGCCGGATCATCGGCGCGGTTGATGTCGAAGATTTGCTCGACGTCATCTTTTCGCAGTTCTGCATCGGTAAGTGATTCACGTGAAACACGGGCTGGGGCGCTACCCCGCAATGATTCACGTGAAATTCCGCCGGCGCCGCCGGCTTCTCAGTTGTCGGCTTGGATCGCAATGCTCGCCATTCATTGTTTCACGTGAAACGAGTCCACCTCTCCTTGACACCAGCCGCCGTCGGGGACATCTGTCAACCCAATCTCTGAAAGCGGATTCTTGGAAAAATGACCAATCACTATGATGTGGTGGTGGTGGGCGGCGGCCATGCCGGTTGCGAGGCGGCGAGTGCTGCCGCGCGCGCCGGCGCAAGGACCGCCCTGGTCACGCTGCGCTTCGATACGATCGGCGTCATGTCCTGCAATCCCGCGATCGGAGGTCTCGGCAAGGGCCATCTCGTGCGGGAGATCGACGCCATGGATGGGCTGATGGGCCGCATCGCCGATGCCGCCGGCATCCAGTTCCGCCTGCTCAACCGCCGCAAGGGGCCGGCCGTGCGCGGGCCGCGCACCCAGGCCGACCGCAAGCTTTATCGCCTGGCAATGCAGGAAGCGATTCGGCAGCAGAACAATCTCGACGAGATCGAGGGCGAAGTCCTCGACCTTGAGATCGAAAACGGTAGCGTCGCAGCCGTGCTGGTTTCCGGCAATCGGCGGCTGGTCTGCGGCGCCGTCGTGCTGACCACCGGAACTTTCCTGCGCGGGCTGATCCATATCGGCGAAAGGAAGATCGTCGCCGGGCGGATGAACGAGCAGGCAAGTCTCGGCCTGTCGGCGACGATGGCGCGCGCGGGTTTCAAGCTCGGTCGCCTGAAGACCGGAACGCCCCCTCGCCTCGACGGCCGCACCATCGACTGGGCGTCGCTGGATGCCCAAGCCGCCGACGAGGATCCAGTGCCGTTCTCGCTGATGACCGACGTGATCGCCAATCCGCAGATCCATTGCGGCATCACCCGGACCATGCCGGCGACGCATGAGCTGATCCGCGCCAATCTCGGTCGTTCGGCCATGTATTCCGGCTCGATCGAAGGCATCGGGCCGCGCTACTGTCCCTCGATCGAGGACAAGATCGTCAAGTTCGGCGACCGCGAGGGCCATCAGATCTTCCTCGAGCCCGAAGGCCTCGACGACGACACCGTCTATCCGAACGGCATCTCAACCTCGCTGCCGGAAGACGTGCAACTCGACATGCTGAAGACGATCCCCGGGCTGGAAAAGGCGACGATGCTGCAGCCGGGCTACGCGATCGAATATGACCATGTCGATCCGCGCGAGCTGAAGACGACGCTGGAGACGAAGCGGCTCGCCGGCCTGTTCCTGGCCGGGCAGATCAACGGCACGACCGGTTATGAAGAGGCCGGCGCGCAAGGCCTGCTCGCCGGCATCAACGCCGCGCGGGCGGCATCCGGCGATGAGCCGTTCGTGCTCAGCCGCACCGAGGCCTATATCGGCGTGATGGTCGATGATCTGACCAGCCGGGGCATCGCCGAGCCCTATCGCATGTTCACCTCGCGCGCGGAGTTCCGGTTGTCGCTGCGCGCCGACAATGCCGACGAGCGGCTGACGCCGTTGGCGGAAAAAATCGGCATCGCGTCAACGGAGCGGCTGCAGCGTTTTGGAGCGCTGGCGCAGAAGCTCGACGAAGCCCGCACGCTGGCAAAGTCTGTGACGCTTACGCCGAATGAAGCGGCACGGCATGGGCTGGAGATCAACAAGGACGGCGTGCGCCGCTCGGCCTATGCGCTGTTGGCGCATCCGGGCGTCGACATGGCCTGGCTGAAAAGGGTCGAGCCGCGCTTTGCCGAACTGGACGCCAAGACGGCGGAGCGGCTCGAAACGGAGGCGAAATATTCAGTTTACCTCGATCGCCAGCAAGCCGACGCCGCACAGATCAGGCATGAGGAATCGCGGCTCATCCCCGAGGCGCTCGATTTCTCGGACGTTCCGGGACTTTCAAACGAGCTGAAGCAGAAGATGAAGGCGCGCCAGCCGCGCTCGATCGCCGATGCGCAGCGCATGGAAGGCATGACACCCGCCGCGCTTGCCATCATTGTCGCGCATGTCCGCAACGCCGAGTTCGCAGCGCGAAGGGACGTGGCGTGAGCGCGGATGCCTGGGCGAGCCTGCAAAAGGCAGCGGGTCCGGTTTCACGTGAAACATTCGAGCGGCTGCAGGCTTTCGAACAGCTGTTCCTGAAATGGAACCGCAGCATCAATCTGGCGGCGCCGTCGACACTGGACGATGTGTGGCGCCGCCATATCCTGGACAGCGCCCAGCTTGCGCGAATCGCACCCACCGCGACACGCTGGATCGATCTCGGCTCAGGCGGCGGTTTTCCCGGCCTGGTACTGGCTTTCCTGCTGGCGGAGCGCCCCAGCGCATCGATCGCCCTGGTCGAAAGCAACCGCAAGAAGGCGTCGTTCCTGCAATCCGTCATAGGCCAGTTCGATCTGCCGGCGCGTGTCGTGGCCAGGCGCATCGATGACAGCTATGCGCTTGTTTCAACACCGGAAATCGTCACAGCCAGGGCGTTGGCAGCTCTTCCGGACCTGCTCGACCTGTCGGCGCCCTGGCTGACCAGGGGCGCACGCGCGCTCTTTCACAAAGGCCGGGATTACCGCGCCGAGGTGGAAGAAAGCACTCACCGCTGGGGCTTCGATCTGGTAGAACATTCGAGCATGACCGACGCCGAAGGCGTCATCCTCGACATCACCGACTTGCGCCCAGCGAAACAGCAATGAATTACTGGCATAAATCCATGAAAACCGGACCGCGTATCATCACTGTCGCCAACCAGAAAGGCGGGGTCGGCAAGACGACGACGGCCATCAACCTGGCCACGGCGCTGGCCGCGATCGGCGAGCGCGTGCTGATCGTCGACCTCGACCCGCAGGGCAATGCCAGCACCGGCCTCGGCATCGACCGCAAGGATCGCACGGTTTCGTCCTATGACGTGCTGACTGGCGAGCTCGAGCTGGAGCAGGCCGCGGTGCCGACGGCGGTGCCCGGCCTCTCCATCATACCCTCGACTCTCGACCTTCTCGGCATCGAGATGGAAATCGCCTCGGCGCCCGACCGCGTGCTCAAGTTGCGCAATGCGCTGCGCGCTGCCTCCGAGCGTTCGGCCCCGTTCGGCTATGTGCTGATCGACTGCCCGCCCTCGCTCAACCTTTTGACTTTGAATTCAATGGCGGCGGCCGATTCCGTTCTCGTGCCGCTGCAATGCGAGTTCTTCGCGCTGGAAGGTCTCAGCCAGTTGCTGGAGACGGTCGAACAGGTGCGCAATACCATCAATCCGGACCTCACCATCCAGGGTATCGTGCTCACCATGTATGACGGGCGCAACAACCTCGCCAACCAGGTGGTGCAGGATGTGCGCACCCATATGGGCGACAAGGTCTATGAGACGATCATCCCACGCAATGTGCGCGTCTCCGAGGCGCCGTCCTACGGCAAGCCGGCGATCCTTTACGACCTGAAATGCTCGGGCAGCCAGGCCTATCTGCAGCTCGCCTCCGAGGTGATCCGCCGCGAGCGCAAGCTGCGCGCCGCCTGAGCATCATTGCGCGGCTTGGTTAATCAGCCGATTCGATTCCGAAACGATCTGGACAAACTCATGAGCGAAGACCAATCGAGAAAAAGACTGGGCCGCGGCCTCGCGGCGCTGATCGGCGAAATCGACCGTCCGGCGGCGCCCGAAAAGCCGGGCGCGGCGGTGGCGGCCGACGGCAAGGTGCCGATCGAGTTCGTCAGCCCGAACCCGAAGAATCCGCGCCGGCATTTCGGCGATGCCGAGCTCACCGATCTGGCCCAGTCGATCCGCGAGCACGGCGTGGTGCAGCCGGTCGTGGCGCGCCCCTCGCCGTCGCAGCCCGGCCGCTACGAGATCATCGCCGGCGAGCGGCGCTGGCGGGCGGCGCAGCGCGCCGGTCTGACCGAAATCCCGCTGATCGTGCGCGACGTCAACGACCGCACCGCGCTGGAGCTGGCGATCATCGAGAACGTCCAGCGCGCCGATCTCAATCCTGTCGAGGAGGCGCAAGGCTATCAGCAGCTCATCGACGAGCATGGCTACACGCAGGCCGATCTCGGCCAGGTGATCGGCAAGAGCCGCAGCCATGTCGCCAACACGCTGAGACTGCTGAAGCTGCCTAACGTCATTCACGACATGCTGGTCGACGGCGATTTGTCGGCCGGCCACGCCCGAACGCTGGTCACCGCCGAAGACCCGGCCGGGCTCGCCAAGCGCATCGTCAAGGAAGGGCTTTCGGTGCGCCAGGCCGAAGCCTTGGCGCAAATGCCCGCCGGCCCGACGCCAGCCAAGGTGAAATCCCCCGCGAGCCCGCCCGAGAAGGACCCCGACACGCTGGCGCTCGAGAAGCTGATGACCGACACAATCGGCATGATCGTCAGCATCGAGCACAAGGGCAAGGGCGGCACGCTCAAGATCAACTACCGCTCGCTGGAACAGCTCGACGAGCTCTGCCGGCGCCTGAAGGACGAGCGGTAGGGGGTCGAGGCGTAACGGTATTCGGCTGTGGCTGAAGTTTTGGCTGAACGCTGGATACGTCTGATATCTCCGTGATAGACATAAATGGGGTCGCGCTTTGCCGGCCTTTTTTGTTTGCGCGGTGCGCGGCTAAGATGCCGGGAACTGCGAATCCTTCCCTGCGAGAAGATGCCCCGGCAGGACAGAGGAGCGTGCTGTCCCGTCAACCTGTCCTTCGTCATTCTAGGGCGGAGCAAGGAGCGAAGCGACGCGCGTAGACCCTGGAATCCTGTGTGTTGGTTCTGGTGTATGGTTGAAGTGGGA
>NZ_JAIUHV010000013.1:0-150740 GCF_020165285.1 Mesorhizobium sp. CA10
TATCATTCGCGACAAAACCGCATTCGCGTGAACACAGTTGCCATGCCGTGACGCCTGAGCGCCGCCACGGTGCAGAATGAGGTTTTCTGGGCGAAGCGGCCTGCCCAAGGCTTCTTTGTTCTGCATCGTTGCATCCTTCGGCACCGGTAACGGAATGGATCCTAGGGTCTGCGCGCCGCTACGCGGCGCTCCGCCCTAGGATGACGAACGCGAAGGTTTGCGTCTCTTAGCCGCCGACGTCCAACCTCAATCCAATTCAAATTTCGCAATCACCGGCACATGGTCGGACGGCTTCTCCCAGCCGCGCGCCGCCTGCAGGATCTCGTAGCCGGCAAAGCTCGACACCAGATTGGCGGATGACCAGACATGATCGAGGCGGCGGCCGCGGTTCGACGCCTGCCAGTCTTTCGCGCGATAGCTCCACCAGGTGTAGAGTTTCTGCTCGGCCGGCACGTTGAGCCGCATCAGGTCGACCCAGCCGCCGGCCGTGCGCATCGCCTCGAAATTTGTCGTCTCGACCGGCGTGTGGCTGACGACGTTGAGCAATTGCTTGTGCGACCAGACGTCGTGCTCCTGCGGTGCGATGTTCAGGTCTCCGACCAGGATCGAGGCGGACGATTCGTCCCCGCTCGCCGGTACGGAGTTCATCTCGTAGACGAAATCGAGCTTGTGCCTGAATTTGCGGTTGATCTCCGGATCCGGCTCGTCGCCGCCGGCGGGCACGTAGAAATTATGCACCAGCACCGACTTGCCGCCCGCCTGCACCCTGACCGACAGATGCCGGCTGTCATCGATCTCGCAGAACCGTCGCTTTTCGACCAGCTCGATCGGGCGGCGGGCGACGGTGGCGACGCCGTGATAGCCCTTCTGGCCGTGGAACAGCATGTGCTCGTAGCCCGCCTTGCGGAAGGCTTTTTCCGGGAACAGCTCGTCGGGAACCTTGGTCTCCTGCAGGCAGAGCACATCGGGCGCGTGCTCTTTCAGGAGCCGCTCGACGATCGGCATGCGCAGGCGCACGGAGTTGATGTTCCAGGTGGCGATGGTGAAGGGCATTCAGGCGGGGTCCGGCAAGAGATCGCCGATCTAGTGCCAGCCGCGCGCGGTAAAGACAAGCCGGACTATGCCCTTCGCCAGGTTGTAGGTTCGCTGAGATTCAGGTCAGGACGAGCCGAGAATGGTGGCTTCCGAGAACCGGAGCGGAGCGTACTTGAAGTACGTGAGCACCGGAAGCGCAGGAAGCCGCCATTCGCAGGCCGGCCTCACCTGAATATCGGCGGACCTACCTGGTCTTGGTATTGAGCTCTCTGTTCGCCGTATAGTCGATCGCGAAAGTGTCGGCCGGGAAGTTGCCGCCTTCCTTGACGTTGAAGATCATCACCGTCGTGTCTTTCCCTTGAGCGTCGGTGATCGTCCACTGGCGCAGCTCGTAGGTCTTCGGATCGAACATCATGGTGATCGTCGCATTGCCGAACACCGATTTGTCGGAAAGCTTGATGGTGGTGAGGTCGTCCTCTTCCTTGACCGCCTTGACGCGCCCGCCGGAGAGGTCGATCCGGTCGTCGAGCAGCAATTTCAGCGGCGTCTTCGACAGTGGGTAGAGGTCGGAGGTGTTGAGCTTCTTATTGAGGATCACCACCGACTTGCCGTCGGAGATGACGCGGAAGTTCGAGGATCCGTCATAGTTGAAGCGGATCTTGCCCGGACGTTCGAGGAAGAACTTGCCGCCGGTCTGCTCGCCTTTCGGCCCGAACTGGACGAACTCGCCGCTCATCGACTTCACCGAGGAGAAATGGTCGGCGATCTTCTGCGCCGCCGGCGGTACCGCGGCCTGCGCGGCGGCCACGAGCTGATAGCCCGGCACGAGATTGAGAGCGGCGGCTCCGCCAAGCATCAGGCCGAGGCCAAGGACCTGGCGGCGGGTGAGGGCGAATTTGGTCTGGGTCTTCATGCCGGTCACTTTCTGTGATTCGTGTGGTGGCAGTATCTGGACTCCCACTAGGGCCTAAGTTTGGCGGTGCGAGACAGCCCCAGCGCATGAACGCACAAGATGATTTCGAGTTGCTAGCCGAACCGTTTCGGCGTCTCACCGGGCCAGGGTTTGTCGAGATTCAGGTCAGGCCGAGTCGAAAATGGTGGCTTCCGAGAACCGGAGCGGAGCGCACTTAAAGGACGTGAGCACCGGAAGCGCAGGAAGCCGCCATTTGCAGGTCGGCCTCACCTGAATATCGGCAAACCCTAGAATTTGTCCTCTTCCGTCGGCACCAGGATCTCGCGTTTGCCGGCGTGATTGGCCGGGCCGACAATGCCTTCCTTCTCCATCTTCTCGATGATCGAGGCGGCGCGGTTATAGCCGATGCCGAGCCGGCGCTGGATGTAGCTGGTCGAGGCCTTGCCGTCGCGCAGCACCACCGCCACCGCCTGGTCGTAGGGGTCATCGGAATCCTCGAAATTGCCGCCGCCGCCGCCGGAACCGCCCTTGCCCGACGGACCGTCCTCGTCGTCTTCCTCGTCGTCCTCGGTGATGGCGTCGAGATATTCCGGCACGCCCTGCAGCTTCAGATGTCCGACGACCTTCTCGACCTCGTCGTCCGAGACGAACGGGCCGTGGACGCGCTGGATGCGCCCGCCGCCTGCCATGTAGAGCATATCGCCCATGCCGAGCAGCTGCTCGGCGCCCTGCTCGCCAAGAATGGTGCGGCTGTCGATCTTCGACGTCACCTGGAAGGAGATGCGGGTCGGGAAATTGGCCTTGATGGTGCCGGTGATGACGTCGACCGACGGGCGCTGCGTCGCCATGATGACATGGATGCCGGCGGCGCGCGCCATCTGCGCCAGGCGCTGCACCGCGCCTTCGATGTCCTTGCCGGCCACCATCATCAGGTCGGCCATCTCGTCGATGATGACCACGATATAAGGCATCGGCTCGAGATCGAGGTCCTCGGTCTCGTAGATCGCCTCGCCCGTCTGGCGGTCGAAGCCGGTCTGCACGGTGCGAGAGATCTTTTCGCCCTTCTTCTCGGCCTGCTGGACGCGCGCGTTGAAGCCGTCGATGTTGCGCACGCCGACCTTGGACATCTTGCGATAGCGGTCCTCCATCTCGCGCACCGTCCATTTCAGCGCGACGACCGCCTTCTTCGGATCGGTGACGACCGGCGTGAGCAAATGCGGGATGCCGTCATAGACCGACAGTTCCAGCATCTTGGGGTCGATCATGATCAGCCGGCATTCCTGCGGCGTCAGCCGGTAAAGCAGCGACAGGATCATGGTATTGATGGCGACCGATTTGCCCGAGCCGGTGGTGCCGGCGACCAGTACGTGCGGCATCTTGGCGATGTCGACGATGACGGCCTCGCCGTTGATCGTCTTGCCGAGCGCCAGCGCCAGCTTGGCCTTGGTCGTCTCGAAATCCCGGCTGGCCATGATCTCTCTGAGATAGACCGTCTCGCGCTTGGCGTTGGGCAGCTCGATGCCGATGGCGTTGCGTCCCGGAACGACGGCGACGCGGCAGGCGATCGCGCTCATCGAGCGGGCGATGTCGTCGGAAAGCCCGATGACGCGCGAGGACTTGATGCCGGGCGCCGGCTCGAGCTCGTAAAGCGTGACGACCGGGCCTGGGCGGACATGGATGATCTCGCCCTTGACGCCGAAATCTTCGAGCACGCCTTCGAGCAGGCGCGCGTTCTGCTCCAGCGCGTCCTTCGACAGGCTTGGATCCTTGGCGATGTTCTTCGGCTCGGACAGGAAATGCAGGGACGGCATCTCGAACGTGTCGGAACCGATCAGCGACGTCTGCGCCTCGCGCTGGACGCGGGCGCCCGGCACGGGTCGCGCCGCCGGAGCCGCGACGCGGGTAGCGGCATCGGAGCGGAAATTTTGTACTCTGGCGCCCGGCGCGGCGCGGCGCGGGGTGGGCGCCTCGTCGTCGAAATCGTCAACGTCGGCGTCTTCGTCCTCCTCGTCGCCGAAAATGTCTTCATCCACCGGGTCGACCGAAACGCTGCGGTCATTGACCATGGCGGCGAAGAATTCCGGCTCGACGCGGGCGCGGCCGCCGGGGCTCATGCGGGCCTCGGCGAACTCGGCCGATTCGACCCGCTCGGCCGCGCGCCGCCAGGCGCTTGCCTTCGGTTCCATCGGCGGTTCGAACTCGTCGCGCTCCCGCCTGCGCCGCTCGGCGCGGCGATGCAGGAAGGCGCGGAACGACAGCCACCAATGGGTGATGGCGCCGAGCGCAAGTATCCCCTCATCGCCCTCGTCCTCATCCTCGTCGAACAGCATCTCGTCCTGCTCGCGCGGATCGGGCCGGGTGGCGCGCTCCGTGACGGCAAAGCCGTTCTTGCGCGCGATCAGCGCCGAGCCATAGGCGAACAGCCACAACATCGGCGCGGCGAGGATGACCGCTATGATGCTGGCGAACAGGCCTTTCGGATAACCGCCGACCGCGATGCCAGGGATTTTCAGCACCATGTCGCCGAACACGCCGCCGAGGCCGGTGGGCAGCGGCCAGGTGTTTGGCGGCGTCACGCAGCCGGCGATGGCTGCGGCGGTGAGCGCAAAGCCGAACCATGCGAAGCCGCGCTTCGGCAATTTGTCGACGCCGCGCGCGGAAAACAGAAGGAAGCCCCAGATCACCGCCGGCACCAGCCCCGCGACGGCGGCAAGGCCGAAGAACTGCATGGCGAGGTCGGAGAACACCGCACCGGCATAGCCCATGGCGTTGGTGACGACGTTGCTGGTGGCGTGCGAGAAGCTCGGATCGGCGACATTCCATGTGGCTAGAGCGGCAATGCCGAAGGCGGTGAACAGGAACAGCCCCGCGCCGACCAGCCGCCCGACCTGACGCCGCGCGAATGCCTGGATGCCGTGCCCCGTATCGGTCAGCGCGAGCGGTGCTGAAGCGCCTGAACGCATGCTCTTCCCCGTGATCGTTGCCTGGCCGGGCGCATGGCGCATTCCGGCAGATTCGAACGCCAGACTATCGGGGGGAAGGTTAAGGCCGCATTAACCATGGGCCTTTACCCGCATGGCGCGGAGACCATGGCGCGGAAACAAAGATGGCAGGCCTCGCGGCCCGCCACCTCCCTGTCTTCAAACGCCGATAGGATCAGGCCCTTCCGGGACCTGACCTTCCACGATCACTTGTTGGCGCCGCCATAGGCCATGAGATTGGCGCAGAATTCGGCGTGAGGCTTGCTCATCGCCGCGTCCTGACATTCCTTCATCATCATGTCCTGCTTGTCCTTCGGCATCGAAGCCCAGGCCGCCTTGAATTCGGCTTCCGGCTTCATGGTCTTCATGCTGGAGTCGGTGAAGAACGGGGCCATGTTGGACGGCTCATCGAGAGCACCGGCGAGTGCAACGCCGCTGATCATCGAAAGAGCCATTGCTCCCAGGACGATGTTCTTGATGTTCATCAGGTGGTTTCCTTCCCTCTTGTTTTGACGCCTTGATGACGCTCGCTATCCCAGTACGGAATCTGACGGGCTGATGTTTCATGCCGACGGATCAAGTGAATGTGATCGAATGGCTTGGATGGTCGCCCGACAAAAAGGAGGCCCGGAAGGGTGTTCCGGGCCTCAAGGCGTGAGCCCCTTTCGAGAGCGTCACGACGGGATCTTGGGAGGAATTCCGGGCCGGCGGGAGGAGGATCCGCCGGCCCTTGGCGAAGTCTGCCTTACGGCACAACTTCGCCGTGCTGGGTGACGTCGAGGCCTTCGACCTCTTCCTGGGTCGACGGACGCAGGCCGACCAGAGCCTTGACGATGTAGAGGATTACGAAGGTGGCGATCGCGGTCCACAGGATGGTGAAGGCGATGCCGTAGAGCTGCTTGCCGACCGAGGCGTCCTTGCCGAGGGCGTTGATCGCCGGATCTGCCAGCGCGCCGGTGAGCAGCGCGCCGACGATGCCGCCGACGCCGTGGACGCCGAAAGCATCGAGCGAGTCGTCATAGCCGAACGCGTGCTTGAGCTTGACCGCCGAGAGGTAGCAAACCACGCCGGCGATGATGCCGATGATGAAGGCGCCGGTCGGGTTGACGAAGCCGGAAGCCGGCGTCACCGCGACGAGGCCGGCGACGGCGCCCGAGATGATGCCGAGCACCGAAGGCTTCCTGGCGACGACCCATTCGGCGAACATCCAGGCCAGCGCCGCGGCGGCGGTGGCGACCTGCGTGTTCATCATCGCCGCGCCCGCAAGGCCGTCGGCAGCCAGTTCCGAGCCGGCGTTGAAGCCGAACCAGCCGACCCACAGCAGCGACGCGCCGATCACCGAATAAACGAGGTTGTGCGGCGCCATGTTGGTGGTGCCGTAGCCCTCGCGCTTGCCGAGCACCAGCGCGCAGACCAGGCCCGCGACACCAGCGTTGATATGGACGACCGTGCCGCCGGCGAAGTCGAGCACGCCGGCCGAACCGAGGAAGCCGCCGCCCCACACCCAATGCGCGATCGGCGCGTAGACGAAGACCAGCCACAGGCCCATGAAGATCAGCAGCGCCGAGAATTTCATGCGCTCGGCGAAGGCGCCGGCGATCAGCGCCGGCGTGATGATGGCGAAGGTCATCTGGAACATCGAGAAGACGAATTCAGGAATGTTCGCCACGCCCGGCGCCCAAAGCGTCGAGACGGTGATGCCGTGATGGAAGAATTTCGAGAAGCCGCCGAGATAGGCGTTCGTGGCGCCGCCGTCGGAGAAGGCGAGCGAATAGCCGAACATGAACCACAGCACCGTCACCAGGCAGGTGATGGCGAAGCTCTGCATGATGGTGGCGAGCACGTTCTTCTTGCGCACCATGCCGCCGTAGAACAGCGCCAGGCCGGGAATCGTCATCATCAGCACCAGCGCCGTCGAGGTCAGCATCCAGGCGGTGTTGCCGGTGTCGAGCGCCGGCGCCGGCGCGGCGGGCGCCGCGGCAGTAGCTGCCGGGGCGGCCTCCTGCGCGATGGCGGCGACGGTGCTCATGGCCACGAGCGCGAGCGAAGCGGCCGCGCGTCCCGTCGTCTTCAAGGTGGAAGGAATATTCATTGAACTCTCCGTTGGAATGGATGGTCGCCGCTTAGAGCGCGTCGGTGTCTGTTTCGCCGGTGCGGATGCGTACCGCCTGATCGATGCCGAAGACGAAGATCTTGCCGTCGCCGATCTGGCCGGTCTTGGCGGCCGCGGTGATGGCTTCGACGGCCTTGTCGACCATGTCGGCGCCGACTGCGACCTCGATCTTGATCTTGGGCAGGAAACTGACCGCGTATTCCGCGCCGCGATAGATTTCGGTATGCCCCTTCTGACGCCCGTAGCCTTTGACCTCGGTGACGGTCAGGCCCTGGATGCCGACGGCGGTTAGCGCTTCGCGCACCTCGTCGAGCTTGAACGGCTTGATGATTGCCATCACGATTTTCATAAGGTTTCACCCTTTGCTGTTGCGGTCCCCCGCGTTTGCACACCTTCACCGATCCCGAGGAGCCGGAGAGTGCCCGATAGGATTCAAGCTCCGTGCCAATTGCCGAAGCAGGGTGTTAACCTATTGTAAACAAAGAGAATGGGCGATCGGTGCACATCATTCGCGCACGGGCATGGCAGCATGCCTGCTTATAAAATGGGCAAAAAATCGAAAATGCACGTATTCCAGGCAGTAGCCTGAAGCCGGCTCAGCGTTTCAGCCGAATCAGGCCTTCCTGGGCGACCGAGGCGATCAGCGTCCCATTCCGCGCGAACAGCGAGCCGCGAGTGAAGCCGCGCGACCCTTGCGTCGACGGGCTGTCCTGATTGTAGAGAATCCAGTCGTCCAGCGAATGGCTGCGGTGGAACCACATGGCGTGGTCGAGGCTGGCGGCCTGGATGTCGCGGTCGAAAATGGCGCGGCCATGCGCGAAGGTAGAGGTGTCGAGCAGCGTCATGTCCGAAAGATAGGCAAGCACGGCCGCCTGAATGGCGCGGTCTTCCGGCACCGGGCCGGTGGTGCGGATCCAGATGTTCTGCTGCGGCTCCAGTTTCTCGCGGCTCGTGTAGTGCTTCAGCATCACCGGCTTCATCTCGATCGGCCGGTCGCGCTCCCAGTAGCGCCTGATGCCTTCCGGCACCGCCTCGCCGAACTTGCCGAGCAGCTCGCGTTGTGTGAGCAGGGTGTCGGGCGCCGGCACGTCGCGCGGCATCGGCAGCTGATGCTCGAGCCCGACCTCGTCCTGCTGGAAGGACGCCTCCAGCGAGAAGATCGCCTGGCCATGCTGGATCGCCACCACCCGGCGCGTGGTGAAGGAGCCGCCGTCGCGGATGCGGTCGACCTCGTAGACGATCGGCAGCTTGGTGTCGCCCGGCCGCATGAAATAGCCGTGCAGCGAATGCACGTGGCGTTCGGGCTCCACCGTGCGCTGGGCGGCCACCAGCGCTTGGGCGATGGTCTGGCCGCCGAAGACGCGCTGCCAGTCGACCTTGGGGCTGCGACCACGATACAGATTGTGTTCGAGCTGCTCGAGATCGAGAATGTCGAGAAGCTCGTCCATGGCCGCGGTCATGTCTGAAATCCTTCAAGGATGTGCCATGGCCGGTTTCGGACAGGACGCGCAGGCCGTCAAGGCCGCAGACTGCAGCCGATCGAAGCCGCGAAAGGATGATGCCATGGTCGACCGCAAGCCGAAGGAAGCGGAAGCGAACGGGAGCCGCGAGGCGCCGCTCGACGTGCTCATCGCCGGCGCCGGCTATGTCGGCCTCACCGCCGCCGTGTCGCTGAAGCAGGCGCGCCCTAGCCTCGCCATAGCCATCGTCGATGCCGCCCCCGCCGGCGTCTGGCAGAAAGACGGCCGCGCCTCGGCCATCGCGGCGGCCGCCAGCCGCATGCTGGAACAGCTCGGCGTCTGGGAAGAGATCGCCCCGGAAGCGCAAGCGATCACCGAGATGATCATCACCGATTCGCGCGCCGCCGACCCGGTGCGTCCAGTGTTTTTGACCTTCGACGGCGAGGTGGCGCCTGGCGAGCCATTCGCCCACATGGTGGCCAACCGCGACCTGAACGGCGCGCTGCGCCGGCGCGCCGAAAAGCTTGGCATCGACATCATCGAAGGCATGGCGGTCAGCGCCTTCGACACCAATGGCGCCGGCGTCACCGTGCATCTGGCCGACGGCGCGACGCTCAAGGCGCGGCTGCTGGTCGCCGCCGACGGCGTCAATTCGAAGCTGCGCGACATGGCCGGCATCAAGACGGTCAAGTGGGAATACGGCCAGTCCGGCATCGTCTGCACCGTGGCGCATGAGCGCCCGCACAACGGCCGCGCCGAGGAGCATTTCCTCCCCGCCGGCCCCTTCGCAACGCTGCCGCTGAAGCCGGACAAGGACGGCACCAACCGCTCGTCGATCGTCTGGGTGGAGCGCACGCAAGATGCCAAGGCGCTGGTCGAGGGCGACGAGTTCGTCTTCGAGCACGATCTGGAGCAGCGCTTCGGCCTGAAGCTCGGCGAAATAAGAGTTGCCGACAAGCCGCGCGCCTGGCCGCTCGGCCTGACGCTCGCCCGCGCCTTCGTTGCACCGCGCTTCGCGCTGGCCGGCGACGCCGCGCACGGCATCCACCCGATCGCCGGCCAAGGCCTCAATCTCGGCTTCAAGGACGTGGCGGCGCTCGCCGAAGTGGTGGTCGAGGCCGACCGGCTCGGCCAGGATATCGGCGCGCTCGACGTGCTCGAGCGCTACCAGCAATGGCGCCGCTTCGACACGCTGCAGATGGGCATCACCACCGACGTCTTGAACCGCCTCTTCTCAAACGACATCGGCCCGCTGCGCCAGGTCCGCGACATCGGGCTGGGGCTGGTGGAACGCATGCCGAGGCTGAAGGAGTTCTTCATCCGCCAGGCCTCGGGCCTCTCCGGCGACACGCCGAGGCTGTTGAAGGGCGAGGCGATCTGAACGCCTTACTGGCCGAAGCCTACACGACGGTCGTCATCCACGGGCGGAGCGGGAGCGCAGCGGACGCGCAGACCATAGAATGACGAGGCGAGAGGCGTTTCGGCCAATCACGAAGTCAGGCGATCTGATCGCCTTGTGGCGCCGTGGCAAATTCAGGTCAGGCCGAGTCGAAAATGGCGGCTTCCGAGAACCGGAGCGGAGCGTACTTGAAGTACGTGAGCACCGGAAGCGCAGGAAGCCACCATTTGCAGGCCGGCCTCACCTGAATTCTAGTTCACCTCGAAGCCCAGCTTCTGCCGCAACCTCAGCATCCGCTGGTCGGCGATCCTGAGGCTCTGCCCGCCGCCTTGCGCGACGCGGTTCAACATCCTGAGCAGGTCGTCCCGCTCATGCGGATCGAGGCGCTCGCGCAGGAACGGCGCCAGCTTGTCGATGACGATCGTCGTGTCGTCGATCTGCGCAGCGGCCCATTTGGCGTAGACGACCGCCTCATCGGTCTTCTTCTGGCTGTCCGCGATCTGCGCGATCACCTCGCGAATGACCGCCTCGCGCTGCGGCAGGACCGGACCGTGCTCTGCGACGATCGCGGTGATCAGCGTCGCCGCCGCCACCACCGGATCGTCGATCGCCGTCAGCGGTGAGAGCGCGGCCTGATTGCGCAATTTCTTGCGACGGATGTTGCCCTGGACACGGCCGACGACATCGGCGACCTCGCGCGCGGCGTCGCTCATATATTTCAGCCGGTACCACCAGATGGCGGCCGCTCCGAGCAGGCCGAGGATGGCGATCAGAAAAGGCATGCCGAATTCCCCCGAAATCGCGGCGACGATAAAAGAAGCGCGGCACCGCTTCAACACGCAACGGTTGCGGCCGGTGAAGAAACCCTGAAGATGTTTCCTAAGAGACAACTTCAACCGGCGTCGCGCCCATGCTGACCGGCGGCTATGACCCCGGGACGTTGTAGATCGCCCTGATCTCGACCGTGCCGAGCTCCGCCAGCGGGATCTTGGCCGCGATGTCGAGCGCCTCGGCAAGATCCGCCGCCTCGACCATGACGAAGCCGAGCAATTGCTCCTTGGTCTCGGCGAAGGGGCCGTCAGTCACCAGCACCTTGCCCTTGCGCCGCCGGAGCGATTTCGACGTCTTCACCGACTGCAGCGCCTGCGCGATGACCAGCTTGCCTTGCCGGTCGAGCTCCCGATCATAGCCGAGCGAGTCGGCATCGAGCTTGGCCATACGCTCGGGGGTCAGCGCGTAGAGGTCCTTTTCCTCGCCATAGACCAGCAGCACATATTTCATTTCGAGCTTCCTTTCGTCGACGCATTATAGGAGGCGACGGTGCCGGTTTTGCCTGCCGTCGCCGCATGGTCGAGCAGGCATGTCGCGACGCCGATGATGGCGATGGCGGCCGCCAGCCGGCCGAAGCCAAGCGCCGGCGGATCGAGCCAGAACTCTTCAAGTCGCCTCCCTTTTCGCTCGGGCTTTCCCCAGACCGCAAGAAACAGATTGTCCATCTTAACCTCCATCGGCCGGGAGTGGCCGCCCGCAGGACGGTCGGGCAGACGGGAAGTCGACATTTTTGCATGCGTTTTCTTTGAGAATTTTCGAATCAACTCGCGCAAGCACAATCGTGCCGGGCCATGGATGGTCTTCCGCCGCGCCCGCGCTATAGTTCCCGGGAACGTCGGCGCCCGCCGGCGCAAACCCCGACAAGGCAGGAGGATTCCATGGACCGCACCGCAAACGCCGTCTGGAAAGGCAATCTGAAGGAAGGCAACGGCACGCTGGACACCCAGAGCGGCACCTTGAAGGGCACGCCCTATTCGTTCAAGGCGCGCTTCGAGGACGAGAGCGGGAAATCCGGCACCAATCCGGAAGAGCTGATCGCCGCCGCGCATGCCGGCTGCTACGCCATGCAGCTGTCGCACTTCCTGGCCGAAAACGGCACGCCGGCCGCCGAGCTCGACGCCAAGGCCGTGGTGACGCTGGTGCCCGGCACCGGCATCACCGGCAGCGCCATCACCCTGGTCGGCAAGGTGCCGGGCATCGACGCGGCGAAGTTCAAGGAGCTGGCCGAGAAGGCCAAGGCCGAATGCCCCGTGTCGAAGGCGCTGGGGGCGATCAAAGTGTCGTTGGATGCGAAATTGGGGTGATCAGTTTCGCGGGTAGCGATCCTTCGCCCCCCTCTCTGCCCTGCCGGGCATCTCCCCCTCAAGGGGGGAGATCAGATGTCGCGTCGGCTTTCGCCAATCGCCGACGGTGAAAGAAGGGCGCCGGCGCCGGAACTGCTAATCTCCCCCCTTGAGGGGGAGATGTCCGGCAGGACAGAGGGGGGCGGCTCGCGCCAGCCTTTCCAGTGAGCTAACCGCCCAGCGCCTCAATCTTGGCGCGCAACCCAGCGACCTCTTCCTCCAGCGCCTTGACCCGCGCCTCGAGGTCGGTGTCCGAAGATGTCGCCGCCGGCTGCCAGGGCGCCGCCGCCACCGCTGCCGCTTCCACCGGACCACTCAGCAGATGCACATAGCGCTCCTCGCGCTGGCCGGGCGCGCGTTCGAGCAGCTCGATCAGCGGCGGACGACGGCCGATCATCAGGTCGAGATTGCCGCGCAGCTCCTCGATCGAGGCAAAGCGCGCCATGCGTTCCGAACGGGCGAGCAATTCATGCGCCGTCTGCGCACCGCGCAACAGCAGCAGCCCGATCACCGCGATCTGCGGCGTGGTCAGCGAAAAGCGCTGCGCCATCAGATGCTCGTAGCGCTCAACCCGCGAGGCGAAGACCTGGCGCACCAGCCCCTTCTGCTCGAGCGTGCTCAGCGCCCGCCGGATCTCGGTCAGCTCCAGCGCCATGACAGGCTCGCGCGCCGTCTTCTGGTTGGCGGCGGCGTGCGCGCCGTTGAGCGTCAGTGGATAGACGTCCGGCGTCAGTTCCTTCTTCTCAATCAGGGAACCGAGGACTCGGGCTTCGACGGGTGAGAGGACGGGGAGATCGGTCATGGGTTGCCTATCCTTTCTGACGCTGGCGGGACAGCGCCCCCCTCTGTCCTGCCGGACGTCTCCCCCACTTGGGAGGAGACTAGCAGCTTCGCCGACGGCGCCTCATCCTTCAACCTTGGAGATTGGCGAAAGCCGCGGTGACGGCCAATCTCCCCACCTGTGGGGGAGATGTCCGGCAGGACAGAGGGGGCGCGAAGGATCGCTACCTGCGAGTAAGGCCGCGAGAACTATACCCTTCTCTCCACCATCATCTTCTTGATCTCGGCGATCGCCTTGGCGGGATTGAGCCCCTTCGGGCAGGTCTGCGCGCAGTTCATGATGGTGTGGCAGCGATAGAGCCGGAACGGGTCTTCGAGATTGTCGAGCCGCTCGCCCGTCGCCTCGTCGCGGCTGTCGATCAGCCAGCGATAGGCCTGCAGCAGCGTGGCCGGGCCGAGATAACGGTCGCCGTTCCACCAGTAGCTCGGGCAGGAGGTCGAGCAGCACGCGCACAGGATGCATTCGTAAAGCCCGTCGAGCTTCTCGCGGTCCTCATGGCTCTGCAGCCATTCCTTGGCGGGCGTCGGCGAGACCGTCTTCAGCCACGGCTCGATCGAGGCGTGCTGGGCGTAGAAATTGGTGAGGTCGGGCACCAGGTCCTTGATCACCGGCATATGCGGCAGCGGATAGATCTTCACCGCGCCGGAAATATCCTCGACGCCCTTGGTGCAGGCCAGCGTGTTGGAGCCGTCGATGTTCATGGCGCAGGAGCCGCAAATGCCTTCGCGGCAGGAACGGCGCAGCGTCAGCGTCGGATCGATCTTGTTCTTGATCCACAACAGCGCGTCGAGAACCATCGGCCCGCAATCGTCCATGTCGACGAAATAGGTGTCCATGCGCGGGTTCGCGTCATCGTCCGGCGACCAGCGGTAGACGCGGTATTCGCGCAGGTTGGTCGCGCCTTCCGGCTTCGGCCAGGTCTTGCCTTGCTGGACCTTCGAGTTCCTGGGAAGCGTGAGTTCGACCATTACCTGCGGTCCTTTCGGATGACGAGCTTCAGCCCGGACCAGATTTCGTTCACGGCGGCGACCTTGACGTCGACTAGGTCGCGCTTCAGCGCCTCGGCGCGGATCACGGCCTCGGTGACGTCGGTCGGCACTTGCGACGCCTTCTTCGGCCAGGAGACCCAGACCATGCCGTCGCGCTTGATCGCGGTCTCGATGCCGGCCAGGCCGTCCTCGATCTCGGCGCGTTGCCGCGTGAAGGCGTGCACGGCGTCATATTTCCGGCTGCCCGAGATCGCCGACCACTCGGCGAGCCGGTCGATGCCGGCAAAGGATACCGCCTCGGTCAGTTCATCGAGTTCCGGCGGCAACGCGATGAAAGCGGCGACCATGCCGTCCTTCAGGCCGAGCTTGGCCGGAAGAGGCGTGCCGGAATATCCGGTGGCCGCGAGCGCCATGATCAGTACACCCGCGCCTTCGGCGCGATCTTGGCCAGGCTGATGCCGCCGTCCTTTTCCGCCAGCAGCGGCTCGGTATGCACCGGCCTGTAGGTCAGCGTCACCTTGCCGTCCTCGCTCAGATGGGCCAGCGTATGCTTGCGCCAGTTGGCGTCGTCGCGCGCCGAGAAATCCTCGCGCGCATGCGCGCCGCGGCTCTCCTTGCGCGCCTCGGCGCCGTAGACCGTGGTGATGGCGTTGGCCATCAGGTTTTCCAGCTCCAGCGTCTCGACGAGGTCGGAATTCCAGATCATCGAGCGGTCGGTGACCTTGATGTCCTTGAGCTCGCGCCAGAGTTCCGAAATGCGCCTGCAGCCGTTCTCCAGCGATTCCTGCGTGCGGAATACGGCGGCGTCTTCCTGCATGGCGCGCTGCATCTTCTCGCGCAGCACGGCCGTCGGCGTCGAGCCGTTGGCGTGGCGCAGCCTGTCGAAGCGCTCCATGATCTTCTCGACCGAGGCCGCGTTGGGCGACGGGATCGCCGACTTGCGGTCGATCACATGGCCGGCGCGGATCGCCGCCGCGCGGCCGAACACGACGAGGTCGATCAGCGAGTTGGAGCCGAGCCGGTTGGCGCCGTGCACCGAGGCGCAGCCGGCCTCGCCGACCGCCATCAGGCCGGGCGACACGCGGTCCGGATTGTCGAAGGTCGGATTGAGCGCCTCGCCCCAGTAATTGGTCGGCACGCCGCCCATATTGTAGTGCACCGTCGGCAGCACCGGGATCGGCTCCTTGGTGAGGTCGACGCCAGCGAAGATCTTGGCCGACTCGGAAATACCCGGCAGCCGCTCGTGCAGCACCGCCGGGTCAAGATGGTCGAGATGCAGGAAGATGTGGTCCTTGTTCTTGCCGACGCCGCGGCCCTCGCGGATCTCCAGCGTCATGCAGCGCGAGACGACGTCGCGCGAGGCGAGGTCCTTGGCCGACGGCGCGTAGCGCTCCATGAAGCGCTCGCCCTCGGAATTGACGAGATAGCCGCCTTCGCCGCGCGCGCCCTCGGTGATCAGGCAGCCGGCGCCGTAGATGCCGGTCGGATGGAACTGCACGAACTCCATGTCCTGCAGCGGCAGCCCGGCTCTGGCCGCCATGCCGCCGCCGTCGCCGGTGCAGGTATGCGCCGAGGTGGCGGAGAAATAGGTCCGCCCATAGCCGCCGGTCGCCAGCACCACCATCTTGGCCGAGAAGCGATGGATTGTGCCGTCGTCGAGGTTCCAGGCCACGACGCCGGTGCAGGTGCCGTCCGGCTCTATGATCAGGTCGAGCGCGAAATATTCGATGAAGAACTGCGCGTTGTTCTTCAGCGATTGGCCGTAGAGCGTGTGCAGGATGGCGTGGCCGGTGCGGTCGGCGGCCGCGCAGGTGCGCTGCACCGGCGGACCGTCGCCATAGTTCATCATATGGCCGCCGAACGGCCGCTGGTAGATCTTGCCTTCCTCGGTGCGTGAGAACGGCACGCCATAATGCTCGAGCTCGTAGACGGCGGCCGGCGCCTCGCGCACCATGTATTCCATGGCGTCGACATCGCCCAGCCAGTCCGAGCCCTTGACGGTGTCGTACATGTGCCATTGCCAGGAGTCCGGCCCCATGTTCGACAGCGAGGCGGCGATGCCGCCTTGCGCCGCGACGGTATGCGAGCGCGTCGGGAAAACCTTGGTGATGCAGGCCGTGCGCAGCCCCTGCTCGGCCATGCCGAGCGTGGCGCGCAGGCCGGCGCCGCCGGCGCCAACGATCACGACGTCGAACTTGTGGTCGACAAAAGTATAGGCGGAAGCCGTGCTGGCTGTATTTGCGTTGGCCAAGACGTCAGCCTCCGAATGCGAGTTTGAGCAGGGCAAACAGCGAAGCGACGCCGACTGCCACGCAGAAGAAGGTGTTGAGCGCGATCAGCGCCAACTTCATGCCCTCGCCATGCACGTAATCCTCGATGATCACCTGCATGCCGATGCGCATGTGGTAAAGCGGCGAGATCAGCACCAGCCCGAGCATGACCACCACGAACGGGTTCGCAAGCGCCGCCCGCACATCCGTGTAGTCATGGCCGTTGACCGCGATGAGGAAGCCGACGAAGAACAGGATCAAAGGAATGTTGGCGATGGCGGTCAGCCGCTGCCGCCAGAAATGACCGGTGCCCTCGCGGGCCGAACCGAGGCCGCGGACCTTCGCCAGCGGCGTGCGCATGTCCGAATTGTTGGCGCTCATCACAAAGCTCCCCGCGCCATATAGCCGGCGATCCAGATCAGCAGCGTCAGCACGATCGAACCGGCGAGCGTGGCCCAGGCGATCCTGGACGCGGTGTGTTTTTCCAGTCCCGCGCCGGTGTCCCAGATAAGATGGCGCAGCCCGCCCAGCATGTGGTGCATCAGCGCCCAGGTGTAGCCGAACAGAACCAGCCGGCCGAGCCAGGAGCCGAAGGCCCAGTTGACCCAGTCGAAGGCGGCCTGCGAGCTCGCAGCGGCGATCAGCCACGCCGCCACCAGGAGCGTTCCGAAATAAAGCGCGCCGCCGGTGATGCGATGGATGATCGACATCGTCATCGTGATCGGCGGCCGGTAGATCGTCAGATGCGGCGAGAGCGGCCGTTCACGTCTGGCAACTGCGCGGGTGGCTGGTGATTTGCTCATGGCTCCCCCAGATCGGCATCCTGGAGCCGCGATGCGGCCTTTGCCGCCCTCATATGTGGCTCCGGACAGCCGGTTTCTAATGCTCTTTTTGCACCGCGTCAAAGCCGGAAAATCGTTTTGGAAACATCATTTAGTCTGACAAATTGAGGGCCGCGCGCTTCAATCGATTAGCGGCTGTTTCGAAGCCGGCGCAGCGTTCGCTGCAGCGCAGCAATCAGATGACCGACGCGGCGGCCGGGCGGGTCGGGATCCGGGCGGGGCCGGCCTCTCCCGAATATCGCGCACCTCAGCGCCTGCAAGTCTGCGGGGTAGATCCCCTCTTCATCACCAGCGCCTCGCGTCCGTCGATCACGATTGCGTCATGGGTCGCTGCTTCCTGGTAGCGGCTGCTCTGGTTGGCGGGCGAGGCCGCGAACTCTTCGGCCGTGCCATCGGGCCGCATGACGCGCAATGCGTTGCCCAGATTCTGGATGGTGATCAGGCCGCCATTGCCGCATCTGTAGGTGGCCGTGCCGACGCCGGAACGCGGCACGGTAAGGTCGGTGACGATCCTGGTTGCGGGCGCAGGCGTTGCAGGCGCCTTCGCCCTCGCAGGTACTGGCGCCGTTGTGACTGCCGGGGCCGTTGCAGGTATGGCGGGCGTTGCAGCTGGCGGCGTCGTCGCGGGTGCGGCGGATTGCGGGGGAGGAGCAGGCGAGGCGGCGGGCGCCGCGGCATTCGCCACCTTCGGCGCGCCGTCCTGCGGCACGCAGGCGGCGGCCGCCAGAAGCAGCGGGATGGCGATCGACACTCGAACCGTGCAGCCAAAGCTCATGCGCTGCCCTTTCGTGTGCGGCACGCTACAGCAATTCCAGGAAAAGTGTGAACGGTTGGGTTCGGCGCCTTCGCCATGGCCTTCCGTCCGGAATTGCATCGAAACAACGAGATAGGCGGTTGCCCTTTCCGTGAGACGGCGGACCGCTGTAGCCATGCAGCGCCGCAAGATCAAGTTGACCCTGGGTCAGCCGGCTATCCAGAACCGCGCCCGTCGCCTGATGGAGCTCGATCCTCGAAAATTAACCATGTTCCTTGAGAAGCGGCGCCGAAAGCCTCCCGCCTCTTAACAAAGGTTAAGAAAGGGTTAATTTCCGATTCGAACCGGATTCCAGGCGCGCGATCTGCGCGCCGACCAGGGAGAGCAACATGCGTTCGAATTCAGGGCGGATAAGCCTCGCGGCCGCAACGCTGGCGGCGCTGGCGATCGCCGCGCCGGCCGAGGCCGGCTTGCGCCATCACGACCGCGTCTATGCCGATTCCTTCGGCAATCTCGTCATCGACAGCGCCGCCGGCTACAAGCGCATCATTGTCGGCGAAGGCAAGCTCGCGAAAGAACTTTCCCAATACACCGGCGGCCAGCCGGATGTGATCTATGACGATGCGGACGAGGCTGGCGCGCCCGGCTGCTACCAGCCGCCGGTGCTGGTCAAGGGCCGTTCCTATATGTACGGGCTTTCCGACGGCGAGATGCCCAATCTCAATCCTTGCCGCTGAAGGCCGTCGGCTTTTGGCTCCGCCACAGCCGGACACGCGCACGCAATCGCGGCCGGCAAGGCCCGGCCTGTCGTCATTCTAGGGCGAAGCAAGGAGCGGAGCGACGCGCGCAGACCCTAGAAACCATGCCGTTCCATTAAGGCGTTGCGGCGGTTACGGAATTTGCGCCGCAGCATTCTACGACGGAGGTAACGGCATGGATCCTCGGGTCAAGCCCGAGGATGACGAAATTGCAGGAGCGTCGGGCAATCGCGAACGTTGCGATCGCCTTCTGGACTAGCAGGGGGTTGCGCCGGGCCTGGATGTATCAGCCGACGGCGAGCGGCTCGGCAGCGAAGGCGGTTTCAGGTCTCTCATAGGAAAGCCGCACGCTGTCGCGGCCATTCTTCTTGGCTTTGTAAAGCGCCTCGTCGGCGCGCCGCATTAACGGCATCAGCCCTTCCCTGCCGGAGCGGGCGGCGACGCCGAAGCTGGCGGTCACCCTGACGCCTGGCGGCAGGCCCTCGATCGCGCCGGCCGAATAGAAGGCGCGGATCGCTTCGGCAAAGAGCCTTGCCGCCCCCAGGTCGCTGAGCGGCAGAAGCACGGCGAACTCTTCGCCGCCGATGCGGCCGGCAGCCCCGCGCGCGCCGGTGGCGGAGCGCAGCTTGGCGGCGAAGTCGGCGATCACCCGGTCGCCTGCCTCATGGCCGTGCTGGTCGTTCAGCGCCTTGAAATGATCGAGATCGGCAAGCACCAGAGCGACGGGAAATCCGGCCTTGCCGCACTGGTCGAGCAAGAGGGTCGCCCTCTCCTCGAAGCCGCGGCGATTGAGGATGCCCGAGAGCGGGTCGGTATGGGTCTCGGCCTTCAATGTCTTCATCACGTCGAGCGCCGCTGCCGTGAACAGGCTAAGCGCGATCAGCAGCGACAACAGCGCGTGCGAAAGCAGCGCCGTCGTCCAGTAGGACGAGCCGTAGAAGCCGTCATAGCTGGGGAACGGCCCGTGCGCGATGACGACGACCAGCGTGCGGGCGATGAAGTTCAGTCCCGAAAGCAGCGACAGCACGAGCAGGATTTTCTCGGTTGGGCCGTTGTGGCGCACCGTTCTCAGCTCGGCGCCGACCAGCAGGCTGAGCGCGCCGAAGCCGAAATTCATGACAAGCACGCGCCAAGTGAGGTCCGGCTGGACGAACATGAACCAGATGAAGGCGGCGAGCCCGCCGCCGGTCACGATGCCGATCCCGACATAGGGCACGCGCCGCCCGTAGCGCGCGATGATCGCGCTGGAGAGGCAGCAGGCCGCGATCGTGAAGCAGATGTTGGAAACGAGTTTGGTCAGCGCCACGCCGATCGGAAGCGTGAAATATTGCAGCAGGAAACCCGGCGCCGACAGGCAGTAGCTCGCGCCGAGCACAGCCAGATACGGTCGATGGCGCTGATAGGACCACAGCACGAGGAACGCAGCGCCGAGCGCCAGCGCTATCGTCGGATTGAGCAGCGCTATGAGCAGACCGGTGTCCAAAAGACTGCGACTTTTCCCAACTTACCCAACGGGAGATACTAGGACGCAAGCCCAAACAAGCGGTTAAGTCTCGATAGATACATCGCATGCCACGCGGAACCGGCCTGCCGGAGCTGCGTTGTCCGGCCAGACAGGAGACGCCAGACGGGAGACGATCGAGATGGCGGGCACGATCACTTTGACGAACCACGATGAAATCCGCTCCTGGGCGGCGGCGCGCGCCGGCTTCCCGGCCATCGTCGACGTCTCGCCCGAAGCCGGAACGCAGCCCATGCTGCGGCTGGTTTTTGGGCAGCAGGCCTATGAAGACACCGACCGCCCGGAGCGTCCGATCAACAGCGGCGGCTACGAGCTCGTGGAGTGGGACGAGTGGTTCAGGATCTTCGACGAGCGGCAGCTGGCCTTGGTCGTCGCCGCCGACGAGCCCGGCCGGCGCGAGGAATTTCACGAGATCATCCGCAGATAGATCGCTGAACGCAAAAGGCCCGGACGTCCTGTCCGGGCCTTTGTTGAGAGACGCGGCCGGCTGTTACTTCCAGTCGCGGATGTCGACGAAGTGGCCGGCGATCGCCGCCGCCGCCGCCATTGCCGGCGATACCAGGTGGGTACGGCCCTTGAAGCCCTGCCGGCCCTCGAAATTGCGATTCGAGGTCGAGGCGCAGCGTTCATGCGGCTTCAGCCGGTCGTCGTTCATGGCCAGGCACATCGAGCAGCCCGGTTCGCGCCAGTCGAAGCCGGCGGCGACGAAGATCTTGTCGAGGCCCTCGGCCTCCGCCTGTTCCTTGACCAGGCCCGAACCCGGCACGATCATGGCATTGACGCGCGGGTTGACCTTCTTGCCCTCGACCACTTTGGCTGCGGCGCGCAAGTCCTCGATGCGGCCATTGGTGCAGGAGCCGATGAAGACGCGGTCGAGCTCGATGTCGGTGATCTTGGTTCCGGGCGTCAGCCCCATATAGTCGAGCGCGCGGATCTTCGAGGTGCGCTTGTTCTCGTCCGCAATCTCTTGCGGATCGGGCACAGTGCCCTGCACCGAGACGACGTCCTCGGGCGAAGAACCCCAGGAGACGATCGGCGGCAGCTTCTGCGCGTCGAGCACCACGACCTTGTCGAAATGCGCGCCTTCGTCGGACTGCAGCGTCTTCCAATAGGCGAGCGCCGCATCCCAGGCGGCGCCCTTCGGGGCGCGCGGCTTGTCCTTGACATAGGCGAAGGTCGTCTCGTCCGGCGCGATCAGGCCGGCGCGGGCGCCGCCTTCGATCGACATGTTGCAGATCGTCATGCGGCCTTCCATCGACAGCGAGCGGATCGCTTCGCCGGCATATTCGATGACGTAGCCGGTGCCGCCGGCGGTGCCGATCTCGCCGATGATGGCGAGGATGATGTCCTTGGCGGTGACGCCTTCCGGCAGCTGGCCGTCGACGCGCACCAGCATGTTCTTGGCCTTGCGCTGGATCAGCGTTTGCGTCGCCAGCACATGCTCGACCTCGGACGTGCCGATGCCATGCGCAAGCGCGCCGAACGCCCCATGCGTGGAGGTATGGCTGTCGCCGCAGACGATGGTCATACCGGGCAGCGTGAAGCCTTGCTCGGGCCCGATGATGTGGACGATGCCCTGGCGGATATCGTTCTCGGAATAATAATCGATGCCGAAATCCTTGGCATTCCTGGCGAGCGCCTCGACCTGGATGCGGCTTTCCTCGTTCTTGATGCCGAACTTGCGCTCGGGCGAGGTCGGCACGTTATGGTCGACGACGGCCAGCGTCTTTTCCGGATGCCGGACTTTTCTGCCGCTCATGCGCAGGCCTTCGAAGGCCTGCGGGCTGGTGACCTCGTGCACGAGGTGGCGGTCGATATAGAGCAGGCAGGTGCCGTCGTCCTGGCGGTCGACCGTGTGGTCGTCGAAGATCTTGTCGTAGAGGGTGCGCGGTGCGCTCATGTGCGTAAATCCGTCGATATGAGAATGGGAAAAGGACGCCGGCAATCCGGCGCGACGACTGCAATCGGTCGGTTCAGCGAAGTCGGCTGGTGAGCGCGCCGCAGACGCGCGCGGAGAAACGCGACGGCAGGCGCTTTCTGTCCTGCAGCACGAAACCCTTATAGGCCGGATCGCTGAAAAGCTTTTCCATGGCGCGGTAGATAGCAATGTTTTGGCTTTTCGGCAATTAGCGCGACTTCCCCTTCTCCCCTTGTGGGAGAAGGTGGATCGGCGCGCAGCGCCGAGACGGATGAGGGGTGTTCCAGCGGAGTGAGACGCTGGTTTTGCCTGGAGCACCCCTCATCCGGCCGCTTCGCGGCCACCTTCTCCCACAAGGGGAGAAGGTGAAGGCTGCGCTCACACCACCTCGAACACAAACGTCTTCACCAGCGCGTCCGGATCGCCGATGGCATAGCAGCGGAACCACGGACTTTCCTCGACCAAGCGCCATTTCCTCGCCTCTGCCAGCTCGTCGAACACTGCCTGGAAGCCGCCGCTCTCGAAAACCTGGTCGCGCACCGTGAAAATGGCGTGGCCGCCGCTCTTGGTAATGCGCACCAGCTCATGCAGGCCCGAAGCCGGCGCGTGGCCGATGGTGAAGACGCCGGTCGAGAAGAAGGCGCGGAAATGCCGGTCGGGCCAAGGCAGCGGGCCGCCGAGCATCGCTTTCTTCAGCTCGCTATAGGCCGGCTTGCCATTGGCCTGACGGCTGCCGGCGATCTTCAGCATGTCGTCGGAGAGGTCGAGCCCGGCGATGTCGCCATAGCCCAGAGCCTTCAGCGACGGCCCCGACAAGCCCGTGCCGCAGCCGGCGTCGAGCAACGGGCCTTCGCCCGCCGGCACGTGCCGCGCCACCCAGGCGGCGATGAGGAAAGGCAGAAGGTAGCCCAGCGAGGCGGTCTCGCTGTCGTAAGTCGCCGCCCAGTCGGCATAGGCCTTTGCGAGCCCTTCCGGCGAATCGGCCGAATAGACGGAATCCAGCGCCGCATTGGCTTTGTCGAAATTCATGGGCGTCTCCTCCGCCGGATGCACATGACCCAAGCTAGAGCAATTCCAGGAAAAGTGGGAACCGGTTTTCCGTCCGGAATTGCGTCAAACAAAGAGGTAGCGGACTTTTCCAGCCGGCTATTGCTGATGCTGGCGGCGCAGCCGCTGTTCCAGCGCCCGCAGCGCCAGCGACAGGCCGACGGTGAGGATCAGATAGATATAGGCGACGATCGAATAGGTCTCGAAGAAGCGGAAGGAGCCTGCGGCATAGACCTTGCCCATCTGGGTGATGTCGGCGACGCCGAGCACCGAGACCAGCGAGGAATCCTTGACCATGGCGACGAAGTCGTTGCCGAGCGGCGGCAGGATGGTGCGGATCGCCTGCGGGAAGACGATCAGCCGGAAGCGCTGGACTCGGCTGAGCCCGAGCGCCTTGGCCGCCTCGATCTGGCCCTTCTCGACCGACTGGATGCCGGCGCGGAACACTTCCGAGATGAAGGCCGAGTAGCCGATGGTCAAAGCCATGATGGCGCGCCAGAGCAGCGAGACGTCGCGCACCAGCAGCTCGCCCATCAGGCCGGCGCCCTGCAGCGGCGTGGTCAGTGCATTCCAGGCGGCGACGAAGGCCGGCGCGCCGGCAAAGGCGATCCAGAACAACAGCACCAGGATCGGCACGCCGCGGATGATCTCGACATAGAAGCGCGCGGTCTGGCGCAGCCACTGCGATCCCGACAGCGCCATCAGCGCGATGCCAAGCCCGAAGGCGGAGGCTAAAGCGAAAGCGACCGCGGTGACGAAGATGGTGATGCCGATGCCCTTGGCGACGGTAGCGAAGACTTGCGCATAGAGGTCGCTGGAGGCGATTGCGATGGCGGCGGCCAATGCCAGCACGAGGGCGGCGGCCAGCCACCAGGGGAATTCGGGTTTGGAGGTGGGTGTCGGCATCAGGCGGTGCCGGCAAGATAGTTGCGAAGGTCGCGTTCCGGCACACCCCCCTCTGCCCTGCCGGGCATCTCCCCCGCAAGGGGGGAGATCAGATGTCGTGTAGACTTTCGCCAATCTCCAACGCTGAAGGACGAGCGCCATCGGCTAAGCTGCCAATCTCCCCCCTTGCGGGGGAGATGTCCGGCAGGACAGAGGGGGGTGTCAAGGAATGAGGCCTTTGCAAGCTCCGGCCCGCCACTGTCGCGCATCATTGGCAGCAACAGCGCCTACTGCCCCATCTTGTAATCGAGGAACCACTTCTTGTTGAGCTTGTCGAACGTGCCGTCGGCCTTGAGCGCGGCGATGGCGGCGTTGACCGGCTTCACCAGGTCCGAGCCCTTCGGGAAGATGAACCCAAAGTCCTCGGTGCCGAGCGGTCCGCCAATCAGCTTGAGCTTGCCTTCGGAGGCATCGACATAGCCCTGGCCGGCGGTGCCGTCGGTGAGCACCACGTCGACGTCGCCCGATTTCAGCGCCTGCACGGTCGCGCCGAACGTCTCGAACAGCTTTATGCGCGGGTTCTGCTCATTGCCGTCGAGCACGCTGTAGACGGCGGTGTAGAAGGGCGTGGTACCGGGCTGGGCGCCGATCAGCCCGTCCTTGAAGGCACCGAAGCTCTTGGCGTCGGAGAAGCGGCTTTCGTCGCCGCGCACCAGCATGAACTGCTCCGAGCGCATATAAGGATCAGAGAAGTCGACCTTCTCCTTGCGGTCGTCCTTGATGGTGATGCCGGTCATGCCGATGTTGTACTGGTTGTCGGAAACCGCCTGGATCATCGCGTCCCAGGAGGTGTTCTGGTACTCGACCTTGAAGTTCAGCCGCTTGGCGATCTCGTCCATCGCGTCATATTCCCAGCCGATCTGCTTGCCGGTCTTCTTGTCGATGAACTGCAGCGGCGGATAGGCGTTTTCCGTCACCACCACGACCTTTTTGCCGCCGAGATCGGGCAGCGTATCGGCGAGCGCCGCGACAGGCGCGAGAAGCCAGGCCACCATGGCGGCCAGCAGCAGTTTCGACTTGGTCATGACAAACTCCCCGAAGATGATTGGCCGCGCGATGTTCACGCGCCAAGAGAAAATCCGGCGCCGACTTTAGCTTGCCGCATACGCCTTGCAAGCCGCTCCGCACTGCCGCGGCGCGTGAATGCGCAATCCAGTGCTCTTCAAGGATGGTTTCGAAACGCGAAGGCTTCGATCAAATTCCGCACGCTTGCGACAGCTGCACAACGAAAAAAGGCGGCCGAAGCCGCCTTTCCAGAACCTGTCTGGCAGAAACCTTATTCGGCCGAAGCGGCCTCGGCGGCAGCCTTCTTCTCGGCGGCTTCCTTGGCGGCCGTCTCGGCGGCCAGCGCCTGGGCGGCGGCGACCTTCTCGGCCTCGATGCGGGCGCGCTCGGCGTTCAGCGCATCACGTTCTTCGTCGTTCAGCTTGCGGGCGCGCACGCCGGTGTTTTCCGAAATGCGGGCCGACTTGCCGCGACGGTCGCGCAGATAATAGAGCTTGGCGCGGCGAACCTTGCCGCGGCGCACGATCTCGACGCCCTCGACCATCGGCGAGTAGACCGGGAAAACGCGCTCCACGCCTTCGCCATAGGAGATCTTGCGTACGGTGAAATTCTCCTGGAAGCCCGAGCCGGCGCGGGCGATGACGACGCCCTCATAGGCCTGGACGCGGGTGCGGGTGCCTTCGGTGACGCGCACCTGGACGCGCACGGTGTCGCCAGGCTGGAATTCGGGCAGCTTGCGCTTGGCTTCGATCTTGGCGGCCTGTTCGGCCTCGAGCTGACGAATGAGATCCATCTCAAATATCCACTTCTTGTTCTTCCGACAGTCAGAGCGTCCTCAGCTCGCCTTGCAGTTCCAATGACCGCTCGGCTATGCCCTTTGTCGAAACACCGGGCAGGGACGGCTACACCGCACTTGTTGACGGGTCCGAAAGATTGTTCTTCCGGTTCGGGCGGGCACATACAGCCATTTTGCCGCTTTGTCACGCCCTAATGCATGTCGCCCGGAAGTGCGCGCGGTTCGGGGACCCCGACATGCATCAAGACAAGGGCGTTGCGGCATATTTGCGCCCATGGCCCACACTTACTGCGGCCGTGCCGGGTTGCGCGCGGCTCGCAAGCTTCCTAAGCGGGGAAATGACTTTTTTCGATGCCGCCTTGCTCTTTCTCTCGGGTTTTGTCTCCGGCGCGGTCAATGCCGTCGCCGGCGGCGGCACCTTCGTCACCTTCGGCGCCATGAGCTTGGTCGGCCTGCCGCCGATTGTCGCCAATGCTACCTCCTCGGTGACGCAATTTCCCGGCTATATCACCTCGACGCTCGCCTATCTCGACGACATCAGGCATTTCTGGCGCCAGGCGCTGCTGCTCTGCGTCATCTCGGCCCTCGGCGCGCTGGTCGGCTCGCTGATCCTGCTTGCGCTCTCCAACCCGTCCTTCCGCGCGCTGGTGCCCTGGCTGCTGATCGCCGCCACCGCGCTGTTCGCCGCCGGGCCGTGGCTGAAACCGGCGCCCAAGCCTGGGGCCGAAGCCAAGGTCGGCTCATTCGCCGGATCGCTCGCCCAGTTCGCGACCTCCGTCTATGGCGGCTTTTTCGGCGCCGGCATGGGCGTGATGATGTTGGCGATGCTCGGCCTGACGCAGGCCGGCGACTACCACCGGCTCAACGCGCTGAAGAACATGCTGGCCGTGGTGATCGCAGCCATCGCCATCCTGGTCTTCGTTTCGGGCGGCGTTGTCGCCTGGCCGCAGGCGATCGTCATGATCCCGGGCGGCGCGCTCGGCGGCTATGCCGGCGTCTGGATCGCCAAGCGCGTGCCGCAGGGCGTCGTGCGCGGCTTCGTCGTCGCCGTTGGCCTGTTCCTGGCCTTTTATTATTTCACCAAGGGCTGAGCGCGCAGCAAGTCAGGCCGCCGTTCCCGCGTCAGCTTCTCGGCCTCCGCGCGACGCCATTCTGCAATCTTCTTGTGGTTGCCGGAAATCAGCACGTCGGGTATCGGCCTGCCTTCGAATTCCTGCGGCCGCGTGTAATGCGGATGCTCGAGCAGCCCGTTCTCGAAACTTTCTTCCTCGCCCGAGACGGCATTGCCCATGACGCCCGGCAGCAGCCGCACCACGGCATCGAGCAGCACAAGTGCTGCCGGCTCGCCGCCCGACAGGATGAAATCGCCGACCGAGACCTCCTCCAGTCCCCGCGCCTCGATCAGCCGCTGGTCGACGCCTTCGAAGCGGCCGCACAGGATGACCGCGCCCGGGCCGGCGGCGAGCTCGCGCACGCGCGCTTGCGTCAGCGGTTTGCCGCGCGGACTCATCAGCAGCCTTGGGCGCTTATCACCCGGAGGCGCGGCGTGGTCGATGGCCTTGGCCAGCACATCGGCGCGCATCACCATGCCGGCGCCGCCGCCGGCCGGCGTGTCGTCGACGGTGCGATGCCTGTCGGTGGCGAAATCGCGGATCTGGATCGCTTCGAGCGACCAAGTTCCGGCCTCCAGCGCGCGGCCGGCCAGCGACAGGCCGAGCGCGCCCGGAAACATCTCCGGATAGAGCGTCAGCACCGAGGCGGCAAAGCTCACCGATTGCCCCCGGCATCCTTCGGTCCGCGCGGCCGACCCTTCGGGTCGAAGCCGGCATCCCTGGGCGCTTCGTCGCCTTCTTCGTCTTCGACCAGCCCCGCCGCCTGAGGGTTGACCTCAACGAATCCGTCGGCGATCGAGACATGCGGCACCGCGGCCTGCGTGAACGGGATCAGCACGCCCTTGCGACCGGCAAGCGTGACGTCGAGTATGTCGCCGCCACCGAAATTATGCACGGCGACGACCCTGCCGATGACGCCCGTATCGTCCCTTACATCGAGGCCGATGAGATCGGCGTGATAGAACTCGTCCTCCTCGCCGTCGTCGGGCAACACCGAGCGGTCGACGAAAAGCTCGGTGCCGGCCAGCGCCTCGGCGGCGTTGCGGTCACCGACGCCTTTGAAACGCACGACCACCACAGTCCCGGCCGGTCTGATATCGGTGATCTGGAAGGCGCGGCCGTCCCTGGCATAAAGCGGGCCGTAATCGGCCAGCGCCAGCGGGTCTCCGGTGAAAGTTTTCACCCGCAATTCGCCCTTGATGCCGTGCGCGGCACCGATCACGGCCATCTGTACGGGGTTTTCGAGCTTCGGCATCGGCGGCGCTTCCTTTGCCCTGCTCTAATCCCCTCAAGCCGTCATTTCAATGACGCCTCTTCACCGCTTCCTAACCCGCATGCCCGAAACTGCCACCATGCAGGAATTCCTCATCCCGGCAAAACCCGACCTTCAGGCGGCCCGCGAGACCTGGCTGAAAACGCTGGCGCATGAGCGCCGCCTGTCGCCGGAGACGGTCGAGGCCTATGAGCGCGACACCCGCCAGTTCCTGCACTTCTTGACCGGCCATTGCGGCGGCGCGCCGGGTATCTCCGACATCGCGGACCTGCGGCCGGCCGATCTGCGCGGCTTCCTCGCTGCGCGGCGCAATGAAGGCGCTGGCGCCCGCACGCTGGGGCGCGGCCTTGCCGGCATCCGCTCGCTGCTGCGCTTTCTCGAAAAACGCGGGATGGTCAACGCGGCAGGCGCCGCAGCCCTGCGCGCGCCGCGCCAGCCGAAATCGCTGCCCAAGCCGCTGACGGCAAGCGACGCCAGGCAGGTCGTGGCGATGGAGGGCCAACTGGCGGAAGAGCCGTGGATCGCCGCACGCAACGCCGCCGTGCTGACGCTGCTCTACGGCTCCGGCCTGCGCATCTCCGAGGCGCTGGGCCTGACCGGCGCTGACCTCGCAACGGAAGCCGACAGTGTGCTGCGCGTCACCGGCAAGGGCGGCAAGACGCGGCTGGTGCCGGTGCTGCCGGTGGCCCGCAGGGCGGTGGCGGAATACCGCAGGCTCTGCCCTTTCCATATCGGTCCTGAGGGCCTTTTGTTCCGCGGCGCCCGCGGCGGCACGCTCAACCCCGCCATCGTCCAGCGCGAGATGGCGAAGCTGCGCTCGGCGCTGAACCTGCCCGACACCGCGACGCCGCATGCCCTGCGCCACTCCTTCGCCACCCATCTGCTCGGCCGTGGCGGCGACCTGCGCACCATCCAGGAGCTGCTCGGCCACGCCAGCCTGTCGACCACGCAGATCTATACCGGCGTCGACACCGCAAGGCTGCTCGACATCTACGAGAAAGCGCATCCAAGGGCGTGATCGCTTCTGAGGCCATTCGGAGCCCTCCGAACTCGTCATTCTAGGGCGAAGCAAGGAGCGGAGCGACGCGCGCAGACCCTGGAATCCATGCCGTGCACTATGCCGTGGGGTGCAACGGTGCAGAATTCTGGGCCGCAGCGGCGCTTTGAAGGCACGGCATGGATCCTCGGGTCTGCGCGCGTCGCTTCGCTCCTTGCTCCGCCCGTGAATGACGACGTGATGGGCGTTTCCGCTAACCACCAAGGCGCGCCATGTCCATACGCGTCGCCAACCCGCAGAACGTCTACGCCGCAAACCAGAACCGACCGAAGACAATTTCCCCGATCCGATTAACCGTTTTGCCGCTTTTCGGCGCTAAGATGCTTCTTCATGAAACGCGTCATCGCCATCGCCGACCGCGCGGCCCTGGTCTCGTTGAAGCTGCTTGCAGCGCTCAACCTGCTGTTCTTCCTGTCTTTCCTGGCCGTCCTGCTGCTTGCCGGCCGGGCGCTTGCCGCAGCGCCCAATTGCGCTGGCGCCGATCTGTTGACGGCGCTGGAGAAGAACGATCCCGCCGCCTTCAAGAAGGTCGAGACCGAGGCCGCGGCCGTACCCAACGGCAAGGGCCTGCTGTGGAAGCTGGAGAAGCCCGGCGAAAAACCGTCCTATCTGTTCGGCACCATGCACATGACCGATACGCGCGTCACGACGCTGCCGGCCGCGGCGCAGAAAGCCTATGACGGCGCCGGCACAATCGTCATTGAAACCACCGACGCAATGGACAAGGCGAAGATGATGGCCGCGATGGCCAGCGAACCCGGCCTGATGATGTTCACCGACAACACCACCCTGTCGTCGCTGTTGTCGCCGGACGATGCGGCGGCGCTGGACAAGGGGCTCGACGCGCGCGGCATCCCGCCGGCGACGGTCGCCAAGATGAAGCCGTGGATCCTGTCGGCGATGATGGCGTTGCCGGCCTGCGAGGTGGCGCGCCAGAGCGCCGGCGAACCCGTGCTGGACGTCAAGCTTGCCTCGGATGCCAAGGCCTCGGGAAAGGATGTCGAAGGGCTCGAAACCGCCGTCGATCAATTGCGCGCCATGGCTTCGCTGCCGATCGAATTCCACATGAAGAGCCTGGTCGAGACGATGAAGCTCGGCGACAAGGTGAACGACGTCAACGAGACGATGATCGTGCTCTACCAGCGTGGCGAGGTCGGCATGTTCTGGCCGCTGTTCCGTGCCGTGCTGCCGGAGACGGCGGACGACAAGGCCGGCTATGCCGCCTTCGAGCAGACCATGATCACCAGCCGCAACAAGGTGATGGCGGCGCATGCCGGGCCGATTTTGGCCAAAGGCAATGTCTTCATGGCCGTCGGCGCCATGCATCTGCCCGGCCCGGAAGGACTGGTCGAGGATTTTCGCAAGGCAGGGTATAGTGTTACCGCCGTCAACTGAGTCGTCTGGCGGCTGGCGGACCTGAAAACGCCGGTTTTTCAGCGCTTTCCGTCCGTCCGCGTGAAACCCGATGCGGGCTCAGCGCGTTGATGGCTGTTATTTTGATGACTTTCATCCAAGGAGGACACGTTTCATGGCGAACCCTAACGATCCCTACACCCCTTCGAGCACGCCTCCCCCAACGCGCGGCGGTGGTGGCGGCAGCGGGTGGCTGATCGCCCTTGTTGTCATTATCCTGGCCGTGGTTGCGTATTATGTCTTTGGCAGAAGCGGCGGCGAGCATGCGCCCGCCCCGGCTGAGCCGCCGGCGGCCAGCACGCCGGCTCCGGCGCCTGCAACGCCTGCCCCAGCCCCTGAGCCAACTCCGGCGCCTACCCCGGCTCCCGCGCCAACTCCGGCGCCTGCGCCCGCGCCGACCCCTGCGCCGGCTCCGGCACCTGCGCCGGCTCAGTAACCGGGCTGCAGCTTGACGGCAAACGGCCCGCCGATGGGCGGGCCGTTTTGGTTGGGGGCAACTACGGCGGCCTTCGTCATACCCGGGCTTGACCCGGGTATCCATGCCGCGACTAGCGCAACAGCGCAAAATTCTGCAACCGTCGCAATGCCTTAGCGTCACGGCATGATCCTGGGGTCTACGCGCGTCGCTTCGCTCCTTGCTTCGCCCTAGGATGCCGAAGCGATGGCGCTGGCGCGCAGCTAAATATGAATCGGCTTGAAGAATGTCGCCAGCGCCGCTTCCTTCACCGCTTCCGACATCGTCGGATGCGCGTGGCAGGTCCGCGCCAGGTCTTCGGACGAACCGCCGAATTCCATCAGCACCGCCGCCTCGTGGATCATCTCACCGGCGCCGAAGCCGACGATATGGACGCCGAGCACGCGGTCGCTCGCCTTATCGGCCAGGATCTTCACGAAGCCGTCGGTGTGCAGCATGGCGCGCGCGCGGCCATTGGCGCTGAACGGGAATTTGCCGGCCTTGTAGTCGATGCCGGCCTTCTTCAGCTCTTCTTCGGTCTTGCCGACCGAAGCGATTTCCGGGCTGGTGTAGACGACGCTCGGGATGACGTCGTAATTCACATGGCCGGCCTGGCCGGCGATCGTCTCGGCCACCGCGACGCCCTCATCCTCGGCCTTGTGCGCCAGCATCGGCCCGGCAATGACGTCGCCGATGGCATAGATGCCGGGTACATTGGTCCTCAAATGCCCGTCGATCTTGACGCGGCCGCGCTCGTCGACCTCGACGCCGGCTTCCTTCAGCCCCAGGCTGTCGGCATAGGGGCGCCGCCCGGTGGCGACCAGCACGACATCCGCCTCGATGGTTTCGGCCGCGCCGCCCTTGACCGGCTCGAAGGTGACGCTGGCGCCCTTCTTGACCTTGGAGACGCCGGTGACCTTGGCGCCGAGCTTGAACTCGAAACCCTGCTTGGAGAGCAGCCGCTGGAACTGCTTCGACACCTCGCCGTCCATGCCGCCCAGGATAGTGTCGAGGAACTCGATGACCGTGACCTTGGCGCCGAGCCGGGCCCACACCGAGCCGAGCTCCAGCCCGATGACGCCGCCGCCGACGACGACGAGGCTGGCGGGCACCTTGGCCAGCGACAACGCGCCGGTGGAGGAGACGATCGCCTTCTCGTCGAAATCGACCTTGACGCCCGGAATGCCGGCGACATCCGAGCCGGTGGCGATGACGATGTTCTTGGTCTCGATCTCCTCGACCTTGCCGTCCTCGCCCGTTACCGAAACCTTGCCGGCTCCGACCACTTTGCCGGTGCCGCGGAAGGAATCGATCTTATTCTTCTTGAACAGGAAGGCGACGCCGTTGACGTTGGACGTCACCGTCGCGTCCTTATGCGCCATCATCTTCTTCAGATTGAGCTTCGGCGCCGATAGCTCGACGCCCAGCGTATCGAAGGCATGGCCGGCTTCCGCGAACATTTCGGAGGCGTAGAGCAGCGCCTTCGACGGGATGCAGCCGATGTTGAGGCAGGTGCCGCCGAAGGTGGCGTTCTTCTCGACCACCGCCGTCTTCAGTCCGAGCTGCGCAGCCTTGATGGCGCAGACATAGCCGCCCGGGCCCGATCCGATGATAACGACGTCATAAGCCATGATGGTGTCCTTCTGGTCTGGCCTTGGAGCGGTTCGATCTCGAACCGCTCCAGGTTTTCTTCATACGCAATTCCGGACGAAAAACCGCTGGGCACTTTTCCTGGAATTGCGCTAGCGGCCGCCGCTCACATTCAGGATCGCGCCCGTTATATAGGAGGCAGCATCCGACAAAAGATAGAGAACCGCGCTGGCGACTTCGTCGGCCGTTCCCGCGCGTTTCATCGGCAGCAAATCCTGCAGCCGCGCCACGCGATCGGGCTGGCCGCCCGAGGCATGGATTTCGGTCTCGGTGATGCCGGGGCTGACCGCGTTGACGCGAATGCCTTCGAGCACCACCTCACGCGCCAGACCGATGGTCATGGTGTCGATCGCGCCCTTGGAGGCGGCATAGTCGACATATTCGCCGGGCGAGCCCAGCCTAGCCGCCGCCGAGGACAAGTTGACGATGGCGCCCCCCTGGCCGTCATGTCGCGTCGACATGCGCTTGACCGCTTCGCGGGCGCAGAGAAAGGAGCCGACGACATTGATGTGCATCATGCGCTCCAGCCGCGCCGCGCTCATCTCGTCGACCCGCGCCTTGACGTCGACGATGCCGGCATTGTTGACGAAGGCGTCGAGCCGGCCGAAGGCCCGGTCGACGGCTTCAAACATCGCCAGGACATCGGCCTCGTTCCCGACATCGCCTCTGACCGCGAAAGCATCGCCGCCACCGGCTTTAAGCCCGGCGACCAGCGTGTCCGCCGCCGACTGATTGGAGACGTAATTGACCGCCACGCGGTAGCCGGCCTGGCTCGCCTGCCGGCAGATGGCGGCGCCGATGCCGCGGCTGCCGCCAGTGACCAGCAGCGTCTTTCTGTGCGCGCTCATTCCTGGCAGCCTTTCAGCACGAAAATGTCCCATGGCACCTTGGAGAAGCCGGCCGGGCCATAGGCGGCCGACATCTCCAGCGACGCTCCGAGATCGGGAAAGATCAGGCTTTTCGGCGCGTCGGCGCCTTCGGCCGGCAAGAGGCCGACGCCGCCCCTTTCATCGGCGCTGTAGATCACGCCTTCCCAGACCGTGCAGGCGGCAAGCTCCTCGCCGGTGACGTCGCCGGTCGGGCATTTGTACATCAGCGAGCCACGCGGCCGCGCGGCGCTGCCTTCAGTCCACATCGCGATGCCGTCGAGCACGACATTGTTGTCGAGGATCATGCGGAAAGCGTTGGTGATCGTCGCCGAGCTGCCGGCCGGGGTGAAGTCGATCTCGGCGCCGCTCTGCGCCTCGCCATAGACGGCAAGCTGGATCGGGCAGGCGGCATGGGCGCTGGAAGCCGACAACAAAACCGCCGATCTAGCCATCCACCGGATTATGGGTGAGGCAAGTATCCTCATCGATCGGCCTCGTTACGGCCATCGGCGTTTTCGAGCACTTCGAAGTCGGTCATCAGGAGCAGTGGTTCGCCGGATGCGTCCAACCCCCAGAAAGACCGATACGCGCCGTCGCCATAGCCAGTGTCGAACATGGCTACATTGATCGGGTTGCCTTCAATCGGACTGTCGATAGAAAACCTGTCGATAGTGCACGCGACGTCGGCGAGATAGTCGTCAAGTTCCTCTTGGTCAGACATTATCGTCAGGAACGACTTGTCCATAAACGACGCAACCGCGTCATCAACGATAAATTCAAACTCATAGCCCGATGGGCGGTCTCGAGCAAAGGTGGCCAATTCCCAACGCACCGGCAAGCCAGAGCCGAAACGCAATGCCGCCACGGCAATCTTGGTCCGAACCTGAAGCAATATGACCGGGTAGCGCCCCGGCTTTACCTTGCGGCTAAATGGCGGCCGTCCCAGTCCGGTGATGAGCGGGTCGCAGGCAACGATTTCGCCGGTGGGCAATTCAAGCTCACCGATCGTGGTGACGGTGATCTTCCGTTCCGCCATCTCGGCAGAGCTGAGAGCGAAGACGCCGAGGTTGCTGCTGATCTCGGAGGCCTCCCAATCGGCGGGCGAAGCGACCACGGGCAAGTCGGAGAAAAGCCAGACGCGTCCACGCCGAAGGAATCGGCGTAAGGCATCTGACCAACCACTCATTGCGGATCGGCTCCGATCACAGATCGAGCACCAGCCGCTCGGGATCCTCCAGGCTTTCCTTGACGCGCACCAGGAAGGTCACTGCTTCCTTACCATCGACGATGCGGTGGTCGTAGCTGAGCGCCAGATACATCATCGGGCGGATGACGATCTGCCCGCCGACGACCACCGGCCGCTCCTGGATCTTGTGCATGCCGAGAATGCCCGACTGCGGCGCATTCAGGATCGGCGTCGACATCAGCGACCCGTAAACACCACCGTTGGAAATCGTAAACGTCCCGCCTTGCATATCCGCCACCGACAGCTTGCCGTCGCGCGCTGCGAGGCCCAGGCGGCCGATCTCCTTCTCGATCTCGGCGATGGACATCTGGTCGGCATCGCGCACCACCGGCACCACCAGCCCCTTGTCGGTGCCGACGGCAACGCCGACATGGGCGAAGTTCTTGTAGATGATGTCGGTGCCGTCGATCTCGGCATTGACCGCCGGGATCTCCTTCAGCGCATGCGTCACCGCCTTGGTGAAGAAGCCCATGAAGCCGAGCTTCACGCCATGCTTCTTTTCGAACACGTCCTTGTATTTGGCCCTCAGCGCCATCACCGCGCTCATATCCACCTCGTTGAAGGTGGTGAGCATGGCGGCGGTGGACTGCGCTTCCTTCAAGCGGCGCGCGATGGTCTGGCGCAACTTGGTCATGCGCACGCGCTCCTCGCGCGGCGCATCCTCGGCCGTGGACGGCGCGCGGGCCGCGACGGGCGCCGGCGCCGGAGCTGCCTTCGGCGTCTCGGCCGGCTGCGACGGCGCGCCCTTGGCGATGGCATCGAGCACATCGCCCTTCAGCACCTGGCCGCGCTTACCCGAACCGGACAGCTGGTCGACCGAGAGATTGTGTTCCGCGATCAGTTTGGCCGCGGCCGGTGCCGGCGGCATGGTGCGCGGCTCGACCGGACCGGCGTCGCCGGCCATCTTGGCGGTTTCGGCCGCGGCCTGCTTGGTGGTGGACGCGGCGTCCGGGCTGGAGGCCTGCGCCACCGCCTGCGGCTTCGTCGCGGGAGCGGAAGCCGCGCCGCCCACCGAAATCGAGCCGAGCAGCGCGCCGACATTGACCGTCTCGCCTTCCTTGACCGCGATCTCGGCCAGCGTTCCGGCGCCCGCGGCGGGCACTTCCACCGTCACCTTGTCGGTTTCGAGCTCGACCAGCGGCTCGTCGGCGGCGATCGCGTCGCCGACCTTCTTGAACCACTTGCCGACAGTCGCCTCGGTGACGGATTCGCCGAGAGTGGGGACGCGGATTTCGGTAGCCATTGTGCCTGTCCGTTGTCTTCTTGAGGTCTGTTTCGTCCGGTCTGCTTACCCGCCCAGCGCCCTTATTCGCCGAGCGCGTCGTCGAGCAGCGCGGCCAGCTGGCTGAGATGCTTCGACATCAACCCTGTCGCCGGCGAGGCAGAGGCCGGCCGGCCGGTGTAGCGCACCCGCTGATGCTTGGCGTCGATATGCGCCAGCACCCATTCGAGATAGGGATCGATGAACGACCAGGCGCCCATGTTCTTGGGCTCCTCCTGGCACCACACCATCTCGGCATTGCGGAAACGCGACAGCTCGGTGATCAGCGCCTTGGCCGGGAACGGATAGAGCTGTTCGACGCGCAGCAAATAGATGTCGTTGATGCCGCGCTTCTCGCGCTCCTCGTAGAGGTCGTAATAGACCTTGCCCGAGCACAGCACGACGCGGCGGATCTTGGAGTCTTTCACCAGCTTGATCGGCTGGTCGGCCAAGAGCTGCGCATCGTCCCAAAGCAGTCGGTGGAACGAGCTTTCGCCCGACATCTCCGACAGAGTCGACACCGCCCGCTTGTGGCGCAGCAGCGACTTCGGCGTCATCAGGATCAGCGGCTTGCGGAAGTCGCGCTTCAGCTGCCGGCGCAGGATATGGAAATAGTTGGCCGGCGTGGTGACGTTGGCGACCTGCATATTGTCTTCGGCGCAAAGTTGCAGAAAGCGCTCCAGCCGCGCCGACGAGTGCTCCGGCCCCTGGCCCTCATAGCCATGCGGCAGCAGGCAGACGAGACCCGACATGCGAAGCCACTTGCGCTCGCCCGACGAGATGAACTGGTCGAACACCACCTGGGCGCCATTGGCGAAGTCGCCGAACTGCGCTTCCCACAGCGTCAGCGCCTTGGGCTCGGCCAGGCTGTAGCCGTATTCGAAGCCGAGCACCGCCTCTTCCGACAGCATCGAGTTGATGACCTCGTAGCCGGCCTGCGCCGCCGACAGGTTGTTGAGCGGAATGTAGCGGGTCTCGTCGCGCTGGTCGTAAAGCACCGAATGGCGCTGCGAGAAGGTACCGCGCTCCGAATCCTGCCCGGAAAGCCGGATCGGATTGCCGTCGAGCAGGATAGCGCCGAAAGCCAGCGCCTCGGCTGTCGACCAATCGATGCCTTCGCCCGACTCGATTGCCTGGCGGCGGTTTTCAAGGAAGCGCAGGATGGTCTTGTGGGCCTCAAAATCCTTCGGCACCTCGGTCAGCTTCTTGCCGATCTCCTTCAGCGTGCGCACCGGCACGGCGGTCTTGCCGCGCCGCTGTTCGTCCTGGTTGTCGGCGGTGCGCAGGCCCGACCACGCGCCGTCCAGCCAGTCGGCCTTGTTGGGCTTGTAGTGCTGGCCGACTTCCCATTCGGCTTCCAGATGCGCGCGCCAGTCGGCCCGCATCTTGTCGACCTCGGCCTGGGTGACGTGGCCTTCGGCAATCAGCCGGTCGGCATAGATCTGCACCACCGTCTTATGGCTGCGGATGTTTCGGTACATGATCGGCTGGGTGAAGGACGGCTCATCGCCCTCATTGTGGCCGAAGCGGCGGTAGCAGAACATGTCCACCACCACCGGCTTGTGGAACTTCATGCGGAATTCGGTCGCAACCTTCGCGGCATGCACCACCGCTTCCGGATCGTCGCCATTGACGTGGAAGATCGGCGCCTCGATCATCTTGGCCACATCCGACGGATAGGGCGAGGAGCGCGAGAAGCGCGGATTGGTGGTGAAACCGATCTGGTTGTTGATGATGAAATGCAGCGTGCCGGCGACGCGATGCCCGCGCAGGCCCGACAGGCCGAGGATTTCCGCGATCACGCCCTGGCCGGCAAAGGCGGCGTCGCCGTGCAAAAGCAGCGGCATGACCTTGGCGCGCTCAGACAGCGGCACGATCTCGCCGCGCTCACGGCCGGACAACTGATCCTGCTTGGCGCGCGCCTTGCCCATCACGACAGGGTCGACGATTTCCAGATGCGAGGGATTGGCCGTCAGCGACAGGTGCACCTTGTTGCCGTCGAACTCGCGGTCCGACGAGGCGCCGAGGTGATACTTGACGTCGCCCGAGCCTTCGACTTCGTCGGGAGCCGCCGAGCCGCCCTTGAATTCGTGGAAGATGGCGCGGTGCGGCTTGGCCATCACCTGGGAGAGCACGTTGAGGCGGCCGCGATGCGCCATGCCGAGCACGATTTCCTTCAAGCCGAGCTGGCCGCCGCGCTTGACGATCTGTTCCAGCGCCGGGATCAGCGACTCGCTGCCATCGAGGCCGAAACGCTTGGTGCCCTTGTACTTGACGTCGATATATTGCTCGAAGCCCTCGGCCTCGACCAGCTTCGACAGGATCGCCTTCTTGCCGGTGGCGGTGAAGGTGATCTCCTTGTCGGCGCCTTCGATGCGCGCTTGGATCCAGGCCTTCTCTTCCGGGTCGGAGATGTGCATGAACTCGACGCCGAGCGTCGAGCAATAGGTGCGGGTCAGGATATCCAGCATCTGCCGGATGGTGCCGAATTCGAGGCCCAGCACATTGTCGAGGAAGATCGGCCGATCGTAATCGGCTTCGGTGAAGCCATAATTCTCCGGCGACAGCTCGTTGTAATCCTCGAGCGGCTTGGCGATGCCGAGCGGGTCGAGATTGGCGTGCAGGTGGCCGCGCATGCGGTAGGCGCGGATCATCATGATGGCGCGCACGGAATCGCGCGTCGCCTGGTGCACGTCGGCGTCGGAAAGCATCGCGCCGTTGATGACGGCCTTTTCCTTGACCTTCTTTTCGATCGCCTTTTCGACGAGACCCCAATTGCCGTCTAGCGCCGAGACCAGCTCGCCATTGGCCTGCAGCGGCCAGGAAGGCTTCGCCCAGGACGCACCCTTGGCGTTCTTGCGGACATCGCCCGCGTCGTCCTTCAGCGCCGCGAAGAAATCCTGCCACTCCGGATCGACGGAGGCGGGATTGTCCTCATAGGCCGCGTAGAGCGCGTCGATATAGTCGGCATTGCCGCCATAAAGAAATGAGGTGAGCGAGAATTGGTCGTTGGCCTGATCTTGTCTTGCCATTTTCGTCTGCGGAGCCTGGCTCCGTCTCCTTTTTGGAGCGAATAGTGAGTAGCGAATAGCGAGTAGGGACTGCCCGGATCGCGCTGCTACTCTGTTTTTCCTATTCGCTATTCGCTACTCACTATTCGCTACTCACTTAACCCTTGATCGCCTCGACCAGCGTCGTCCCGAGCCGCGCCGGCGAGGGCGAAACTTTTATTCCGGCCGATTCCATCGCCGCGATCTTGTCTTCCGCGCCGCCCTTGCCGCCCGAGATCACCGCGCCCGCGTGGCCCATGGTGCGGCCGGCCGGCGCGGTGCGCCCGGCGATGAAGCCCGCCATTGGTTTCTTGCGGCCGCGCTTGGCTTCGTCCTTGAGGAACTGCGCGGCGTCTTCCTCGGCCGAGCCGCCGATCTCGCCGATCATGATGATCGACTTGGTCTCGTCGTCGGCGAGGAACATCTCCAGCACGTCGATGAATTCGGTGCCCTTGACCGGATCGCCGCCGATGCCCACCGCTGTGGTCTGGCCGAGGCCGACATTGGTGGTCTGGAAGACTGCCTCATAGGTAAGCGTTCCCGAGCGCGAAACAACGCCGACCGAGCCCTTGCGGAAGATGTTGCCGGGCATGATGCCGATCTTGCATTCGTCGGGCGTCAGCACGCCCGGGCAGTTCGGGCCGATCAGCCGCGAGGTGGAGCGGTCGAGCCGGGCCTTGACCTTGACCATGTCCATCACAGGAATGCCTTCGGTGATGCAGACGATGAGTGGGATCTCGGCCTCGATCGCCTCGATGATGGCTTCGCCGGCTCCCGCAGGCGGCACGTAGATGACGGAAGCGTTGGCGCCGGTCTTTGCCTTGCCCTCGGCGACGGTGGCGAAGATCGGCAGGCTTTCGCCTTTCGAACCGGTCCAGGTTTCGCCGCCCTTCTTGGGATGGATGCCGCCCACCATCTTGGTGCCGTGATAGGCCAGCGCCTGCTCGGTGTGGAACGTGCCGGTCTTGCCGGTCAGACCCTGAACCAAGACCTTGGTGTTCTTGTCGACGAGAATGGACATGGGTGGGAACGCCTCTGAATTCAGCGATTACAAGAAAGGATTGACGGCCCGGACCGAGCCATAGACCTGGTTGTGGTTGAGATCTTCGGTGTAGAAAATCGGCGCGCCGAGCCGTTCCGCGGCTGCAAGCAACGCCGCGTCGTAATATTTGAGCTGATAGCGACGCGCGAGACGAAGCCCCGCGATGACATAGGCCTGATCGACCGGGACAAAAGGAAGCGTGCCGAGAAAGACCAGCCATTGGTCGACCACAGCATCGGCCGAGACCGACTTCCGCCTTGCCACGTTGGCGAACTCTGCCAAGGTCTGGCCAGAGACGCCGAACACGGTCCCGAGGACCAGGCCTTGCGCGATATCGTGGCGGCGAGGATCACTCGTCCTCTCCGAAGCCGCGTACAGGAGGACGTTCGAGTCGAGAAAGCATTCTATCCTCTCGTTCGGCATAGATCTCGTCCCGGTTCCATTTGTATGCAGGGCCTAGATCGAGCGGCGATTCTTTCATCAACCTGCGCATGCCTTCCCGCGCCCAGGCGATCCGGTCTTCCTGCTCGACCTCATGCGCGAGCAGCGTGCGAATAAGGGCATTGAGCGTCGTCTGGCGACGCCCAGCGAGGCCGCGCGCCTTTTCAAGGAGGGCCTCGTCAATGGCCAAGGTGACATTCTTCATTGTCCGTCTCCACATAAATACACAGGTATAATATGTGTGATTATGTGTGACCCTTCAACCGTCCTGATCTCCATCGCTCAGCCTTCCTTCATCTCGGAAGGCGAAACGCGCCGGTAGAGGCCGCTCACCATGTCTTGCCACGCATCGCTGCCGGCGGGCTTGAACTGAAGTTTCATGCGGTAGGCGTCAGTGCCGTCAAAGCTGTACGCCATGCGCGCGGCGCCGCGCGGCGACGAACGTTCCAGCATCAGCTCGCTGCGGTTCCACGTGCCGGTAGCCGGCGACATCGGCACGAACCCCATCGAGTCGAACTGATGCATGGTGACGAGGCCGCTCTGCTGGTCGAAGCCGAACACATTATGCGCGCCGAACGAGACGGTGCCGTCGCGGCGCTGGCGATAACGCTGCACCACGAACAGGCCGCCGAACTCAGCCTCGGCCTGCAGTTCCGACGTTGCCGTGCCGGCATCGGTCCATTGCGTGGCCGCGACCTCTTCCTCGCCGCGCCACGCGCCGACCAGCGCCTGCAGGCGTTGGTGACCGTCCGAGAGGGAGGAGAAGGGTGACGCGTTCATGGCTCAGAGCCGCTTCAGGTCGGTGACGGTGAGGTCACTCCGGGCGTTGCCGGTGTTCAAGGTCGTCGCCGGCTCGAACATCAGCACCACCGGCTCCGGCGTCAGCGAGCGCGGGCGGTGCTCGACGCCGCGCGGCACGACGATGAAATCGCCCTCGCCGAGTTCGACCGGCCCGTCGCGAAAATCGATGGCGATCCTGCCGCGCAGCACGAGGAAAGCTTCGTCCTCATGGTCATGCGCATGCCAGTCGAAGGTCTCGCCGAACTTGGCGACCTTGGCCTGAGCATCGTTGACATCGCCGGCGATATACGGATCGAAGACCTTGGCGATCTTCGCGTCCGCCGCCTCGACTAGGTTTATCTTGCGCGGAGGCATCCGCTTTAGCCCTTCACCGCCTTGACGATCTTCTTGGCCGCATCGTCGAGATCGTCGGCCGACACGACGTTGAGGCCGCTGTCGTTGATGATCTTCTTGCCGAGCTCGGCATTGGTGCCTTCCAGCCGCACCACCAGCGGCACCTTCAGGCCCACCTCCTTGACCGCGGCGATCACACCTTCGGCGATGACATCGCATTTCATGATGCCGCCGAAGATGTTGATCAGGATGCCTTCGACCGCCGGATCCTTGGTGATGATCTTGAACGCCGCCGTGACCTTTTCCTTGGAGGCGCCGCCGCCGACGTCGAGGAAGTTAGCCGGCTCAGCACCGTAGAGCTTGATGATGTCCATCGTCGCCATGGCAAGGCCGGCGCCGTTGACCATGCAGCCGATATTGCCGTCGAGCGCGACATAGGCGAGGTCGTATTTCGACGCCTCGATCTCCTTCTCGTCCTCCTCGGAGGTGTCGCGCAATTCCATCACGTCCGGGTGGCGGAACAGCGCGTTGTTGTCGAACGACACTTTGGCGTCCAAGACGCGCAGATGGCCGTCCTTCATGACGATCAGCGGATTGACCTCGAGCAGGCTCATGTCCTTCTCGACGAAGGCCTTGTAGAGGATCGGGAACAGCGTGCCGCCATCCTTCGCCGCATCGCCGTCGAGCTTCAGCGCGGCGTTGAGCTTCTTCACGTCGTCGGCGCTCACGCCCTTTTCCGGATCGATGGCAACGGTGACGATCTTTTCCGGCGTATCGTGCGCGACCGTCTCGATGTCCATGCCGCCCTCGGTCGAGACGACGAAGGCGATGCGGCCGACCGAGCGGTCGACCAGGATCGACAGATAGAGCTCGCGCTCGATGTCGGCGCCGTCCTCGATATAGAGGCGGTTGACCTGCTTGCCGGCAGGTCCCGTCTGCTTGGTGACCAGCGTGTGGCCGAGCATCTCGTTGGCATTGGCGACGACTTCCGCCGCCGACTTCGCCAGGCGCACGCCGCCCTTGGCATCGGGGCCGAGCTCCTTGAACTTGCCCTTGCCGCGGCCGCCGGCGTGGATCTGGCTCTTCACGACATAGAGCGGGCCGGGCAGCGCTTCTGCCGCGGCTTCCGCCTCGCTGGCTTTGAACACCGGAACGCCGCTTGCGACCGGCGCGCCAAACGTCTTCAGCAGCGCCTTGGCCTGATACTCATGGATGTTCATGCGCTTGGTCTCCGGAGAGGGTTGCTAGCCGCGAGATTACTTGCCGGCGAGATGCGGGGCGATCTTGGTGCAGGCCTCGGTGAGGCCCTGCACGGCCGCCACCGAATTGTCGAACATCTTCTGCTCAGCCTTGGAGAGATCGATCTCGATGACGCGCTCGACGCCGCCGGCGCCGATCACCACCGGGACGCCGACATAGGTATTCTTCACGCCATACTGGCCCGAGAGATGCGCGGCGCAGGGCAGCACGCGCTTCTTGTCCTTGAGATAGGATTCGGCCATCGCGATCGCGGAAGCCGCCGGCGCGTAATAGGCCGAGCCGGTCTTCAACAGGCCGACGATTTCGGCGCCGCCATCGCGGGTGCGCTGCACGATCTGGTCGAGCTTCTCCTTCGAGGTCCAGCCCATCTTGACGAGGTCGGGCAGCGGGATGCCCGAGACGGTCGAATAGCGGATCATCGGCACCATGGAATCGCCGTGGCCGCCGAGCACAAAGGCGGTGACGTCCTCGACCGAGACCTTGAACTCTTCGGCCAGGAAATAGCGGAAACGCGCGCTGTCGAGCACACCGGCCATGCCGACGACATGGCTGGTCGGCAGGCCGGAGAACTTCTGCAGCGCCCACACCATGGCGTCGAGCGGGTTGGTGATGCAGATGACGAAGGCCTTCGGCGCATATTTCTTGAGGCCGGCGCCAACCTGTTCCATCACCTTCAGGTTGATGCCAAGAAGGTCGTCGCGGCTCATGCCGGGCTTGCGCGGCACGCCGGCGGTGACGATGCAGACATCCGCGCCCTCGATGCCGGCATAGTCGTTGACGCCGGTCAGCCGGGAATCGAAGCCGTCGATCGGCGAAGACTGCGCGATGTCGAGACCCTTGCCCTGCGGAATGCCCTCGGCGATATCGAACAGCACCACGTCGCCGAGATCCTTGAGGCCGATCATATGGGCGAGCGTGCCGCCGATCATGCCCGAGCCGATGAGCGCTATCTTGTTGCGTGCCATGTGAGGATGTTTTCCTTTGTCTGTGACGAAGTCGTGACGGGCCGGAGGGGCCGAAAGGATGCGGGAAACCGCGAGATTTGGCCGCACCGAATAACTCCGGCGCGCAAGAAATTCAAACGATTATTTTGAGCCTAACGTTTTCAATCGGTTAGATGCACTGGGAATTACGTAAACGTCAAAGTTTATGAGCCGACTGAGGAGAATTTACACAATGAACGTCGAAATCAGAAGGCTTCATCCGGGCGATGACGCGGTTGTGACTTAAGCAGGGCACCGCTGAACGAAATTCAGGCTTGCGCCTGCCTCACCTCTGCAGCCGCCACCTCCTTTTTTCGCCGTTCCGCCCAGCCGTCCAGCCAGTCGCGGCTCTGCATCTCGACCAGGCGCGAGGCTGTACGCTCGAATTCGAACACTTCCGTGCCGCGCTTGGCCGTATAAAGCCGTTCGGGCGGCGCCGCCGCGCTCATCACCAGCCGCATGCGGTGGTCGTAGAGCGTGTCGATCAAAAGGATGAAGCGCTTGGCCTCGTTGCGCTTGCCTTCGCCCAGCACCGGCACATGGTCGATGAAAACGGTCGAGAAGCGGCCGGCGATCGCCAGATAGTCGCGCGCGCCGAGCGGCTTTTCGCAGAGGTCGGCAAAGGAAAAGCGCGCCGCGTCGCCGGCGGCGCGCGGCACGACGAGGTGGCGGCCTTTCAGCGTCAGCGTCACCTCGCCGATCGGCTGGCCATGCGTCATCGCCTTCCAGGCCTCGTCGAGCGCGCGCTCGGCCGCGGCGTCGTCCGGCGTGACATAGACCGGCTGGCGGTTGAGCTTTTCCTGCCGGTAATCCTTCTCGGCATTCAGCGTCATCACATGTGCATTGCGCTCGAGCAGCGAGATGAACGGCAGGAAGAGCTGGCGGTTCAGCCCGTCGCGATAAAGATTCTCCGGCGCCACATTGGAGGTGGCGACCAGCACCACGCCGTTGGCGAACAGCGCCGAGAACAGGCGCGACAGGATCATCGCGTCGGCGATGTCGGTGACCGAGAATTCGTCGAAGCACAGCACCCAGGCTTCATCGGCGAGCGCCCGCGCCACCGGCGGGATCGGGTCGTCTTCCTTGACGTCGCCATTCTTGCGCGCCTGCCGGTGCTTCTGGATACGATCCTGCACATCGGCCATGAAGTCGTTGAAATGCACGCGGCGCTTGCGCCGGACCGGCAACAGCTCGAAGAACATGTCCATCAGCATGGTCTTGCCGCGACCAACGCCGCCATGGATGTAGAGGCCTTTGACCGGCTCGCGCGGCTGACGCTTGGCCGCGAACAACCAGCCCAGCGCGCTCGATTTATGCGCCAGCCTTTTGGCCGAGATCTCGTCTATCAACCGATCGAGCGCAGCGACGATCCGCTCCTGCGCCGGGTCGCGCTCGGCCGCCCCGCTTTGGACGAGATGCTCGTAGCGCTGCCTGACGGTCGCGTGGGTCTGGATACCGTCGCGCAGACGCATGGGTAAGTCATTCCAGAGCAATCCGGGGGAAACGGTTCCCATCCGGAATTGCGTAAACAGGGGCGGTTTCGCGTTATCTTGTAAGCGAGATCGGCTGCCCGTTGGAAGTCTGGCCGTCGAACTTTTCGCCGCCGGACGAATAGAGCCTGGCCAGCGTGCCGCCGTTTTCGTCGTAAAGCGTCAGCTGCTTGCCGGCGACATTCCACGATTTGATGCCGTCGATCGGCGCCGGGCAGTGCAGCGGACCGGCGCGGTAGCCGGCGCCGAACTTGGTCTGCGGCGTCGCCACCTTGCAGCTCTGCCCGGAGACATTGACGTTCCAGACGCCGGCGACGCTGGCCGCGGTGAGATCGGTGGCGCCGGCGGGCGCCGTGCCGTCCGGCGGCAGCGACGCGACCTGAGTGTTCTTCGGAGCGGTCGGAAATTGCGACGGATCGGCGGCGCCGGGGGAAGCCGGCGGCGGCAGCTGATTCTGCGTCACCGTGCCGGAGGGTGCCGGGGTCAACGGTGTCGGCTGCTGGTCGTCCATCGACGAGAAGCGCGAAGTCGAGCAGCCGCTCGCAACGAGCACGGCCAGCGATACGGCCACAAGGCCAGTCCTTGAAAAATGCATTTACCACCTCCGTCGGATCTGGCCGGGGGGAGCCATCCGCGTAATCTCCGCTTCACCAAGACGGCGAAGGTGGCAGAATTTCAACCCGATATGGTTAAAATAGGGTTTTCGAAATGGCTGTTGCAAATTTATCGCAGCGGAGGGCCACAGTCGGGAAGCCGCCGCTGAAAACCTTGTAATCTATTGAAATATCAATATTAAATCCTGGTGCTCGGCACGAACACATAACCATCCGGGCCGACGATGTAGCATTCGCGCAAGCCATGCGGCTTGTCGATCGAGCCGGCCAGCACGATGTGGCCGAGCGCGGCCGCCTTTTTCTCGACCGAGTCCGGATCGGCGCCGTAAAGGCGCAGTTCGATACCGGCCCCGCGAGTCTCGGCGCCTGCGGTGACGCCGATCATCGGATTGTCCAGATAGGAATGATCGGCGTGCAGCATGAAGATCGAGCCCAACAGCTCGATCGCCGCGAAATCCTCGTCGCCATAGATGATCCGGGCGCCAAGCACGTCGCGGCAGAAAGCCTCCATCGCCGTCAGGTCGGTAACCAACAGGTTGATGCCGACCCCAGGCGGCAGCGAGCGGCCGAAATCCTCGGCCTTCATCCACGGCGTCTTGGTCCGTTTCATCGCCATGACGGTTCCCCCTCTCTGCCCGATCCTAATTGAACGGGGCTTCGCCCGTTGGCATTCGCCAGCAAAATGCTTGCGCCAGGCCGGCGCGTCCTTATCTCAGGAGACGACACAAGCGGGCGGGAGACAGAATGGCCGCGAGGAAAGGAACCGCCAACCGCTACTACAGCGGGCCGCCCAGCGATCATTTCGACGGCGCCCTGTTCTTCAATCCCGGCGGCAAGCCGCCCGGGAGCTTCACCGATCTTCTCAAATGGCAATTCGGCGGCAGGCGGGCGAAATGGCCGGCTTCGGTTCCGAGCCCGTTTCCCCCGGCGAAGCCGGATAGACGGGTGGAAGGCAGCGCGCTGAGACTCACTATGGTCGGCCATGCTTCGCTTCTCATCCAGACGGCGGGGTTGAATATCCTGACCGACCCGGTCTGGTCGGAGCGCGCCTCGCCTTTCGCCTTCGCCGGGCCGAAGAGGGTCAATGCGCCGGGGATTGCCTTTGCCGACCTGCCGCCGATCGACCTGGTCCTGATCAGCCACAATCACTACGACCATCTCGACCTCGCCACACTGAAGCGGCTGAGGGAGAGACACGATCCGCTGGTGATCGCGCCGCTCGGCAATGACGCCATCATCGGCCGCGCGGCGCCCGGCATGCGGCTCAGCGTGCATGATTGGGGCGACAGGCTCGATGCCGGCACGGCTGCCATCCATGTCGAACCGGCGCATCACTGGTCGGCGCGCGGCGGGCGCGACCGCCGCATGGCGCTGTGGGCGGGCTTCGTCATCGAGACGATGGCCGGCAATATCTATTTCGCCGGCGACACCGGCTTCCATGACGGCATCAACTACCGGCTGATGGCGCAAAAGCATGGCGGCTTCCGCCTCGCCATCCTGCCGATCGGAGCCTATGAGCCGCACTGGTTCATGGCGCCGCAGCACCAGAATCCGCAGGAGGCCGTTCAGGGCATGAAGCTGTGCAACGCCGCCTTCGCCGCCGGCTGCCACTGGGGCACCTTCCACCTCACCGACGAGCCGGTCGATGAGCCGGCCCGGAAACTGGCCGAGGCTTTGGTCGCCGAAGACCTGCCGCCAGAGCGTTTCCGTGCCATGCGACCGGGAGAGCTGTGGGACGTGCCGGACCATCTACAAAGGAACCCAAACCGGCCAAACGCGTTGATCGGACGACGCAAACCGCTGGAGCTTCCCCATGATCAGGTGGATCATCATCCTTCTCATCATTGCCGCCGCCGCGAGCCTGCTCGGCATGCCGGCTTTGGCAGGCGCGGCCGCTACCGGCGCGCGCATCCTCATCGGCATCGTGCTGATCATCTTCCTGCTGATCGTGCTCGGCGTCTTCGCGGTAACATAAGCGCGACCACTTGGTCGTCGCTGGCGCGACCACCTGGTCGTCGCTGGCGCGACCACTTGGTCGTCGCGGCGCGACCGGTCGCTGCGCGGCCTCTTCTTCGTCGTCGCCAGAGCCACGCCGGACTGGTAATTCCCGCCCGTTTCCGCCATATAGCGCCCAAACGGATTGGCCAACGGATTGGAACGACCGGTTAGATGGCAGGCAGCGCCCCCTTCGCCAAGATGAACGGCATCGGCAACGAGATCATCGTTGCCGATATGCGCGGCCGCGCCGACAAGGTGACAGCGGCGGCCGCGATCGTCCTCAATGGCGACGCGGCGACGAAGTTCGACCAGATCATGGCGATCCACGACGCGAAGACGCCGGGCACAGCCTATTATATCGACATCCTGAACTCCGACGGCACCAGCGCGCAGGCCTGCGGCAACGGCATGCGCTGCGTCGTGCAGGCTTTGGCCGCCGAGACGGGCAACAAGAGCTTCACCTTCGAGACCCGCGCCGGCGTCTTGAACGCGCAGGAGCATGCGGACGGTCTTATTTCGGTCGACATGGGCAAGCCGCGTTTCGGCTGGCAGGAGATCCCGCTGGCGGAAGAATTCCGCGACACCCGCATGATCGAGCTGCAGATCGGCCCGATCGATGCCCCGGTGCTGCATTCGCCCTCGGCGGTGTCGATGGGCAACCCGCACGCGATCTTCTGGGTCGACAACGACGTCTGGTCTTATGAGCTGGACCGCTTCGGCCCGCTGCTCGAAAACCATCCGATCTTCCCCGAGCGCGCCAACATCACCATTGCCCAGGTGACTTCGCCCGAAACCATGATCATCCGTACCTGGGAGCGCGGCGCCGGCCTCACCAAGGCCTGCGGCTCGGCGGCTTGCGCCGCCGCGGTCGCGGCGGCCCGCACCAGGCGCACCGGCCGCAGCGTCTCGCTGGTCGCGCCCGGCGGCGGCGAGCTCAATGTCGAATGGCGCGACGACGATCACGTCATCCTGACAGGTGCCGCTGAATGGGAATTTTCCGGCAGCTTCGATCCCTCGACCGGCGCCTGGGCCCGCGACACCGAAAGCGCCGCCTGATGTCCGCCCTTCAAAAAGGCGTGGTATCCCAAGCCTCCACCACGACAGGTATCGACGTCGTCACCTTCGGCTGCCGGCTGAACACCTATGAATCCGAAGTGATGCGCCGCGAGGCCGAAAGCGCCGGCCTGGGCGAGCTCAATGGCGGCGCCTTCATCTTCAACACCTGCGCCGTCACGGCGGAAGCGGTGCGCCAGGCCAAGCAGGCGATCCGCAAGGCCCGCCGCGAGAACCCTTCAGCCCGCATCATCGTCACCGGCTGCGCGGCCCAGACCGAGCCGCAGAATTTCGCCGCAATGGACGAGGTCGACCTGGTGCTCGGCAATGAGGAGAAGCTCAAGGCCAACTCCTACCGCGCGCTGCCCGATTTCGGCGTCAACGACACCGAGAAGGCGCGCGTCAACGACATTTTTTCGGTGCGCGAGACGGCAAGCCACATGGTCGACGCCATCGAGGGCCGCGCGCGCGCCTTCGTGCAGGTGCAGAATGGCTGCGACCATCGCTGCACCTTCTGCATCATCCCTTACGGCCGCGGCAACTCGCGCTCCGTGCCTATGGGCGCGGTGGTCGAGCAGGTCAAGCGCCTCGCCGGCAACGGCTATGCCGAGATCGTGCTGACCGGCGTCGACATGACCAGCTTCGGCGCCGACCTGCCGGGCAGCCCGAAGCTGGGAAAGCTGGTGAAGACGATCCTGCGCCAGGTGCCCGACGTGAAGCGGCTAAGATTGTCCTCCATCGATTCCATCGAGGCCGACGACGACCTGCTTGACGCCATCGCCACTGAACAGAGACTGATGCCGCATCTGCATCTGTCGCTGCAATCGGGCGACGACATGATCCTGAAGCGCATGAAGCGCCGGCATTTCCGCGACCAGTCGATCCGCTTCTGCGAGGACGTGCGCAAGCTGCGTCCCGGCATCGTCTTCGGCGCCGACATCATCGCCGGCTTTCCGACCGAGACCGAGGCGATGTTCGAGAATTCGGAGAAAATCGTCGAGGAATGCGGCCTGACGCATCTCCACGTCTTTCCGTTCTCGCCACGCGAAGGCACGCCGGCCGCGCGCATGCCGCAGGTCCGCCGTGAAGTGGTGAAGGCGCGCGCCGCCAGGCTGCGCGCCGCCGGCGAGGCCGCCTATCGCCATCATTTGTCGTCGCTCTCCGGCACACGGCAATCGATCCTGGTCGAGCGCGACGGGCTCGGCCGCACCGAAGGTTTTACGCTGGCCGCGATCGACGCCGGCGCGCCCGGCGAGATCGTCGATGCCATGGTCGCCGGCCATGACGGCACCCGGCTGATTGCGGCCCCGCTTGCCGCGCAAGCCGCCTAAGAACTGCGAGACGTATGGCTGGTTTCTTCAAGAAGATATTTTCGTTCGGCAGCAAAGAGGTCGTCGAGGAGCGCGTCGACGAAGCGCTGCCGCCGATCAAGTGGGACGCGCTGGACGCGCTGAAGCCGGAGACTGGGCCTCAACCGGTTCCCGAAGAGCCGAAGCCCGAGCCTGCTCCATCCATCCCGCCGGTGCCAGAGCCCACCATTCCCGCCGAGCCGGAACCGCTGCCGCAGCCTGAGCCGGAAGAAGAGCCGCAGCCGGCGCCCGAGAAGCCGGAGCCGCCGGCCCCCGAGGAAGTGCCGCCGGCAAAACCCGAGCCTCAACCTGCGCCGACGCCCGAACCTGCTCCGCAGGAAGTGCCCGCACCTGCGCCGACGCAACCTGACATCGAGCCTTCGCGTCCGGAACCGCTGCCTGAGCAGCCACCGGTCGAAGTGCCGACGCCGCCTGCCGAAGTCCCGGTCGAAACGCCAGTGCCCATCGAGGTGCCACCAGCGGCGCCGCCCTCTGTGGAACCATCCGCCGAAGCCGTAGCGGAAATCGCGCCTCCTATTCGACAGCCCGCGCCCGTCGAGCTGCAGCCGATCCATGCCGAGATCGCACCGGAGCCGGAGGCTTTGCCGTCGCCGCCGACACCCGCGCCCTCTGCCGGCAAGGTAACCGTCTCAAAAAAGGTCGAGCAGAAGGCCGAACCGGTGAAGGCGCCGGAGCCGGCGCCGCGGCGCTCCTGGTTCCAGCGCATGCGCGAAGGGCTTGCCCGCTCATCGCGCGAGCTTACCGGCAACATCGCCGGCGTCTTCACCAAGCGAAAGCTGGACGAGGACACGCTGCAGGACCTGGAGGACGTGCTGATCCGCGCCGATCTCGGCGTGGAGACCGCGCTTCGCGTCACCGATTCGCTTGCCTCCAGCCGCTATGGTCGTGACGTCTCCGATTCCGAAGTCCGCGCCGTGATGGCGGCGGAGGTGGAGAAGGTGCTGACGCCGGTGGCAAAACCGCTCGAGCTCGACCTCAGCCACAAGCCGCATGTCGTCCTGGTCGTCGGCGTCAACGGCACCGGCAAGACCACCACCATCGGCAAGCTCGCCGCCAAGCTCACCGATGGCGGCCTGAAGGTGATGCTGGCCGCCGGCGACACGTTCCGCGCCGCCGCGATCGAGCAGCTCAAGATCTGGGGCGAACGCACGAAATCGCCCGTCATCGCCACCAAGCTCGGCGCCGATGCAGCGGGCCTTGCCTATGACGCCTTCGAGAAGGCCAAGGAGGCCGGCTCCGACGTGCTGATCATCGACACGGCCGGGCGCCTGCAGAACAAGACCGAGCTGATGGCCGAGCTGGAGAAGATCGTGCGCGTGCTGGGCAAGCTCGATCCCGAAGCGCCGCACACGGTGCTGCAGACGGTCGATGCCACCACCGGCCAGAACGCACTGAACCAGGTTGAGATCTTCCGCAACGTCGCCGGCGTCAACGGCCTGGTGATGACCAAGCTGGACGGCACGGCGCGCGGCGGTATTCTGGTGGCGATCGCCGCCAAGCACCGGCTGCCGGTCTATTTCATCGGCGTCGGCGAGCAGGTCGACGACCTTGAACCGTTTTCCGCCAGCGAATTCGCGAGAGCCATCGCCGGCGTGGCTTGAACAAGGCGCGATCTTGCAAGGCCGCCTGCTTTTCGGCCAGATCGTGCGCAAGAAGGACTTTTATGAACATCCTCGAACGCGACCCGTCCGATCCACGCCGCAAGCCGATCAACCCCGGCTTGAAGTTCCTGCTCGAGCTTGGCCCTGGCCTGGTGTTCTTCTTCACCACCATTCGCGGCGAGTGGCTGGCCGAGAAATTCCCGGTGCTCGCCCATCTCGGCGAGCCGATCCTGATCGCCACCGCCTTCTTCATGGTCGCGACGGCGCTTTCGCTCGGCGTCTCCTGGCTGCTGACGCGCAGCCTGCCGCTGATGCCGCTGGTCTCGGCGATCGTCGTGTTCGTTTTCGGCGCGCTGGCGCTTTACCTGCAGGACAAGACCTTCGCTTTCATGAAGCCGACGATCATCAATTCGCTGTTCGGCGTCACGCTGCTCGGCGGGCTGCTGTTCGGCCGCTCGCTGCTCGGCTACGTCTTCGATTCCGCCTTCCAGCTCGATGCCGAAGGCTGGCGCAAGCTGACCTTCCGCTGGGGGCTGTTCTTCCTGTTCCTCGCCGTGCTCAATGAGGTCGTGTGGCGCAACTTTTCCGAGGCGACCTGGCTTTATTTCAAGGTCTGGGGCACGATCCCGATCACTTTGCTGTTCACCTTCAGCCAGATGCCGCTGATCATGCGCCACTCGCTGGAGGAAAAAGCCAAGGAAGAGAAGGCCGGGAATTAAAGCAATTCCAGGAAAAGAGTGCAGCGGTTTCCGTCCGGAATTGCGCCAGAATGAGGGGCAGCATGGAATTCCTCACCACGCATGACGAGCTGAGGACGATCTACAAGACGCCCCGGCCGACCGACGGCTCTATCCGCAAGGAGCTCAAGGCTCTCGACGGCCATTGCCGATCCTTCATCGGCAAGAGCCCCTTCGTGCTGATCGGCTCCTCCGACGGCGCCGGCAATGCCGACGTGACGCCGAAAGGCGACAAGCCCGGCTTCACCGCCATCCTCGACAACGCCACCATCGCCATTCCCGACCGTCCAGGCAACAACCGCCTGGACACGCTGGAAAACATCATCCGCAACCCATCGGTCGGACTGCTCTTCCTCATTCCCGGCATGAACGAGACGCTACGCGTCAATGGCGACGCCCGCATCACTGTCGACCCGACCTTGCGCGAACGGCTGGCCGTCGACGGCAAGGAGCCGCAGAGCGTGATCCTGGTGACGGTCAAGGCCGCCTATATGCATTGCGCCAAGGCCTTCATGCGCTCCGATTTGTGGAAGCCGGAGACCTGGTACGACCGCGCGGCCCTGCCGACCCTCGGCCAGATCATCCGCGACCAGCTGGCGCTCAGCGAAAGCGCCGGCGAGATCGACCGCGAGCTGGACCACGATTACCGCCAGACCATGTGGTAGGCTTGCCGGACGACTCAACCCTTCGTCCGGCTCTCCCTTGATCGAGATCATCGCCATATCGGGCAGCCTGCGCGCCGCCTCGACCAACTCGGCCCTGGTTGCCGCATTGGCTGCCAACGCGCCCGCGGCCTGCCGTGTCCAGGTCTATGATGGCCTCGGCCGCTTGCCGATCTTCAACCCCGACGACGAGGGCGAGCGCACGCCGCCCGAAGCGGCAAAGTTGATCGAGATGATCACCCGCGCCGACGGTTTCATCGTCTCCTGCCCGGAATATGCGCATGGCGTGCCGGGCGGCATGAAGAATGCGCTGGACTGGCTGGTCTCGCGCGACGCAGCGGTGGGCAAGCCGGCGGTGCTGGTCCACGCCTCGCCCCGCTCGCTCTATGCGCGGGCAGCACTTGCCGAGATCATGCGGACGATGTCCTTCGCGATGTATGAGGAGACGGCGCTGGAGATCGCGCTGCTGGGCAAGAAGCCGGCCGAGGTGGAGACAATCCTCAGCGAGGACACGAACCGGCAGGCGATGCGCGGTGCGGTGCGGGATTTTGTGGAATTTATACGCGGGCGGTGAGTGGCGCGTCTTCCCCTTCTCCCCTTGTGGGAGAAGGTGGATCGGCGCGCAGCGCCGAGACGGATGAGGGGTGTTCCAGCGGAGTGAGACGACGGCAACCTCATCGCTGGACAAACGGCGTCGCCAAGCTGGAACACCCCTCATCCGAACCTCGCTTCGCGAGGCCACCTTCTCCCACAAGGGGAGAAGGGAGAGCCCCTACCCCTTCCTCCGCGTCTCGACATCGGTCTTGCCGACATACCAGTCGCGGGCGTTGACCTCCTCGAACACCACCCAGACGTCGTCATTGCCGAGCCCGGTGGCGTCCATGATGGCCGCAGTCACCTTCCTGGCGATGTCAGCCTTCTTGCCGACCGGATCGGCGGCAATCACTTCCTTGACGATGCGGATGTTGACGAACGGCATTTTTCTCTCCCGCTGATATGCCTCGCTGTCAGTACGTCTTAGCCCCGTTCACCATGAGCCGCACCATGTAGAGCGAGGTGGTGCCGGCGATGTAGAGGCAGTTGAGTTTGTTGCCGCCGAACACGCAGTTGGCGGTCACTTCCGGCACCTTCACCTTGCCGATCAGCGTGCCGTCCGGGTCGTAGCAATGGATGCCGTCGGCAGCACTTGTCCAGATGCGGCCGTCCGCATCGAGCCGGAAGCCGTCGAACAGGCCGGCGGTGCAGTCGGCGAACACCTTGCCGCCGGAAACCTTCTTGCCGTGCTTGCCGACATTGAAGACGCGCATATGCGCCGGATTCTTCTCGCCATGCGTGCGGCCGGTGTCGACGACATAGAGCAGGCTTTCGTCGAGCGAGAAGGCGAGCCCGTTCGGCCGCACCATGTCGGTGATGGCCGCCTCGACATCGCCGGTCTCGGGATCGACGCGATAGACATTGCAGGCGCCGATCTCGCTTTCGGCCTTGTCGCCCTCATAGTCGGTGTCGATGCCGTAGCTCGGATCGGTGAACCAGATCGAGCCGTCGGAGCGCACCACCACGTCGTTGGGCGAGTTCAGCCGCTTGCCCTTCCATTTGTCGGCTATGGTGGTGACCGAGCCGTCGAATTCCGTCCGGCTGACGCGGCGGCCGGAATGCTCGCAGGTTACCAGCCGGCCCTGCCGGTCGACCGTGTTGCCGTTGGAATTGCCGGACGGCTGGCGGAACACGCTGACGCTCCCGTCGGTCTCGTCATAGCGCAGCATGCGGTTGTTTGGAATATCCGACCAGACGACATAGCGGCCGGCGGCGAACCAGGCCGGTCCTTCTGCCCAGCGGCATCCGGTGAACAGCTTCTCCACCTGCGCGCTGCCGTTGAACAGGCGCGCAAAGCGCGGATCGAGAATTTCATAATAGTCTGCGGCCGCCATGCTTTTCCTCCCGGCATTCACGTGACGGGCGATCAAGCCAGCCCGAAGGCGATCTGGCAAGGCGGCAGTCTGCAATTTGTATGACAAAACGGATGAGAACTGCGTGAAGCGGACGGTCTCGTATGCCACGCCGGACGCATGGCCCGTTAGCTTGCGGTTAACCGGCTATGCGCTGGCTGCAATGGTGCATTGCAACATCTTTCTTTTGCAATGCATCATTCCTATGTCATGCTGGCAATCGTCAGGGAGGAATAACGAAGAAGGAACCCTGTCATGTTCGACAATCTTGTCTCCCGCGCCCGCGCCACCATGGCCAAGCGCCGCCACTACAACCGCCTTGTCGCCGAAATCGAGAACCTGTCCAGCCGCGATCTCGCCGATCTGCGCACCGACCGTTCCGAGATGCTCTACCAGATCCACAAGCAGATCTACGGCTGATCCTTTTCGACCCCGGCACGACTTTGCGGCGCGTTGAGATTCAGGTCAGGCCGAGTCGAAAGTGGTGGCTGCCGAGAACCGGAGCGGAGCGTACTTTCAGTACGTGAGCACCGGAAGCGCAGGAAGCCGGCACTTGCAGGCCGGCCTCACCTGAATATCAACGTGCCGACAGCGCTTTCTCGATCTGCGGCAACAGCAACGCTCTCACGGAGTCGGGCGTCAGTGGCCCGACATGCTTGTAGGCGATCTTGCCGTCCTTGCCGATAACGAAGGTTTCCGGCACGCCGTAGACGCCCCAGTCGATCGCCGCGCGCCCGGCCGGATCGGCGCCGATCGCCTGATACGGATTGCCGAGCTCGCCAAGGAAGCGGCGGGCGTTTTCCGGCTGGTCCTTGTAGTTCAGCGCGGCGAGCGTGAAGCGCTTGTCCAGCGACAGGCCGAGCAGCACCGGATGCTCCTCGCGGCACGGCGCGCACCAGGACGCGAACACGTTGACCAGCGTCACCTTGCCGGTAAAGTCTTTTGACGCGAGCCCCGGCAGGCTCGTCCCTTCGAGCGGCGGCAAGTCGGTCTGTGGCGCCGGCAGGCCGATCAGCGCCGAGGGGATTTCCGAGGTGTCGCGGCCCGAGAGCAGTTGCGACAGGAACAGCCCCGCCAACCCCAGGAACACCAAGAGCGGCAGAAGCACGAACAGGCGGCGGCGCGGCGCTTCGGTTTCGAGGCTCATGGCTTGACGGCCTTGTCGGAACGACGCCGCACCCCGGCCGCTTCAAGTGCCGCAAGCTCACGCCTGCGCGCCCGCTGGTCGAGCAGGATCCAGCCGATCAGTCCGGCCAGCACAACGGCGGTGATGGCATAGGCGGCAGTGACGAACAGGGCGTGCGCGCTCATAGCGACCGCTCCCTGCTCGTAGCCATGTCAACCGTTCCGATCATGTCTTTCCATAACCCCGCGTCGGCCGGTCCGCAATTTGCCGCGGTGCCGCAGTGAGGCAACGTCTTCGTCGCCTCAATCCGTCCCGTGCCGCAACGCCAGCGCTGCCGCCAGTGGACCGAGCACCGCAAGAAACAGCGTCAGCGCGGCAAGAATGAGGAAAGGCTGCAGGAACGGCGCCGGATCGGCCACCGCGCCATAGCTTGCCGAAACGCCGAAGATCAGCACCGGAATGGTCAAAGGCAGCACCAGCACCGAAATAAGCAATCCGCCGCGCGGCAGCGCCACCGCCACCGCGGCGCCCGCCGCGCCGATGAAGGTGATGGCCGGCGTACCGACGAGAAGCGTGAGCGCCGTGGCGCCGATGCCCAGCGGCGCCATATTCATGAACAGGCCGAGCAGAGGTGCCGCGACCACCAGCGGCAGCACGCTGCCCGTCCAGTGCGCCAGGCATTTCGTCAGCACCGTCAGCGCCAGCATGTGGCGGTCGTTGTTCAGCACCAGGAGATCCAGCGAGCCGTCCTCGCGATCGGCCTGGAACAGCCGGTCGAGCCCGAGCAGGCAGGCAAGCAGCGCAGCGATCCACAGTATGGCCGGGCCGATGCGCGACAGGAGGTTGAGATCGGGACCGACGCCGAACGGGATGGTGACGATCACGGCGAGGAAAAAAATCACGCCGATCAGCGCCCCGCCGCCGACGCGGATGGAAAGGCGCATGTCGCGGAGGAAGAGGGCTAGCATGATTTGAGATGCCCGCGCCCAGGCCCCCCTCTCTGGCCTGCCGGCCATCTCCCCCTCAAGGGGGGAGATTGGATGTCGCCTCGGCTTTCGCCAATCTCCAGCGTAGCAAGGCAAATGGGGCGCCTGAGCTGCTGATCTCCCCCCTTGAGGGGGAGATGCCCGGGAGGGCAGAGGGGGGTGCCTCGCGCCGACATCAATCGCCCATCCTCAACACCTTCGCCCCTTCCAACTCCAATGGCAGATGCGTTGCCGCCACCACGATCCCTCCATCCGCCAGATGCCCCCGCATCAGCCCCGCGAACCTTTCCTCCGAGGCCTTGTCCAACCCCGCCGTGGGCTCATCGAGCAGCCAGACCGGCCGACGGCTCACCAAAAGCTTGGCGATCGACACCCGTCGCCTCTGGCCCGTCGACAGATAGCCAAAGGGCAGATGTCCGAGATCGCCGAGCGCCACCGTCTCCAGCGCCTTTTCGACGTCCAGCCCCGGCTCGCCCTGGAAGGCGCGCCAGAAGCCGAGATTCTCCTCGATGCTGAGCGCCGTCTTCATTGCGTTGAGATGGCCGAGATAATGCGAAGCCAAGGCGACCGTCGGGAAAGCCTCGCCGCCGCCCTCGACAAGCACCTTGCCTTCGGCCGCCGGCAGCAGCCCGGCGACGATTCTCAGCAGCGTCGATTTGCCCGCGCCGTTCGGCCCGGTGACGATGAGCGCCTCGCCCTTTTCCAGCGCGAAGCTGATGTTGGAGAAAACCGTCTCGCCGCCGCGCTCGCCGCCCAGATTTTCGGCGATCAGCCGCATTCTTGCCCGTCCCGAAAGCACCGTTTCGCGGCGCTCGCCGCCTCACGCAAATTCGTCTTTCGACTGTCTAGAACTATTCCGGGAAATTCTCTATATGCGGTTCATCCGTGCCAGCGGTCGGCGCGGGATCAGAATTAGCGCCGAACCAGCGCACGCGCCGCCTTGAACGGCTCGGGTTGCTTGGGAGCGGACAGCGGAAATGGCCGTACCCGCACCTTTGCGCGTGATTGCATGCCAACGGCGTCCGTTCCCTTTCAGGCTGAACAGACAAGGACGGATCGCCGTGACGAAATCCCTCGACAGTTTCAATTGCCGCCGCACCCTGACCGCAGGTGGCGCGGACTACGTTTATTTCGACCTCGTTGAGGCCGAGAAGAACGGCCTCACCGGCATCGCCCGGCTGCCCTATTCGATGAAGGTGCTGCTGGAGAACCTGCTGCGCAACGAGGATGGCCGCTCGGTCACGAGGGAATCGATCCAGGCGGTCGCCGCCTGGCTGACCGACAAGGGCACCGCCGGCGTCGAGATCGCCTATCGCCCGGCCCGCGTGCTGATGCAGGATTTCACCGGCGTTCCGGCGGTCGTCGACCTCGCCGCCATGCGCGACGGGATCAAGGCGCTCGGCGGCGACCCGGAAAAGATCAATCCGCTGGTGCCGGTCGATCTCGTCATCGACCACTCCGTCATCGTCGACGAGTTCGGCACGCCGATGGCCTTCGCCCGCAATGTCGAGCTCGAATATGAGCGCAACGAAGAGCGCTACAAGTTCCTCAAATGGGGCCAGCAGGCCTTCCGCAACTTCCGCGTCGTGCCGCCCGGCACCGGCATCTGTCACCAGGTCAACCTTGAATATCTCGGACAAGTGGTGTGGACCAATTCGGAGAACGGCGAAACCGTCGCCTATCCCGACACCTGCGTCGGCACCGATTCGCACACCACCATGATCAACGGCCTCGGCGTTTTGGGCTGGGGCGTCGGCGGCATCGAGGCCGAGGCCGCGATGCTCGGCCAGCCGGTGTCCATGCTTTTGCCCGAGGTCATCGGCTTCCGCCTCACCGGCAGGCTCAAGGAAGGCGTCACCGCCACCGACCTGGTGCTCACCGTCACCCAGATGCTGCGCAAGAAGGGTGTCGTCGGCAAGTTCGTCGAGTTCTTCGGCCCCGGCCTCTCCAACATGACGCTGGCAGACCGGGCCACCATCGGCAACATGGCGCCGGAATATGGCGCCACCTGCGGCTTCTTCCCGGTGGACTCCGAAACCATTCGCTACCTGACCATGTCCGGCCGCGAGGAAAACCGCATCGCGCTGGTCGAGGCCTATTCGAAAGCGCAAGGCATGTGGCGCGACGCCGGCTCGGCCGACCCGGTGTTCACCGATCTGCTCGAGCTCGACCTCGGCGATGTGGTGCCGTCGATGGCCGGCCCGAAGCGTCCCGAGGGCCGCGTCGCCCTGCAGGACATCCCTGCCGGCTTCGCCAAAGCGATGGAGACCGAATACAAGAAGGCCGCCGAGATTTCGAAGCGCTACGCCGTCGAGGGCACCGATCACGATCTCGGCCATGGCGACGTAGTCATCGCCGCCATCACATCCTGCACCAACACCTCTAACCCGAGCGTGCTGATCGGCGCCGGCCTCTTGGCCCGCAACGCCAACCGGCGCGGCCTGAAGCAGAAGCCGTGGGTGAAAACCTCGCTCGCCCCGGGCAGCCAGGTGGTGGCGGAATATCTCGAAAAGTCCGGCCTGCAGAAGGAGCTCGACCAGATCGGCTTCAATCTGGTCGGCTTCGGCTGCACCACCTGCATCGGCAATTCCGGCCCGCTGCCGGCGCCGATCTCGAAGACCATCAACGACAAGGGCCTGATCGCCGCCGCGGTCTTGTCCGGCAACCGCAACTTCGAAGGCCGCGTCTCGCCGGACGTGCAGGCGAACTACCTCGCCTCGCCGCCGCTGGTCGTGGCGCATGCGCTGGCCGGCACGGTGACCAGGGATCTGACGACCGAGCCGCTCGGCGAGGGCAGCGACGGCAGGCCGGTCTATCTCAAGGACATCTGGCCGACATCGTCCGAGATCCAGGAGTTCATCGAGAAGAACGTCACCCGCGAGCTGTTCGCCCGCAAATATGCCGACGTCTTCAAGGGCGACGCCTATTGGCAGAAGGTCAAGGTACCGGAAGGCCAGACTTACGCCTGGGACGACCACTCGACCTATGTGCAGAACCCGCCCTATTTCGCCGGCATGGGCCGCGCCTTCGGCAAGATCGGCGACATCAAGGGCGCGCGGGTGCTCGGTCTCTTCGGTGACAAGATCACCACCGACCACATCTCGCCGGCCGGTTCGATCAAGGCCGCTTCGCCGGCCGGCAAGTATCTCACCGAGCATGGCGTCGGCGTCGCCGACTTCAACCAGTACGGCACGCGGCGCGGCAATCATGAGGTGATGATGCGCGGCACCTTCGCCAACATCCGCATCCGCAACCACATGCTGGGCGAGAACGGCCGCGAAGGCGGCTACACGATCCACTATCCTTCGAAGGAGGAGATGTCGATCTACGACGCCGCCATGAAATACAAGCAGGAAGGCGTGCCGCTGGTGATCTTCGCCGGCGTCGAATACGGCAACGGCTCCTCGCGCGACTGGGCGGCCAAGGGAACGAATCTCCTTGGTGTCCGCGCCGTCATCGCCCAGTCCTTCGAGCGCATCCACCGCTCCAATCTGGTCGGCATGGGCGTTATCCCCTTTGTCTTCGAGGACGGCACCTCATGGGCCTCGCTCAATTTGAAGGGCGACGAGCTGGTCGAGATCGACGGCCTGGACACGATCAAACCGCGCCAGAAGATGGTCGCCAAGGTGACCTTCGGCGACGGCACGGTGAAGAACGTGCCGATCGTCTGCCGCATCGATACGCTGGACGAGCTCGACTACTTCAAGAATGGCGGCATCTTGCAGTACGTGCTGCGGGATCTCGCTGCTTAACAGCAGCAAGGGAGTAGGGCTTAGGCAGTGGGCAGTAGGGAAACAGGACACCTACTGCCTACTGCCTACTGCCTACTGCCTACTGCCTACTGCCTACAGCCTACTGCCTACTGCCTACTGCCTACTGCCTTCGCCTTCCCAACCTCGCCGTCGCCGCCAGCAGTCCCGCGGCAATGAAAGTCAGGTTGGTCGAAGCATTGGCCGGCTCCGCCCAAAGTCCAGGTCCCGTCCGCTCGCAATAGAGATCGACTGGGGTCTGGAGAGTTTGCCCCCTGGCGAGGACGCTGCTCCCGAATCGAACCGCGCCGTGAAATGCAATTACCCCGCCTATTGCGCCCTTACCTGCTGCCGCAACATCAAAAATTTCACCGCAACGTGACTTCCCGTTGACTGGCGCTTCTGCCACATATTTTGGCAATCAGAACAAGGCCGGCGTCACCGGCGGGAATTGGAAAGTCATGGCAATTCAAGGACGATTGCGGCTTGCGGCACTGGCGCTGGCCCTCACCGCGTTGGGCGGCGCGGCCCTTGCAGCCGAGCCCGCCAAGACCGTGACCAGCAAGCCTCAGACCGACAAGCCCTTGGGCGTGATCGAATTGTTCACCAGCCAGGGCTGCAGTTCCTGTCCGCCGGCCGACGAGTTCTTTGCTGAGCTCGCCGGCAAGGACGACATCATCGCGCTCGCCTACCACGTCAATTACTGGGACTATCTCGGCTGGCAGGACACGCTGAGCACCAAGGAAAACACCGAGCGCCAATATGACTATATGCGCGCCTTCGGCAGCCGCTCGGTCTACACGCCGCAAGCCGTCATCAACGGCCGCAGCCACGTCAACGGCGCCAGCCGCAAGGATGTCGACGGCGCCTTGGCCCGAATGGACCGGACCGGCGAGGGTATGCGGGTCGGCATCAAGGTGAGCCGCACCAGCGACCGCGTCATGATCGACGCGGGCGACGCCGGCAATGGCCCGAGCGACGCCCATGTTGTGATCGTCTATTTCGATCCGCCGCAGACGGTGAAGATCGGCCAGGGCGAGAACAGCGGCCGCAGCCTGACCTACTGGAACGCCGTTTCCGACATCCAGACCGCCGGCATGTGGCACGGCAAGGCGCAGCGTTACGAACTGCCGATGACCGAGATCGCCAAGAAGGGCGGCTGCGCGGTGCTGCTGCAGTCGGTCGGCAAGGACGGCATGCCGGGGCCGATCCTCGGCGCCGCCTTCATCCGCAAGCCGGACCGGCTTTAGCTCCCGTTCTAGCAATTGGCTTTTCGTCCGCTAGCGCGGACCGCTTCTCACCACAAGGCAGGCAATCTCTGGGAGTTCGGATAGCCGGGATGCCTTGATCGGCGTGATTGATCGGCTGAAGGCTTGATTGCCAGGTGGTTCCCCCAATCCGTCGCTGCTTCGCAGCGCCACCTTTCCCCCCTTCGGAGGGAAAGGAAGGGAGCCTTGCGGACGAGCGTCGACGGCAAAAAGCTTGGCGCCTTTCCTCTCCCCCGTCGATCGGGGGAGAGGTGGCTCGGCGAAGCCGAGACGGAGTGGGGGGTCGACCAGCGCTATATTGGATTAGGCAATGCATGCGCCAAGCTGCAATGCACACTATCGCCAAAGACCAGCCCGCTTGGAAATGTGTGCATGCGGTAGACAAGGAGAGCTGGAAAATAAAAAACCGGCGTCAGCTTGCTTCTGACGCCGGTCATTCAGGTTTTGGGATCGTCGCACCTGATTTTTCCAAGGAAAAACCGAGGTTGGTTCGATCCGACGCTGACCCGTGGGCGGGGGGCTTGGGGTTTACGAGCCGGTGCCGGACCGAACCGTCTCAGGCAACGACCGTAAATTCGTCGGACATTGGGGCATGAGCGCGGATTATTTGTGGCGAGAATGTGGCGGAGCATCACCAATTCCAACATGTGTTTCGCAAACGTGACTGGACGTTTGGGAAACCGCGCGACCCGCGCGTGTTCGGACGGCCCCGCATTTCCATCGTGCCCTTGCAATTCCCTTATGAAAGCGCGAACCTTGGCCGGCGCATGATTCAATCGAAGGATCGAGGCATGACCGATCACAGCGGCGGGACGGAGGATGGGGAAGCATCCGGAATATTGATCCCGTTGCACGAGGCGCGCAACGCACGCCTCGACCAGCCGGTGCGATTCGACCGGCGCGAGCTCGACCAGATCCTGAGGCTTTACGGACGTATGGTTGCGGCCAATGAATGGCGCGACTACGCGATCGACCATCTCACTGATCGCGCTGTCTTTTCCGTCTTCCGCCGGGCCAGCGAAGTGCCGCTGTTCCAGATCGTCAAGGACCCCAGGCTGGCGCGCCGGCAAGGCGCTTTCGCCGTCATCGCCGCCGGCGGCCGCATCCTCAAGCGCGGCCAGGAGCTCAGCCGCGTGCTTGGTGTCTTCGATGCCAAGCTGAAGCTCGTCGAGGCGTGAGAAGAGGAATCGAAGAACTGAAGAATTGAGGAACTGAGGAAAAAGGCCGCGTCTCCAGCGGACCTTGAGCGCCTCTTCTTCAGTTCTTCAGTTCTTCAGTTCTTCAGTTCTTCAGTTCTTCAGTTCTTCAGTTCCTCAGTTCTTCAGTTCCTCAGTTCCTCTATTTCCCTTGAGCTCCGGAACCTTCGCTCCGGCAGCGAATCCGGATCCGGCGGCAATTCCGCGCCGCCATTCAGCGAAAGCTGCATGAACACCGTGTCCAGCCAGCGTCCGTGCTTGTAGCCGGAGCCCTCGAGGCGCCCGGAATGGCGGAAGCCGAGTTTCTCGTGCAGCCGCACCGAGGCGCTGTCTGCGTGGCCGTCGCCGATCACCGCAATGATCTGGCGGAAGCCCGCCGCGCGCGCTGCCTCGATCAGCGCCCGCATTAGCAGCAAGCCCACGCCCTGCCCCTTGGCCTCCGGCGCGACATAGACCGAATCCTCGATGACGAATCGGTAGGCGGGGCGCGGCCGGAACGGCCCGGCATAGGCATAGCCGAGCACGACACCGTCCTTCTCCGCCACGAGATAAGGAAAGCCGCCCGCCGCTAGGGCGTCGAATCGGTTGCCCATTTCCGCGCGGCTCGGCGGTTCCAGCTCGTAGCTTGCCGTGCCGTGCGCGACCGCATCGGCATAGATTTCGGTGATTCGGTCGAGGTCGGCCGCCGTAGCGGCCCTGATCGCAGTATTGCTCATAATTTGTGCAGCTATCTTTCCTGCCTCGATAACAGCAGATGACTGCATTAAAAGGAAGGGCGGCCGTTGGGCCGCCCTTCGCAAAATCTATGGTCCACTGAGACCGGGGTAACCGCCCTTAGCGGCGGTCGCCCATGAACTGCAGCAGGAACATGAACAGGTTGATGAAGTCGAGATAGAGGCGCAGCGCGCCCATGATCGCCTTGCGGCCGGCGACGTCGGCGACGTCACCTTCGAAATACATCTCCTTGATCTTCTGCGTGTCGTAGGCGGTCAGGCCGGCGAACACCAGCACGCCGATCGCCGAGATGGCGAAAGCGAGCGCCGACGACTGCAGGAAGATGTTGATCAGCATCGCAATCAGCAGGCCGATCACGCCCATGATCAGGAACGAGCCGAACGCCGCCAGGTCGCGCCTGGTCGTGTAGCCGTAGAGCGACAGGCCGCCAAAGGCCGCGGCCGTGGCGAAGAAGGTCTGGGTGATGCTGGTGCCGGTGTAGACGAGAAAGATCGTCGACAGCGACAGGCCGACAAGGCCGGCATAGACCCAGAACGTGGCCTGAGCCGCGCCCACGCTCATCGACTGGATGCGGAACGACAGGAACATCACGGCGGCGAGCGGCGCCAGGATGACGACCCAGCGGAACGCGCTTGCATAGATCAGCTGGCCGAAAGCGGTCAGCTGGCCGTCGCCGGTGATGGCGAGCTGGAAGGCGCCCCAGGCGGCAAGGCCGGTAATGAGCAGGCCAAGCCCCATGAGGTTGTAGACTTTGATCATGTAGGCGCGCAGGCCCTGATCGATATCGACGCGCACGCCGGGGGCGGCGGACGTCTGGTAGTTGCGAATGGGATCAGCCATTGGAAATCCTCTGTTGCTTCTGCCCCGTCCGGTGACAGGTCATTCGAGACCAGGCGCCGCTGGCGGGGCTCCAGCATGCCTGCGCAAAATATGAGCGTTCTCGACGTCAAGAACAAGACGGTAACGAGGCGCAACGCTTCGTGAGAAAGCAAAAGGCCGGTTTTCGGGTCTTCCGGGCGTCTTTCTTACAAAAATTTAACCGGGCTTACACAGGTTTAAACGGGCGGGCGGCTCTCGGCCCCCCGCCGTCAGAGGTTGCGCAGCACCGGCGCCGCCTTGTGGCCGAGCACCCGCCATGTGCCGGCAAGGCCGATGCCGACGGTGACCGCCAGCGAAACCAGGATCGTCGCCACCGCGACCTGTGGCATAAAATGCGACGGCAGCGTCATGATATGCGCGACCACGAACCAGGCGGCGATGCCGCCGGCGGCAAGCGCGAACAGCGCGGTCGCAAGGCCGATCAGCACATATTCCAGCGAGAAGGCGGTAATCAGCGTTCGTCGCGTCGCGCCGAGCGTCTTCAGCACCACAGCGTCGTGGATGCGCGCCCGGTTGCCGGCGGCCAAAGCGCCGGAGAGCACCAGCACCGAGGCAATCAGCGCCACGCCGGCGGCGGCGCGGATCGCGGCGCCCAATTGCGCGACCAGCCGGTTGACGATGTCGAGCGCGTCCTTGACGCGCACAGTCGTCACAGCCGGAAAGGCGCGGGTGACGGCGTTGAGCAGCCTTGCGTCGTCAGCCGTAGTGGCTTGCTTGTCGGTCAGTGTCGCCAGCCAGCCATGCGGCGCCCCGGCGAAGGTGTTGGGCGAAAACACCATGACGAAGTTGATGCCCATCGTCTCCCACTCGACCTGGCGGAAATTGGCGATCCTCGCGGTGACGTTGCGTCCAAGCACATTGACGGTGACGGTGTCGCCGAGCTTCAGCCCGATCGCCTTGCCCTCCTCGGCCGAGAACGACACCAGCGGCTCGCCGGAATAGTCCTGCGGCCACCACGCGCCTTCGGTCAGCGTCGCGTTTTCCGGCTGCTTGGCGTCATAGGTCAGGCCGCGGTCGCCGCGCAGCACCCAGGCGCCGTCGGCCGGGATCTTCACCTTGTCGACGTCGACGCCGTTGAGCGCCATGATGCGGCCGCGCAGCATCGGCACCTTGACCAGCGTCCCCCGCGGCGACTCCTTGCCGACAAGGCCGGCGAAGGCGTCGACATCGCTGCTCTGGATGTCAACGAAGAAGAAGTTCGGCGCCCGCTCCGGCAGGCTGCCGGAGATCTGCCGCCTGAGATTCCCATCGATCAGCGCCAGGGTGACGAGAAGCGTCAGCCCGAGGCCGAGCGACAGCACCACCGAGGGCGTCAGCGCGCCGGGACGGTGGATGTTGCCGAGCGCCAGCCTAAGCGACACGAAACGGACGCGCGGACTTTTCCTAGCCGCCCACTGCACCAGCGCCGCCACCAGCCGCAGCACCAGGAAGGCAAAGACCGTGGCGCCGACGAAGATCGAGGCGATGCGGTAGTCGTTGGCCGAAAGGATCGCCAACGCCGCCAGCGCCAGCACGATCGCGAGCGCCGCGCCCGTATAGGGCAGGCGCGGCAGGCCCCGGCTTTCAAAGCCCATTTCGCGGAACAGCGCGGTTGCCGGCACGTCGCGGGCGCGGCCGAGCGGCAAAAGCGCGAAAGCCAGCGTCACCAGCAGGCCGAACAGCGCGGCAAGAGCAAGCGCGCCGGGATAGAAGCCGCCTTGCGCCGGCACCGGGATGACCGACTGCAGAAGCGCGCCCGCCACGAACGGCATCGCGGCGCCGACGATAAGCCCGAGCACGATGCCAAGGCCTGCAATCAACAGGATCTGCACCAGATAGACGGTGAAGACGAAGCCGCCCGAGGCGCCGAGGCTCTTGAAGGTGGCGATGACGCCGCGCTTGCCGTCGAGATAGGCGCGCACGGCGTTCGCCACGCCGACGCCGCCGACCACCAGCGCCGTCAGCCCGACCAGCGTCAGGAATTGCGAGAAGCGCTCGATATTGGCGGAGAGCGCGGGGGCGGCGTTGCTGCGCGTGCGGATCGACCAGCCGGCTTGCGGGAAATCCTTCGCGGCTTGAGCCTGGATATCCTTGATCCGCGCCTCGGACGTGCCGTCGGGCAGGCGCACCTTATAGGCGTTCTCGACCAGGCTGCCCGGCTGCACCAGGCCGGATGCGGCGAGGCCCTGGCGCGAAATCATCAGCCGCGGCGCGAAACCGAAACCGTCCGACACCGCATCCGGCTCGCTGACCAGCCTCGCCCGCAGTTCGAAAATGGCGCCACCGAGCTTCAGCCTGTCGCCGATGTGAAGATTGAGCCGGTCGAACAACAGGTCGGGCGCGGCGGCGCCGAACACGCCGGACCGTTCGCCGAACAATTGGTCCGTCGGCAGCGCCGGATCGGTTTCCAGAGCGCCGAAGAGCGGATAGGCGTCGTCGACGGCCTTTGCCTCGACCAGCGCCTGGTCCGAGCCGTCCTCCAGCCGCGCCATCGAGCGCATGCCGGAATTGAGCGAGACAGTGCCGAGGCCCTTGATGAAGCCGAGCTCCGCATCGGAAGCGCTGCGCTGGTTGACCTGGAAGCGCAAATCGCCGCCAAGCAGCGTCTGGCCCTGATTGGCGACGCCGGCCGAGATCGCCTGCGCCACCGAATTGACGCCGCCGATCGCCGCGACGCCCAGCGCGATGCAGCCGAGGAAGATCATGAAGCCGGACAGTCCGCCGCGCATCTCGCGCAGCGAGAAGCGGATGGCAAGCCTCAGGGTTCGAAGCCGGGCGGCCGCCATGCCTCTATGCCGTCACTTTGAGCAAAGGCGCATCCTCGATCCGCCCCGAACGCATCGAGACCTGGCGCGCACAACGCCCGGCCAGCGCCGGATCATGCGTCACCAGCACCAGCGTCATGCCGCGCTCCGCCGCCTTGGCGAACAGGAGATCGGCGATCTGCTTTCCCGTCACCTGGTCGAGGTTGCCGGTCGGCTCGTCGGCGATGAGGATGCGCGGCGACGGCGCCAGCGCCCGCGCGATCGCCACGCGCTGCTGCTCGCCGCCGGAAAGCTCTCCCGGATAATGCGTCACGCGGTCGCTCAGGCCGACCGCCGCGAGCTCCCGCGCGGCCACCCCGAACGGATCGGCATGGCCGGCGAGCTCCAGCGGCACGGCGACATTTTCCAGCGCCGTCATGTTGGGGATCAGATGGAAGGACTGGAACACGATGCCGATGTTTCGCCCCCGAAACGAAGCAATCTGATCCTCGCTTTTGTCATTGATCAGCTCGCCGGCGATCCGGACTGTGCCCGAATCGACTCTTTCCAGCCCGGCAAGGACCATCAGCAGCGTGGACTTGCCGGAGCCCGACGGACCGACAATGCCGGTGGCTTCGCCGGCCGCCACGTCGAGGCTCACATCTTTCAGCACATGGACGGAGGACGCGCCCTCGCCGAGCGTCAGCGATATGTCCCTCAGCGCGATGACGGCTTCTGTCACAATGAAAGCGCCCTATATGTGAAAAAGGAGACGACCGCTGTCTCCTCCCTTGGATTGTTCCGGTCATATGGGGCTCGCCGCATGGCTTTCAAACACCGTTTTGCCGCAGCCCTCATCCTTTTCCTCGGCCTTTGCGCCGCCATCTCGCCGGCGCGCGCCGCAACCTTCACCATAGTCGGCTTCGGCGACAGCCTGATGGCTGGCTACAGCCTTGGACCGGGCCAGGGTTTCACCGACAGGCTGCAAGCGGCTCTGAAGGCGAAGGGCCTCGATGTCGCCGTCGCCAATGCCGGCGTGTCGGGCGACACATCGAGCGGCGGGCTGGCGCGGCTCGACTGGTCGGTGCCGGACGGCACAAGGCTGGTGATCCTCGAGCTTGGTGCCAACGACATGCTGCGCGGCCTTTCGCCCAAGATCGCCGAGAAGAACCTCGACGCGATGCTGGGCAAGCTGAAGCAACGCAACATTCCGGTGCTTCTGGCCGGCATGCGCGCCGCGCCCAATCTCGGCGCCGACTACCAGAAGGGCTTCGATGCCATCTATCCGCGGCTTGCCGAAAGATACCGCGTTCCGCTCTATCCGTTCTTCCTCGACGGCGTCGCCGGCCACCCCGAGCTGCAGCTGGGAGACGGCCTGCATCCCAATCCCCGGGGTGTCGACGTCATGGTCGAGCGCATCCTGCCCGTGGTCGAGAAGGCGATCGCCGACAATGGAGGGCCATCATGAGTCCGTAATGCCACGCTTTCCGCTGGGGAAACTTTGTGGACAACAAACCGCTTGCCCCGCGCCAATATCGATGATTCGCTAGGAACGAGAGTTTCGATTCGAGGACAGGAGGCTTCACATGCCACGTCTTTTCACCGCCCTCGAAATTCCGCGTGATGCTGCTCTCTCTTTGTCCCTGCTCCGGGGCGGGCTGCCCGGAGCGCGCTGGATCGACGTCGAAAACTACCACCTGACGCTGCGTTTCATCGGTGATGTCGAGGGCCATGTCGCCGACGAAATCGCCAACGCCCTCGACAGGGTCGACCGCCCCTCTTTCCAGATGACGCTCTCTGGGGTCGGCGCCTTCGGCGGCAAGAAGCCGCATGCGGTGTGGGCCGGCGTGTCGGCCTCGCCCGACCTGACGGCGCTGCAGGGCGAGATCGACCGCATCTGCCAGCGGCTCGGTCTGCCGGCCGACCCACGCAAGTTTTCGCCGCATGTGACGCTGGCGCGCCTGCGCAATGGGAGCCCGCTCGATGTCGCGCAATATCTTTCGGCGCGCGGCAATTTCGCGGCATTGCCCTTCCGCGTCGGCCGCTTCGTCCTGATGTCGTCGCGCGATTCGGTCGGCGGCGGCCCCTACATCGTCGAAGAGGCGTGGCCGCTGGTCGGCGAAGCGCTGGCCCCGAGCCGCTTCGCCAGCGCATCCGACGCCTCGCGGATCATGCGGTAGACCGAGGCGAAGGCCTCGGCGCCGTCGTAATAGGGGTCGGGAACGTCCACGGTCTTTCCCGTAGCAAAATCCAGATAAAGATGGATGCGGTCGTGCGCGGCCTGCGGCGCCAGCGCCTTGAGGTCGCGCACATTTGCATTGTCCATGCCGAGCATCAGGTCGAAACGCGAAAAATCCTCCTGCAGCACCTTGCGCGCCCGCTGCCCTGAAATGTCGACGCCGTGCCTTGCCGCCACCGCGATCGAGCGCCGGTCCGGCTCCTGGCCGGCATGCCAGCCGCCCGTCCCGGCCGAATCGATCACCAGACCCTGGTCTTTGCCTTGCTCGGTCAGGACGGCGCGGAACACGCCCTCGGCCAGCGGCGAGCGGCAGATGTTGCCAAGGCAGACGAACAGAATGGATTTTATGGGCTTTGCGCTCATCGATCCGGCGCTATGGTTGGATCATCTGCGAATAGCACAGGGACCGGACATGAACAGGGAAAAACTCAACAAGGAAGCGATCGTCGCCGCGCTTGCGGAACTTGACGGCTGGTCGCTCGCCGCCGACGGCGCCTCCATCAAGCGCAGCTTCGTCTTCAAGAATTTCTCCGAGGCCTTCGCCTTCATGACGCGCGTGGCGCTGGCGGCCGAAAAGATGGACCATCACCCGGACTGGTCGAATGTCTACAAGACCGTCGACGTGACGCTGAACACGCATGACGCAGGCGGCGTCACGGCGCTCGATATCGAGCTCGCCAAGCGGATGAACGTATATTTCGGCTGAGAGCGAGCGGACTTCGTCATTCCAGGGCGGAGCAAGGAGCGAAGCGACGCGCGCAGACCCTGGAATCCATTCCGTGACCTACGAGCGTCGCGGCGGTGCAGATCGTGGCGAACGTTCGCGATTGGCCAAAGCCTCTCAACCTCGTCATCCACGGGCGTAGCGACGCGAAGCGGCGCGCAGACCCGAGATCCATTCCGTGATCCTGGCCATTCCGTGATCTTGGCCGAGGAATGCAGCGAAGCAGGATTCTGCACCGTAGCAGCCTGGCTTCGTCATTCCAGGGCGGAGCAAGGAGCGAAGCGACATTCCGTGACCTTTGCCGAGAATTGCAGCGGAGCAGAATTCTGCACCGTGAGCGGCGCTCGTATGTCACGGAATGGATCCTCGGGTCTGCGCGCGTCGCTTCGCTCCTTGCTCCGCCCGTGGATGACGATCGGAGGGATGCCTTGGCCAACCACCACACTGAGGCGATTGCCACGCTGGTTATTGTTGCGAGTTCGATTTTCAGGTCGGCGCGCCTCCTAAACTCTTGTAGCCGCCTTCCGCTTTCACCACATTTTGCCGCGGCGAGCCGCCCGCAACGATGCACGCGGCCGCCAAGGAGCGATTGATGGCGCAAGGTACCGGTTTCGATTTCTTCGGCTTCGGCGACAAGCTCGCCGGCGAGGGCGAGGTGCGCGAAAAATTTTGGCGCACCGCCAAGAAGGCGGCGCGGCAGATTCCGTTCATGGACGAGGTTGTCGCCGCCTATTATTGCGCCATGGACAGGGACACGCCGTTGCGCGCCAAGGCCACCCTGCTCGGCGCGCTCGGCTATTTCGTCCTGCCGTTCGATTTCATTCCCGATTTCGTCGTCGGCCTCGGCTTCACCGACGACCTTGCCGTGCTGACCGCGGCGATCACCGCCGTCAGCGCGCATATCACGCCTGCCCACAGGCAGGCCGCCAAAGACGCACTGGCGGACAAGAGCTGATCCCGGCTCGCTTCAGGCCCGCAAATCGGCGCGGACGAAAAGACAAACTCTTGCCGTTTTCGTGGCATCCAACTCCGCGCCGGGACGTCGCGCCGGCATCAATCCACAGTGGCGGCGCGGATGGTGGCGGTTTCCTGGGGTGGGTTCCTTTTCTTCAAGGACAATTCACCGTTTGGTAACCCTGATTAAATCAAAATGAAGCGACGGCAGGACGCCACGCGGCCCGCCTCCGCACCATTTGGAATACGGGAAGAACGATGCGCGGATTGATTGCTATAGTTTCCAGCCTGGTCCTGGCGGCCTCGGCGGCGCCGGCGTTGGCGCAGCAGGCGACCAAGATCGGCCAGCACAATGCCTGGGGCACCTACAGCTATCAGTCGGCCGCCGGCAAGGTCTGCTATGTGCTGACCGTGCCCACCGACAAGCAGCCGCCGTCGCTCGACCATGGCGACATGTTCTTCTTCGTCAGCCAGCGTCCCGGACAGCAGGTCTCCTACGAGCCGCAGTTCATCGCGGGCTACAACTTCCAGGAAGGCTCGAAGGCCACCGTCACCATCGACAAGAAGAGCTTCTCGATGTTCACCCGCGGCAAGTCGGCCTGGGTCGAGAACGCGGCGGAAGAGCCGGTGCTGATCGCCGCCATGAAGACCGGCTCCGACATGAAGGTGCAGGCTAAGTCCGGCCGCGGCAATCCCACCTCCTACGTCTTCTCGCTGAAAGGCATCTCGGCCGCGCTGGCCTCGATCGCCAAGTGCAAATAGGCGGGAACCGCATTCGAACCTGACGCAAGGCCGGACATCATGCCCGGCCTTTGTTTGGAATGGCGCTCAGCCCTGCGCCGGCTCTGGCTGCGCCCTGCGCCGCCGGATCGCCTCGGCGATGAAGACGCGCGACAGCGCGTGGTAGAGAGGTTCGTTGGAGATCAGCCTCGCCGTGCCGTAGCCCAGCATCGACGCGCACATCAGCGCGATCACATTGTCGTGGTTGCCGGTCATCTCGAGAATGATGACGAAGGCCGTCATCGGCGCCTGCACGACGCCGGCGAAATAGCCGGCCATGCCGAGCAGCGCCGCCGTGCCGGTGGCTGTGCCGAAGACCAGGCCGAGCGTGCTGCCCAGCCCCGCGCCCACCGCCAGCGACGGCGCGAAGAGGCCGCCGGGAATGCCCGACACCATCGACAAGAGGCCGGCTGCGAACTTCTCGACGAAGAAGAAGGCCGGCAGCGGCGTGCCTTCGATCGCGCCGCGCGCCTGCACATAACCGGTGCCGAAGGTCGATCCTCCGGAGGCGATGCCGATCGCGGCGACGGCCAGGCCGCAGACAGCCGCCACGACCAGCGTGCGCGGCAGCGGCTGCAGCGCGTTCCAGCGCCGGATGCGGCGCATGACTTTCAGCGCCGAGAGCGAGAACAGCGCGCCGACACCGCCGCCAATGATGCCGCAGGCGAGCACCAGCGGCCAGTCCGTGGCGAAGGCGACCGTCTCCCTGGCGACGCCGAAATAGGTGTAGTTGCCGAGCAGCCCGAGCGAGGCGAGGCCGGCCAGGATCACCGCCGTCAGCACCAGCCCGTTGGTGCGCGCCTCGTAGGCCCGGCCCATTTCCTCGATGGCGAAGACGATGCCGGCAAGCGGCGTGTTGAAGGCGGCGGCGATGCCGGCGGCGGAGCCCGCCAGGATCAGGCCGCGCGCCTGCGCCATGCCGCCCCAGCGCGCCGCCTGCAGCATCAGCGAAGCGCCGACCTGCACTGTCGGGCCTTCGCGCCCGATCGAGGCGCCGCAGGCGAGGCCGACGATGGTCAGCGCGATCTTGCCCACCACCAGCCTCAGCGACAGGATCCGGCTGCGGTCTTCCTCGTCGCGCAGATGCCGCGCCGCGATCGCCTGCGGAATGCCGCTGCCTTGCGAGCCCGGAAAGAAGGAATGCGCGAGCCAGGCGCAAAGGACGAAACCGAGCGGCGTCACGACGAGCGGCAGATAAAAGCGCCAGCCGCCGTCATTGCCCGTCACGGCATGGAACCGAGCCTGCGCGCGGTCGGCGAGCAGGGCGAACAGGACGCTGATCAGGCCGATCGATATGGCGCCGGCCCAGAAGACGAGACGCGGCTGCCAGACGCGCCGCGACATCCACATGGCGTGGGAACGCCGCAGCATGCGGTATTTTCGGGATATGCCGGCCATGACCGTCCTCGTGATGGTTACCCGCCCTAGCACACTCGCCGGGTCGATCAACCCGGGAGGGCGAGCCCGACGCTATGTCAGTCAGGTCTAGGACCGGTGCTCAAGGGGACGTTTAGCGGATGGCGGATAACCCGCCGGCGCACCGGCCGGCGGGGAGGTCGGCAGGCAGGACCGGCGAGGTCACATCGCCATTTTTTCACATTCGGCCTGGGCCTTCTTGGTCGACGTGTCGACCATGTAGGCTTTGCCCTTGGCGTCGGTGATCATCATCATGCAATGCTTGATCGGCTTGGCCATCTTCATCATCTCGGCGCTCATCTTGGCGTCCGGCATCATGGTGCCCATGTGGCCGTCCGGCATGATAGCGGTGACCTGGCCGCCCTTCATCATCGTCATGGCGCCCATCGTGTCCTCGGCAAGGGCCTGCGAGGCGCAAAGACCGGCGAGGCCGGCAATGAGTGCGAACTTGATCGAGTGCATTTGAACAACTCCCATTGTTGAGGGGCATGGTCGCCCCTTTCAGGTTCGCGGATGCGTTTCGATTGGTTACGCCAACACGAATATGTGATCTGTTTTCAAGGGCCATCGCCAGTCGCGGCCTTCTCCCCCTGTGGGAGAAGGTGGATCGGCGCGCAGCGCCGAGACGGATGAGGGGTGTTCCAGTGAACACCAACGCCTCACTCCGCTGGAGCACCCCTCATCCGACCGAGCTTCGCTCGGCCACCTTCTCCCGCAAGGGGGAAGGAAAGCGGGGCGCATGACTCCGGCGCCGAGCTGTGCTATGCGCCGCGCTTCCTGGCGGCCGATGCTGAAATCGGCCGCAAATCGCTTATATTGGCGCCACCATGACCATTTCGCCTGATCTTACCGCCGAAGGCGCACGTGATGCCTTGCGCCGCGCAGCACCGGCCGAGAAGCCGTCGCTGATCGGCCTGACCCGTGCCGAGCTCGGCGAGGCGCTTGTCGGCGCCGGCATCGTGCCCGAGCGCCAAGCAAAAATGCGCGCCCAGCAGCTCTGGCACTGGATGTATGTGCGCGGCGTTTCCGACTTCGCGCATATGTTCAACATCTCCAAGGACCTGCGCGCCGAGCTCGACAAGCATTTCACCGTCGCCCGGCCCGAGATCGTCGAGGAGCAGATCTCTGCCGACGGCACGCGCAAATGGCTGTTCCGCTTTCCGCCGCGCGGCGCCGGCCGGCCCGTTGAGATCGAGACCGTCTACATTCCCGAGGAAGGCCGCGGCACGCTCTGCATCTCCTCCCAGGTCGGCTGCACCCTGACCTGCTCCTTCTGCCACACCGGCACGCAGAAGCTGGTGCGCAACCTCACAGCCGAGGAGATCCTTGCCCAGCTGCTCACCGCGCGCGACCGCCTCGGCGACTTCCCCGACCGCGACACGCCGGACGGCGCCATCGTGCCGGCCGAGGGCCGCAAGGTATCCAACATCGTCATGATGGGCATGGGCGAGCCGCTCTATAATTTCGAGGCGGTGAAGAAGGCGCTGCTGATCGCCTCCGACGGCGACGGGCTTTCCTTGTCAAAAAGACGCATCACGCTTTCGACCTCCGGCGTGGTGCCGGAAATCTTCCGCACCGGCGAGGAGATCGGCGTGATGCTGGCGATCTCGCTGCACGCCACCAATGACGACCTGCGCGACCTGCTGGTGCCGATCAACAAGAAGTTTCCGCTGAAGGAGCTGATTGCCGCCTGCAAGGCCTATCCCGGCCTCTCCAATGCCAAGCGCATCACCTTCGAATATGTGATGCTGAAGGACGTCAACGATTCCCTCGACGACGCCAAGGCGCTGGTCAAGCTGCTCAAGGGCATTCCGGCCAAGATCAACCTGATCCCGTTCAACCCGTGGCCGGGCACCAACTACCAGTGCTCGGACTGGGAAACGATCGAAAAGTTTGCCGACTATATAAACAATGCCGGCTATGCTTCGCCGATCCGCACCCCGCGCGGCCGCGATATCCTCGCCGCCTGCGGCCAGCTGAAGTCGGAGTCCGAGCGCATGCGCAAGGTCGACCGGCTGGCGCTCGAAGCCATGATGATCGCAGGGCACGGCGAGGCGTGAGGCGCATCATCGCCTATCTCGTCCGCTTCGCCGTCATTCTGGTCGGCTATATCGTCGGCTCGCTGGCGGCGAGCGCCTTTCTCAATATCCTGGTCCTCGCGCATCTGGGCTACACCCCGGCCGATCCGGAGCCGGCGGCGACCGCCTCGCTCTATTTCTCGGTGCCTTTCGTGGCGCTGTTCGTCGCCTATTTCGCCTTCATGCCTGCGGCGGTCGTCATTTTGACCGCCGAAGTGCTCGGCCGGCGCGACTGGCTGTTCTACGCGCTGGGCGGCGCCGTCATCGCACTCGTTTTCCTCGGCTTCGTGCATAATGTGGGCGACGCCAATTTCGATGTCACCGAAACCAATGCCCGGCTGGCCGTGATCGGCGCCGGCATGGCCGGCGGCATCTTCTATTGGCTCTCCGCCGGCCGCTGGGCCGGAAGCTGGCGGCGCGAGGCGCTGCTCGACCTGGAGCGGTAGGCTGCACCCGGATCAACTGAGCCAAACTCCGGCTTGACCCCGGTTCGATGCTCCCGCATCACTGGACCATGCCGAAGATGCCGCAACCGGGCGCCAAGCCCCTCGTCACGCCCCTTGCAGCACAGGGATTGAGACCCGTCTTTGTCGACCGCTGGAGCGACAAGATCCGAATCCGCACGCTCAGGCCGGCGGATGTGACACCCGAGATCGCAGCTTGGCTAGCCGATCCCGCCGTCATGGAAGGATTGAACGCGCCGCAAAAAGCGATGGGCCTCGATGCCTTCCGGGCCTATGTCGCCAGCTTCGATAATCTGAAGCGCAATCTCATGACGATCCTCGGTCTGCCAGACGGCCAGCCGCTCGGCCTGGCCGTCATGGAGGTCGATCTCCGGCACCGGCTCGGCTCGTTGCACTTGATTATCGGCGATCCGGAGAACCGGGGTAGGAATGTTGCCTTTGAGGCATCTGCCGTTCTGCTCAGGCATTTCTTTCGCGAGCGAAAGCTCGAGAAGGTGACCTTTCAGCCGCTGGCGCGTAACGCCGCGGCTATCGCCGTGTGCGAACGTTTCGGATTGCGGCTGGAAGGCACGTTGCGGGCTCATCGCATAGATGGCCGGACCGGCAAGCGCCTCGACCAGATGCTCTACGCGCTGACATTGGAAGAATATGACGAACGCGTTCGCGCCTTGGAGGCGGCCGGCATGGTTCGACCCTTCGCCGGCCCTGGTCTCCCGACCCAAAAACTGCCCTAAAAACGGTACGCTACCCCGAATTTTACTGTATCGAGGGACGGTCGGAAGCGCGCGCCAGCCGTGCCGCCCGGCCCAGGTTCGATCTTGTCGAATGCGTAGTGGAGGTATTCCCCTTTCAAGGACCAGTTCGGCGCGAGTGCATACTCCGCGCCCAAGCCGATCACGCCGCCCACCTTCACGCCTGAAAAATCCGCAGTCGACCCGACCGGCGCAAAAATGGAACGGTCATAGGAAGTTGCCTGGAAATGCCCGGCAGCCACGCCGCCGGTGACATAGGCAAGGAGTTGGTCGGTCGGCGTGTAACCGGCTCTCAGCCTCGCCGTCGCGACCCAGTCGACGTCGTAAGTATAGGCTTCGCCCTTGCCGAGAAGGTCTAGGTGGCCGAATTTTGTGTCGTGCATGCCGACGAAATCGAAATCGCCGGCGACGCCGTAAACGAAGTTCCCGCTCTGCCAATCGTGCCCGGCATAGATGCCGCCGAGATAACCATCCTTTTGATGGCTGCCGTCGAAGTTTGTCGTGTCGGCATCGAAATCGACGGAGGAGTGGGCATAGCCGCCCTCCACGCCGACATAAGATCCCGACCAGTTATAGGTCGCCTCCTGCGCGCTGGCCTCGCAGACCAGCCCGATCACGGCAACGGATGCCAAGAGTAAGCTCTTCATTAGTCCCCCAATATGCCCTAGCGAATCTTCTAGGTGGGCAGAATCCTGGGGGCAAGAGCAGCAATGCAACAGCGCCGGCGAATTTTACGCGATGGCTAACGCCCTACTTCGCCTGCGCCGTCAGGATCTTGAGCGCGAAGGCCGAGAACACGCCGCCGAACAGATAGTCGACAACGCGCGTCACCCGCGGGCTTGCCTTCATCGCCGCCGAAAATTTCTCCGCCGCCAGCACCATCGGCGCCGTCACCGGGATCGACAGCACGATGAACATCACGCCGAGGAAGAACAGCTTTCCGGACGCGTTCGGATCGTGCGCGGAGACGAATTGCGGCAGGAAGGTCATGAAGAACAGGATGATCTTGGGGTTGAGCAGGTTGACCCCGAGCCCGGCCGCCCAGCTGCGGAACAGCGAAACCTGCGGTCCCGTCCTCTTCTCCGGCGAAAAGGCCGAGCCTTTCGTCACCGCTTGAAAAGCCAGGAACACCAGATAGCCGGCGCCAAAAATCTTCAAGACGAAGAAGGCCATCGGCGAGGCGACGATCAGCGCCGAGATGCCGACGACCACCAGCGTGGTGTGGATCAGCGTGCCGCAGAGCGCGCCGGCCATGGAGGCAAAGCCGGTGGCGCGGCCCTGGCTCAGCGTGCGCGAGACGAACAGCGTCATGTCCGGCCCAGGCGTGATCGCCAGGATGACGGTGGCGATGGCGAACTGGATGAGCGTCGAAGTGTCGGGAATGAAGGACATGGAAGGCCCGGTGTCGTGATGGTTTGCGAGTTTATAACGCGGCTGCCCCAGTCGCGCCAGCCGCGGCGATGGGGTTCTCCTGCTCACCTTCGTCTCTTGCGCCGCCCGGAAAGGCCGTGATACCTCGCCCGCGAAGCTATTTTCCCGCGGAACCGCCAAAAATGTCCAAGACCAAGAACGTCAAGAAAGTCGTGCTCGCCTATTCCGGCGGCCTCGACACCTCCATCATCCTGAAATGGCTGCAGACCGAGCTCGGCGCCGAAGTCGTCACCTTCACCGCCGATCTCGGCCAGGGTGGTGAGCTCGAGCCGGCGCGCCGCAAGGCCGAGATGATGGGCATCAAGGACATCCGCATCGTCGACGTGCGCGAGGAATTCGTCGCCGACTTCGTCTTCCCGATGTTCCGCGCCAACGCCGTCTATGAAGGCACCTACCTGCTCGGCACCTCGATCGCCCGGCCGCTGATCTCCAAGCATCTGGTCGAGATCGCCAAGGAAACCGGCGCCGACGCCATTGCCCATGGCGCCACCGGCAAGGGCAACGACCAGGTCCGCTTCGAGCTTTCGGCCTATGCTCTGAACCCCGACATCAAGGTCATCGCGCCGTGGCGCGACTGGTCGTTCAAGTCGCGCACCGACCTTCTCAACTTCGCCGAGCAGCATCAAATCCCGGTGCCGAAGGACAAGCGCGGCGACGCGCCCTTCTCGGTCGACGCCAACCTCCTGCACTCCTCCTCCGAAGGCAAGGTGCTGGAGGATCCGTGGAGCGAGCCGCCGGAATTCGTCCATCAGCGCACCGTCTCGCCGATGGATGCGCCCGATGTCGTCACCGAGATCGAGATCGAGTTCCTCAAGGGCGATCCTATCTCGCTCAACGGCAAGAAACTGTCACCGGCCACCATGCTGGCGGCGCTCAACGACCTCGGCCGCGACAACGGCATCGGCCGGCTCGATCTGGTCGAGAACCGTTTTGTGGGCATGAAGTCGCGCGGCGTCTACGAGACGCCCGGCGGCACCATCCTGATCGCCGCCCACCGCGCGATCGAATCGATCACGCTCGACCGCGGCGCCGCGCACCTCAAGGACGAGTTCATGCCGCGCTACGCCGAGCTCATCTATAACGGCTTCTGGTTCTCGCCCGAGCGCGTGATGCTGCAGGCGATGATCGACAAGAGCCAGGAAGACGTCGAAGGCACGGTGCGGCTGAAGCTCTACAAGGGCAATGTCATCGTCATCGGCCGCAAGTCGAAGAAAACGCTCTACTCGGATGCGCTGGTCACCTTTGAGGACGACCGCGGCGCCTACGACCAGAAGGACGCCGAAGGGTTCATCCGGTTGAACGGATTGCGGCTCCGGACACTGGCGGCAAGGAACCGTCGCTGAAATTGCGGATCTCCGCTACGGGTGAGATGTCCTGTGGGGCAGAGGGGGTGCTGTCCCGCCGACCTGTCCTTCGTCATTCTAGGGCGGAGCAAGGAGCGAAGCGACGCGCGCAGACCCTAGAATCCATGCCGTGACGGTCGAGAGCCGCCACGGTGCAGAACGCTCACCAGCCAATTCCGCGAAACAGCTCGAACCATTCCGGATTGGTCTTCTCGATCAGTTCAATCTTCCATCGCCGTGGCCAGCGTTTCAGTGACGTCTCACGCTGGATGGCATCAGCGATGTCGAAATATTCCTCGTACCAGACGAGACGCTGCACACCGCAACGGCTGGCGAAGCTGGAACCTTGGCCATTCTTGTGCTCGGGCATCCGGCGAGCAAGGTCATTGGTGACACCGATATAGATCGTGCCCCCTTTTTGGCTAGCAGTCATGTAGACATAGCCGGTCATCTGGCGATCCTAGCTGGCGCAGCCATCGGCGCCTATTCTGGACCGCAGCATTCTACGGCCAATGCCATGGCATGGATTCTAGGGTCTGCGCGCGTCGCTCCGCTCCTTGCTCCGCCCTAGAATGACGAAGCACAGGTCGCTCCGCGAGGCCCCAAGGCGCCCCTAGGGAAGTGATCCCCACTTTCCCGGCTTTCGCCAATCTCCACAAACAAAAAAGCCCGGCGCTTGGCCGAGCTTTTCCGTGGAATGACGACCTCGATCAATCCGCGTCGATCGCCTCGGCGATACGGGCGATGGCCTGCTGGTAGACGCTGGCCGAGTTCCAGCCCGCGATCGCGCCCATATTGGCCTCGTAGCTCGCGCCGGCCTGCCAGCCATGCGCCTTGAGATAGTTGGCGGTGGAAGCCAGCGCCGTGTTGCGGTCGCGCAGGTTGCCGCTGCCGACGCCATATTTCAGCACGTTTCCGGGCAGGAACTGGGTGTGGCCGATCTCGCCATGCATGGCGCCGACCGAGGAGGCGCTCAGCGCGCCGCGATCGACCAGCTTCAGCGCCGCGATGGCGTGCGGGGTGAAATAGTCCGGGCGGCGGCAGTCATAGGCGAGCGTCAGGATGGCCGACACCGTGTTCTGGTTGCCCATCGAGGCGCCGAAGCCGGTTTCCATGCCCCAGATGGCGAGCAGCACGCCCGGCGGCACGCCATAGGTCCGCTCGATATCGGCGAACATCGCCGCGTTGGCCTTCTTCAGCGCGCGGCCTCTCGAGATGATCGCGGACGCCCCGCGGCGTTTCATGAAAGCCTCCACCGAGCCGCTGAAAGCCTTGTGGATGGCGCGATCGGCCGAAATCGTCCTTGTCGCGTAGGTCGCCCCCTCCAGCGCCGAAAGCCCCCTTTGGCCGACGCCGTTGGCCTTGGCCTCGGCGGCAAAGTCCTGCTTCCAGGCCTCGAATCCGGCGCCGTTCTTGCCGCAGCTGGCCGCGGCTTCGGCGCCTGTCGCCAGCCCCAGCATCGCCACCACCGCTGCGGCGGCCGCGAAAATTCTTCTTTTGGCAAAAAATGCCATGTCCTTCTCCTGGTTGCCTTGAATCACGTCCCGGCTGCGAATTTGCCAGCGAAACGCCCGGTTGTCACCGTCCTCGCGGCGGGACGTGACACCCGACACTGGCGAAAGAAGGGCAATAGCCTGCGATCGGCCATCAGGTGTGGCGGGCCTGCCTCATGAAAGACGTTGATGTCGCGATCGTTGGCGCCGGTCCGGCGGGACGTGCCGCGCTAAAAGCGCCTTGCGCCCGCTCACGCCCTTTTGACCGCAACCCAGAGAAATCATGGAACAATTCGTGAGCGGCCGAAAGGCGCTTTAGCCGGAACGCATAAGCCTTGGTTTCGTTTCCGACCGCGAGGGAGCGTGGAAAAACGGAGTGAAACCATGAAACGCGTACTGTTTCCGGCGCTTGCCGGCGCGCTGTTCGCCATGTCGGGCGCGGCCTTGGCCGACACCGCCGTCTCGGCGGTGGCCGATCTCAATGTGCGCGCCGGCCCCGGCCCGCAATATCCCGTGATTGGCGTGCTGGCCGCCGGCCAGTCGGCAACGCTCACCGGCTGTATCGCGAACAGCAAATGGTGCACGATCGCCGAAGCGGGCGGCAATGGCTGGGTCTATTCCGACTATGTGACGGGCGATTTCGGCGGCAGCCGCGTCGTGCTGACACGCCGGCCGGCCAATGCCGGCATCGCCGTCGTGTCGCCGCCGACCGATAACATCTACACCACGGACAGCTACACCGGCGCCATCGTTCCCGGCGACGATGCCATCGAGTCGATCGGCAGACCGCCGGCCGAGGTCGGCACCTATGTCACCACGCACCGGGTCGATCCGGTCTATCTCGAGGGCGAGGTGGTGACCGGAGCCACGCTGCCCGACACGGTCGAGCTGCGCGAGATCCCCGATTACCGGTATCGCTATGTCTATGTGAACAACCAGCCGGCGCTGGTCGACCCCGGCACGCGGCGCATCGTCTATGTGATGCGCTGATCGGGCTTGATCGTCGTCAGACGAGCGGCCGCCGGCGATGGCGGCCGTTTCTTTCCGTGCTGACGGCTCAGGCTTGCCTGCGTTCAATGCACACGTTTGGGATTGGCCGAAGCGTCCGAACTTCGTCATCCACGGGCGGAGCGGAAGCGAAGCGGACGCGTAGACCCGAGGATCCATTCCGTGACCCCGGCCGAAGAGCGCAGCGGGGCAGAATTCTGCACTGTGGCAACGCTCGGAAGTAACGGAATGGATCCTCGGGTCTGCGCCGCGTCGCTTCGCTCCTTGCTCCGCCCGTGGATGACGACGAGATGGGCGTTCCAGCTAATCTCCTACCTTCGTGATCGCGCGTTAGTGTTCCGTGGTACGAATTCGATGTTCGTGCCCTCAACGCGATCCAGTCGGTCCCGGCTCAAAGCAAGGTAATCGCGCGGTAACCACCGACCTCCTACACAATACAGCCGAAAGCCTTCGGCAGGGGAGCCGCGTGACGATCGAAAATGCCGCCTTCGAGCGCTATCGCCGCTCGCCGAACGAAAAGACCAATTTGCTGCGGCTCTTCTTCGGCACGGCAATCGTTATTGCCTTCTGGATGGCGGCGACGGCCGTCGTGCTGTTTGCCGGCACCTATGTCTACATCGTCTGGCGCCTGCCCGGCCCCTCGACCGGGCAGTACATGCAGGACTTCCTGGCATCGCCCGTCGGCATCCTCAGCGCGCTGAGCTCCTTTGCCGGCATCTGGATCGGCCTGTGGGTGGCGATGCGATTGGTGCATGGCGAGCCGCTGTCGGCTCTCTTTGGCGTTACCCGCCGCATCGCTGGCGGCGATTTTCTCAAGGGCCTGGTCGCGGTGCTGATCACCTCGCTGTTCTCCGAGGTGCTGCTCTATTGGCTGCAGCCGGAGATCGCGCGCGGACCGATCTCCCTGTCGTCCTGGCTGCTCTTCCTGGCGCCGATCGCGCTGCTCGCCTTCCTGCAGACCTCGTCGGAGGAAATGCTGTTTCGCGGCTATCTGCTGCGCGCCCTCGCTCATCGCTTCAGGAGCCCTCTGGTCTGGGCGGCGCTGCCGGGCCTGCTGTTCACGTCGCTGCACTGGAATACGGCCTCGACGCTGGCCATCAATGCCAGTGTCTTCATCTCGATCGGCACATTCGCCCTGCTGCTCACGCTCCTGGTCTATGTCACCGGCAATCTCGGCGCCGGCTTCGGCGCCCATCTCGGCAACAACCTGACCGGCTTCCTGCTGATCTCGCACCAGGAAGGCTACAATTCCTTCGCGCTGCTCAATGCCAAGCCCCTCGAAGGCCCCGGCTGGACCAATCTGGACGCCGTTCTCATCGCCGCGATCGGCGTCGTCAGCACACTTCTGACGATGCTGCTGCTTTTGCACCGGCGCTCGCCGCTGAGGGTCGGGGCGACCCGGCAAAGTCCGCTATGAGACGCCCAAATGGCGGCGTTTTGGCCGGGATTCCTGCATAGTTTCTTGACGCATGTCGTTGCCGCAAAACCGCTGCGCACTTTTGCGCGACATGCGTTGGCCTTGACTCCGCGGCCGATTTCCTGTCTAGAGCCGCTGAATTCCGCGACGAGTTTTCTTTCGCGAAAGCCGACCAGGACGCCGAAGCCGCTTTGAGGCGGGTGCTGTAAAGAGATCCTGGAGGCCAACACCCGGCAGCGCGATGCGCCCCCGGGTGCTTTTTGGCTTTGCGCTTTTGCTTGGCGACCCGGCGCGAACGCACTACCTCTCGGTCGGACCCCACCGAGATCAAGGACCGCAGATGTTTGAATCCCTCCAGGAGCGTCTTGGCTCCATCCTGAACGGCCTGACTGGTCGCGGCGCGCTCTCCGAGGCGGATGTCTCGGCGGCTTTGCGCGAGGTGCGCCGTGCGCTGCTCGAGGCCGATGTCGCGTTGGAAGTGGTTCGCTCCTTCACCGACAAGGTGCGCGAGAAGGCGGTCGGCGCCGCGGTGCTGAAGTCGATCAAGCCCGGACAGATGGTCGTCAAGATCGTCCATGACGAGCTGGTCGAGATGCTCGGCGCCGAGGGCGTAGCCGTCGACCTCAACGCGCCGGCGCCCGTGGTCGTCATGATGGTCGGCCTGCAGGGTTCCGGCAAGACGACCACCTCGGCCAAGATCGCCAAGCGGCTGACCGAGCGGCAGAACAAGAAGGTCCTGATGGCTTCGCTCGACACGCGGCGGCCCGCCGCGCAGGAGCAGCTGCGCCAACTCGGCGAGCAGACCAAGGTCGCGACGCTGCCGATCATCGCCGGCCAGAGCCCGGTCGATATCGCCAAGCGCGCCGTGCAGGCCGCCAGGCTCGGCGGCCATGACGTCGTCATCCTCGACACCGCCGGCCGCACCCATATCGACGAGCCGCTGATGGTCGAGATGGCCGACATCAAGAAGGTGTCGAGCCCGCACGAGATTCTGCTTGTCGCCGACTCGCTCACCGGCCAGGACGCCGTCAATCTGGCGAAAAGCTTCGACGAACGCGTCGGCATCACCGGCCTGGTGCTGACCCGCATGGACGGCGACGGCCGCGGCGGCGCGGCGCTGTCGATGCGCGCCGTCACAGGCAAGCCGATCAAGCTCATCGGCACCGGCGAAAAGATGGACGGGCTGGAGGAATTCCACCCCAAGCGCATCGCCGACCGCATCCTCGGCATGGGCGACATCGTCTCGCTCGTCGAGAAAGCCGCCGAAACCATCGACGCTGAGCAGGCGGCGGCGATGGCCAAAAAGATGCAGTCGGGCAAGTTCGACCTGAACGATCTCGCCCAGCAGCTTCAGCAGATGTCGAAGATGGGCGGCATGGGCGGCATCATGGGCATGATGCCCGGCATGGGCAAGATGAAGGACCAGCTGGCCGCCGCCGGCCTCGACGACAAGATGTTCGGCCGCCAGCTCGCCATCATCTCCTCAATGACCAAGGCCGAGCGCGCCAATCCCGATATCCTCAAGCACTCGCGCAAGAAGCGCATCGCCGCTGGCTCCGGCACCGACGCGGCCGAGATCAACAAGCTCTTGAAGATGCATCGCGGCATGGCCGACATGATGAAGGCGATGGGCGGCAAGGGCAAAGGCGGCGGCCTCATGCGCGGCATGATGGGCGGCCTCGCCTCGAAAATGGGCCTAGGCGGCATGATGCCCGGCGGCGGCATGCCCGATCTTTCCAAGATGGATCCCAAGCAGCTCGAAGCCCTGCAGAAGCAGGCGCAGGCCGCCGGCCTCGGCAAGGGCCTGCCGGGCGGGCTTCCCGGTGGCGGCGGACTGCCGGGCCTGCCCGGCGGCATGAAGCTTCCGGGTCTCCCGGGCCTCGGTGGCGGCGGGCTGCCAGGTTTAGGCAAGAAGAAGTGAAGGGGCGATGAACGAGGAAAAAGACATGGCCGATGCACGCGCCATCCTGGCCGGCTACCGCGCTTCGATCGACAATATCGACGCCGCCCTTATCCATATGCTGGCCGAACGCTTCCGCTGCACCAAGGCGGTCGGCGTTCTGAAGGCCGAGCATGGCCTGCCGCCCGCCGACCCCGCGCGCGAGCAGCAGCAGATCGCCCGCCTTCGCCAGCTGGCGAAGGATGCGCATCTCGACCCGGATTTCGCGGAGAAATTCCTCAACTTCGTCGTCCGCGAGGTGATCCGGCACCATGAACAGATCGCCGCTGCCAACGGCGTGACGAAAACCGGCTGAAACCAGCCGAAAACTCATCAACGAAATCAGAGCTTTTAGGAGACAAAGAAATGGCACTGAAGATCAGACTGGCCCGTGCGGGCTCGAAGAAGCGTCCTTACTACCACGTCGTCGTCGCCGACGCCCGTTCGCCGCGCGACGGCCGTTTCATCGAGTCGCTCGGCTCGTGGAACCCGCTGCTGCCGAAGGACGGCGAGCGCGTCAAGGTCGACGCCGACCGCGTCAAGCACTGGCTGTCGCATGGCGCCCAGCCGACCGACCGCGTGCTGCGCTTCCTCGACGAGGCCGGTATTGCCAAGCGCGAGGCCCGCTCGAACCCGAACAAGGCCCTGCCCGGCAAGAAGGCGCAGGAACGCGCTGCCCTGTTGAAGAAGGCCCAGGAAGACGCCGCGGCGGCGGCGGCCGCGGCGAGCGCCGCACCGGCCGAGGTTGAAGCGGCCAGCGCCGAGTAATCACGGTTCTTCGTCGCCTATGAAAACGGCGGGCATCGGCCCGCCGTTTTTCTTTGTTCGATTTCGGTCCGATACCTCAATAGCCGGACGGGCAGCGCGCCACATAGACACGCCCGTAACGGTCGCGATAGCGGCACTGGCCGGCTTCGCTGGCATGGCCGATCAGCGCGCCGGCCACTGCGCCGACCGCGCCGCCGACCACCGCGCCCTGCACAGGATCGCCCGCCACCGCGGCACCGACCGCCGCACCGCCCAAGCCGCCGATCGCAGCACCCTTTTCCGTTTGCGAGCAGGCGCCAAGGGCCACCGTCAGCACCAGGATGGTAATTGCTTTCTTCATTGCTGTTCCTCTCTCAAGCGCCGTCCTCGCCGCCATGCCCTAAACTCACAAACAGCTAAATTGATCCCGGCAATGATGAAGATTGGCCGGCTAGGCGCCGGCCGGATTTGCAGCACTGAACGCCAACTTATTGAAACTTCATGGTTTTCAGCGCTCCGCGAGGCGCTTCAGATTGCCGAGCCCGGCCTCGAAATCCTTGCCGATCAGCGTGTCGAAATTCATGAACAGGCCCATCAGCTTGGCGATGAAGGGCCTTGCCCCGCGCATCGCCCAGGTGACGGTCGTGCCCTCGCCGGACGGCGAAAGCGTGAAGTCGACACTGTTGTTGGCCCTGAACGGCTTTTCGAAGTCGAGCTTGAGCGACACCAGCGATGACGGCACCGAATTCGTGATCTCCATGCGGCCCTTGCCGGCCTTGGAGTTGCCTTCCCAGGCGTAGGCCGCGCCTTTGCCGCTTTCGGCGCCCGACAGCGTGCGCTTCATGCCGGGGTCGAGTTTTTCGAAGGGCGACCATTCGGGCCAGCGCCGGAAATCGTTGATCAGCGGGAAGATCGTCTCGGCCGGCGCCTTGATGCTGGCCGAACGCGTGACGACGAAATCGTTCGGCCGGGTCGCGGCATAGATCAGCACTGCGGCGACGATGACGACCAGGATGATGAGGATGGTGGCAAACATTTCTTTTGCTCCTCTATCGCGAGAACGGGATCAGCGCACGCACCCTTTGGTCGCGCAGGTAGAGCCCGCCCCACAGGATTATGCCGAGATAGACGCCGAACAAGGTATGCGAGAACAGCGGGTTGCCGATCCGCACATGCGTCGAAATCGCGCCGCCCATATAGGCGGTGAGCAGGATGGCGCCGAGCACCGATGTACGTGGCCATGCGTAGAGCGCGGTCGAGACCAGACCGATAACCCCGATCAGGCGCGCGACATTGGCGTCGGCCGGCCAGCCAAGCTGCACCATCGTTTGCGTGACGATGTCGAGCGGCGGCAGCTTGATGACGCCATCGAAAATCATGAACAGGACGACGACGGCGCTAAGCACGCGCCCGGTCCACAAGGCGCCGTTCGAGACAGGCGCGGCTTCGGAAATGCTCACGGATGTTCCCTCCTGTTGATTCAAGGGCTGGCTTTCTGCCAGCTTCGAACCAAGGACGGAGAAACGCGCGGCGATCCTACGGGTCGGGTGCGCTTTTTTCAAAAGCGTGGTTCAGTGCACGGAACGGAGGAGGCAAGATGACCGGCGAGACCGACCTGCACAGGCTGTTGGCGTCGATGACGCCGCGACTGCTTGCCGGAACCTACGTCTTCGCTACGCTGGCGCCGGACGCGGCCATGCCGGATGGGCTCGATCCCGTCATGCAATTCCGCGAGCACGAAGGTTTGACCCTGATCGTCGCGGAAGACGCAGCGAAAGCAGCCGGCCTTGCCGGCACGTTCCGCAGCCGGATGATCACGCTCGACATCCACTCCTCGCTGGAAGCCGTCGGCTTCCTCGCCGCCATCACCACGCGGCTCGCGGCGGCAGGCATGGGCGTCAATCCGGTGTCGGCCTTCTATCACGACCATCTGTTCGTGCCGGCGGAGCGGGCGGAGGAAGCGCTGGCGATATTGCGCGGCCTGGCGGCCGAAAATGGGCCTGAGCTCAGCGCCTGAGGACATAAAGAATATCCGGCAAGCCTTCCTCATTGGCCGAGCCGTCGCCGAGGGCCTCGGCGCGAAAACCGTGGCGTTCGTAGAAGCGGCGCGCGCCGGTATTGGCCTGGAAGCAATGAAGCTTGACCACAGGTATGCCGGCGGTGGCTTGAGCAAGCAGCCGGCTGCCGATGCCTTGTCCAGTCCAGGCCGGATCAAGATAGAGCTGCTCGACCCATTCGCCCTTGGCGGCGATGAAGCCGACGATGCATTCGGCGGTCTCGGCGACCGTCACTTGCTGCTCGGGCAGCAGGATATCGCGGATGAAGAACAGGTCCTCCTCCGGCGTGTGCAACACCGGCATCCAGTCGAAGGCATTGACCGACGCGCGCATCAGCTTGGCGATGGCGGCCGCGTCGGAAGCGATGGCCGGACGCAGGAGGATATTGAAAGCCGGACCGATCATGAGCTCAGCTGACCCGAAAAGTGCGAGCGTTCCCTTCTCCCCCTGTGGGAGAAGGTGGATCGGCGCGACAGCGCCGAGACGGATGAGGGGTGTTCCAGTGGAGTGAGACGTCAGCGTTCCCTGGAACACCCCTCATCCGTCGCCTTCGGTGACACCTTCTCCCACAAGGGGAGAAGGAAGAACCGCCACGGCCGAAGGCCGAGCCTGCGACTGCGGGCCGCCAGTCGTCGGGCGCGCCCGAGGGCCAGCCGCGGCAGCGGCGGCGCGGCCCGTGAGCGAAAACCAAACGGCCGAAGGCCAAGCCTGCGACCGCAGGCCGCCGGTCGTCCGGCGCGCCCGCGCAGGGCCAGCCGCGACAGCGGCGGTGCGGCCCGTGAGCGAAAACAAACGCCCGAAGGCCGAGCCTGCGACTGCAGGCCGCCGGTCGTCCGGCGCGCCCGCGCAGGGCCAGCCGCGGCAGCGGCGATACGGCCCGTGAGCGAAAACAAACTGCCGTCAGGCCGCCTTCTTCTTCGGCTGGATCAGGCCGCGCTCGACCAGGAGCTCGGCGATCTGCACGGCGTTAAGCGCCGCGCCCTTGCGCAGGTTGTCGGAGACCACCCACATCGACAGGCCGTTGTCGACGGTCGAATCCTCGCGGATGCGCGAGATGAAGGTGGCGTCCTCGCCGGCCGATTCCAGCGGCGTGATGTAGCCGCCGTTCTCGCGCTTGTCGAGCACCTGGCATCCGGGCGCCTCGCGCAGGATCTCGCGCGCCTCATCCGCCGTGATCGGCTTTTCGAACTCGATGTTGACGGCTTCCGAATGGCCGATGAACACCGGCACGCGCACGCAGGTCGCCGTCAGCTTGATCTTGGGGTCGAGCATCTTCTTGGTCTCGGCCACCATCTTCCACTCTTCCTTGGTGAAGCCGTCGTCGAGGAAGACGTCGATATGCGGGATGACGTTGAAGGCGATGCGCTTGGTGAACTTCTTGACGTCGACCTGGTCGGCGACGAACACGGCGCGGGTCTGCGTGAAGAGCTCGTCCATGCCTTCCTTGCCGGCGCCGGACACCGACTGGTAGGTGGCGACGACGACGCGCTTGATGGTGGCGACGTCATGCAGCGGCTTCAGCGCCACGACCAGCTGCGCCGTAGAGCAGTTCGGATTGGCGATGATGTTCTTGCGCGTGAACAGCGAAATCGCGTCCGGGTTCACCTCCGGCACGATCAGCGGCACGTCCTGATCGTAGCGGAAGGCCGACGAATTATCGATGACGACGCAGCCCTGCTTGCCGATCTTCGGCGACCATTCCTTCGACACATTGCCGCCGGCCGACATGACGCAGATGTCGGTGTCGGAAAAATCGTACTGATCAAGCGCCTTGACCTTCAGCGTGCGGTCGCCGAAGGACACTTCGGTACCCTGGCTGCGTCGCGACGCCAGCGCCACCACTTCGCTCACCGGGAAGCCGCGCTCGTCCAGAATGTTGAGCATTTCGCGGCCCACATTGCCCGTGGCGCCGACTACCGCAACCTTGAAACTCATCTGATATCTCCTGTCCCTCTCCGCTTGGTTGTTGGAGAAAACCCGCCGGCCTCATGCGGGTTTCGTCCCCCGGGCCGGACCCGGGAGAGGGTGGTTAGGCCAAGGGAATCACACCGTTTTGGTGGTGGTTTTGGCCGTAGTTTTGCTGGAACGAGGGGACGCGCCGACGCGCCCGGCCCAATGCTTGGCATTGAGGCTGGGGGCATCGAATGCAAGAAGAGCCATCGAGAGGCCGCGCATCGAAAAACGATCCCGTTCGACGCGGGCTTTTACGCGGTTTGGCAAAAGAGTCAATTGGCGTAGCGCCTCTCCTTCTCCCCTTGTGGGAGAAGGTGGATCGGCGCGCAGCGCCGAGACGGATGAGGGGTGTTCCAGCAGAGTGAGGCGTTGGCTTTCCCTGGAACAACCTTCATCCGGCCGCTTCGCGGCCACCTTCTCCCACAAGGGGAGAAGGGGAAGGCGGTGCCGTCTGCTCTGTACAATGGCGGCGGTAGCAAGTACGAACGGCCCAAATTTCGTTTGGCTGACGCAGTGCCGGCCTTGTGCTCCAATGGCGAGCGCAGAACCTCGAATTCCGAAAGAAGAAAATGTCCAGTTTCGAAACGATTGTTCCTGCGCTGGCTCAGGCGCTGGAAAAGCGCGGTTATTCGGCGCTGACGCCGGTGCAGAAGGCGGTGCTTGGGCCGGAGCTCGGCGAGGCCGACGCGCTGGTTTCGGCGCAGACCGGCTCCGGCAAGACCGTCGCCTTCGGCCTTGCCGTGGCGCCGACCCTGCTTGGGAAAGCTGAGCGGTTTGCCGAGGCCGGCGCGCCGTTCGGATTGGTCGTGGCGCCGACGCGCGAGCTGGCGCTGCAGGTGCGGCGCGAGCTGGAATGGCTTTACGAGCTGACCGGCGCCGAAATCGCCTCCTGCGTCGGCGGCATGGACATGCGCACCGAGCGGCGCGCGCTGGAGCGTGGCGCTCATATTGTCGTCGGCACGCCGGGTCGGCTGCGCGACCACATCACGCGCGGCGCGCTCGGCATGTCGGCGCTGAAAGCGGTGGTGCTCGACGAGGCCGACGAGATGCTCGACCTCGGCTTCCGCGAGGATCTCGAATTCATCCTCGATGCGGCGCCCGCCGGGCGCCGCACGCTGATGTTTTCCGCCACCGTGCCGCGCTCCATCGCCACGCTGGCGAAGAGTTACCAGCGCGACGCCGTGCGCATCTCGGCCGGCGGCGGGGAAAAGCAGCATCTCGATATCGAGTACCGGGCGCTTTCGGTCGCGCCCGCCGATCGCGAGAACGCCATCATCAACGTGCTGCGCTATTACGAGGCGGGCAATGCGATGGTGTTCTGCAACACCCGCGCCGCCGTCAACCATCTCACAGCGCGTTTCAACAACCGCAATTTTGCGGTGGTGGCGCTCTCCGGCGAGCTCAGCCAGAACGAGCGCAGCCACGCCCTGCAGGCAATGCGCGACGGCCGCGCCAAAGTCTGCATCGCCACTGACGTCGCCGCGCGCGGCATCGACCTGCCCAATCTCGATCTCGTCATCCACGCCGACCTGCCGAGCAATCCGGAGACGCTGCTGCATCGCAGCGGCCGCACCGGACGCGCCGGCCGTAAGGGCGTCAGCGCGCTGATCGTGCCGGGCAATGCGCGCCGGCGCACCGAGCGGCTGCTCGCCAATGCCGGCCTGACCGCGGCCTGGGCGAGCCCTCCCTCAGCCGACGAGGTGCTACGGCGCGACGACGAGCGCATCCTGGCCGATCCTTCCTTCGGCGAGCCGGTGAAGGACGAGGAGCGCGACTTCGCCGCGGCGCTCCTGGAACGGCACGGCGCCGAGCTGGTGGCCGCCGCCTTCGTGCGGCTTTGCCGTGCAAGCCGCTCGGCGCCTGAGGACCTGATCGATGTCGCGCCCTTCGCGCCATCAAAGGAGAAGTTCGCACGCCGGGAAGAGACATCCGGCCGCGGGGAAGAAACATCGGGCCGCCGCGACGATTTCGGCGATAGCGTCTGGTTCTCGCTCTCGGTTGGCCGCCGGCAGAATGCCGAGCCGCGTTGGCTGATCCCGATGCTGTGCCGCACCGCCGGCATGTCCAAGCGCGAGATCGGCGCCATCAAGATGCAGCCGGAGGAAACCTTCGTGCAGATCGCCGCAGACTGGGCCGACCGGTTCGTCGCCGCGATCGGCCCCGACCGCAAGCTGCAAGGCAGTATCGCGGTCAGGCGGATCGACGGCACGCCGGACCTGTCGCGCGCCGGCTACCAGCCACAGAGGCCGGAGAAAAAGCCGCATCGCGGCAAGCGGTCTTTCGACCAGGGCGCGCCCGGATTCGAGAAGCGGGCGCCGGGGGAACGACAGCGTGCTGCGGCGCTGGACACCTGGGCGAAGAAACCCGGCAAGGCGAAATTCGACAAGCCAAAGTTCGACGGGCCGAAATCCGACCAGCCGGCAAAGCGCAAGAAGCCGAAGAAGCGGCCAGCCTAGGGTCGCGACGAAAGTTAGAAGCCGACCCGCAGCGAGCTGCCGGCGTTCTCTTCGGTGGCAAATCGCAACCTTCACGATTAGCCGAAGCGTCCGAACTTCGTCATCCACAGGCGGAGCGGGAGCGAAGCGGACGCGTAGACCCGAGGATCCATTCCGTTACCTCGCACGAAGGGTAAAGGCGGTGCAGAACGAGAGTTTTCTGCACCGCTGCGACGCTTGGAGGTCACGGAATGGATTCTATGGTCTGCGCTGCGTCGCTTCGCTCCTTGCTCCGCCATAGAATGACGAAGGCGTGGGGCGCGCAATGTCGACCCTCGCCCAGCGAATGTCGACGGTCATACGATCATCCCAGGAACTTGGCGATTATGGCGTCGCCCATTTCAGTGGTGCCGACTTCCTTCATGCCCGGGGAAAGAATGTCCTTGGTGCGCAAGCCGTCGTCGAGCACGGCGGCGATCGACGCTTCCAGCCTGTCGGCCTCTGCGACCATGCCGAAGGAATAGCGCAGGCACATGGCGAAGGACGCGATCATGGCGATCGGGTTGGCGATGCCTTTGCCGGCAATGTCGGGCGCCGAGCCGTGCACCGGCTCGTAGAGCGCCTTGCGCTTCTTGGTCTTGGCATCCGGCGCGCCGAGCGAGGCCGAAGGCAGCATGCCGATCGAGCCGGTGAGCATGGCGGCGATGTCGGAGAGCATATCGCCGAACAGATTGTCGGTAACGATCACGTCGAACTGCTTCGGCCAGCGCACCAGCTGCATGCCGCCGGCGTCCGCCAGCATGTGGTCGAGCTTCACATCGGAGTACCGCGCCTTGTGCGTCTGGCTGACCACCTCGTTCCACAAAACGCCCGACTTCATGACGTTGCGCTTTTCCATGGATGTCACATGGTTGCGACGGGTCCGCGCGAGCTCGAAGGCGACGCCGGAGATGCGCTCGATCTCGAACGTATCGTAGACCTGGGTATCGATGCCGCGCTTCTGGCCATTGCCGAGATCAATGATCTGCTTCGGCTCGCCGAAATAGACGCCCCCGGTCAGCTCGCGCACGATAAGGATATCCAGGCCCTCGACCACCTCCTGCTTGAGCGAGGAGGAGGCGGCCAAAGCCGGGTAGCAGATCGCGGGCCTGAGATTGGCGAACAGCTCCATGTCCTTGCGCAGCCGCAGCAGGCCAGCCTCGGGGCGTACCTCGTAAGGCACGGCATCCCATTTCGGCCCGCCGACGGCGCCGAACAGCACGGCGTCCGCCGCCATCGCCTTGGCCATGTCGGCATCCGAGATCGCCGCGCCATGCACATCGTAGGCGCAGCCGCCCACCAGCCCCTCGTCAGTGGCAAAGCCGCTGCCCAACCTGTCGTTCATCGCCGTGATCAGCTTCTTCACCTCGGCCATCGCCTCGGGGCCGATGCCGTCGCCGGCTAGCAGGAAGAGATTTTTCGAAGCCATGGAGAACCGTCCGGAAAGAATGAGTTTCTGTTTGCACAGCATCCTTGCGCGCCGAAGAGGCGCGCGGCGCTGTGCGGCCGGCGTCTTGCTAAACGCCAAGCGCTTGCGGCGCAAGGGGACGGAGAAATACTGCGGCGCTCGGCAGGTGTGGCTCCGGTTCCTCGCCCCCGCCAGAGGCCGGGGAGAGGTGTCCGCGAAGCGGACGGAGAGGGGGCCTTCGTAGGGCGCTCCCCTCTCCGTCTCAGCTTCGCCGAGCCACCTCTCCCCACTTCGTGGGGCGAGGAACCCCAGCTACCGATGCGACAGAATATTCACCAGCCGCCCGAACGGATCGCGCACATAGAAGCGCCGCACGCCCCAGGGCTCGTCGGCCGGGCCGTATTCGACGGCGAAGCCGGCGGCCTTCATTGCGTCGAGCGCCGCGTCCACATCGTCGACCTCGATCGACAGGTCCGGCACCGGCGTGCCGGATCCGCCTTGCGCCATGAAGCTCACCTGCACCTGCATCCGTTCCTCGGACCCGTAGGTGGCGATCCAACCCATATCCATGAGCAGATCGAGGCCGAGCACGTCATGGTAGAAGCGCTTCGCCGCGACGATATCCTGTGTGGCGATGTTGGTTACAATGCGCCGAACCGCCATCCCTCGGCTCCTATGCCGTGCGCCTCAGCGCCGTCACCTCGATCTCGATCTTCATCTCCGGCTTGTTGAGCTGGCACACGATCATCGTCGCCGCCGGGCGGATGTCGCCGAATGCCTCGCCGAGGATCGGGAAGACCACGTCAACATAGGCCTGATCGGTGATGTAGTAATGCGCGCGCACCACGTCAGCCATGTCGAACCCGCCTTCGGCGAGCGCCTTGGCGATGGTGGCAAGGCAATTGCGCGTCTGCGCCTCGACCGTGTCGGGCATGGTCATGGTGGCATAGTCATAGCCCGTCGTGCCCGAGACGAAGCACCAGTCGCCCTGCACCACCGCGCGCGAATAGCCGGCGGTTTTCTCGAAGGGCGAACCGGTGGAGATGAGCTTGCGCATGGGAGCCTCGCGTTGGTTTAGGTCGGCCTGCATCTAGCAAAACAGGCTCGGCTGGTCGTGGGCCAAGCAATGCGGAGTATTGTCACGACGTGAGCGCAATCCTTGGAGATTAGCCTGAGCCTTCCTCAGGCCGTCATTCCAGGGCGGAGCAAGGAGCGAAGCGACGCGCGCAGACCCTGGAATCCATGCCGTTACGCCGAAGCGCTGCCAACCGTGCAGAATTCTGGACCCTCGCGCTCTCCGGCAGCGGTCACGGCATGGATCCTCGGGTCTGCGCTCCGCTTCGCGTCGCTCCGCCCGTGGATGACGAAGCCGCGCTGAACCGAATCCCTAGTTCCCTTGCGCGTCGTCATAGGCCTTCTTGATGTCGTCCGGCCAGTCCTTCATCGGCGGCCAGGCCTGCCGCTCGCCATTGTCGCCGCGGCGGGCGAAATAGACTTTCTGTTTGGCGGGGTCGACTGCCATGAAGCCGTTATTGCCGCCGCAGTCATGCGGCACGCAGCCGGTGGCGTAAAAGGCGCCCGAGGCCGTCTTTTCGGTGCCGCCGCCGACCAGAAGGCTGGTCGCCATGTCGGGCATGTCCTTGCCCAGCAACGCCTGTCCGGCCTTGTAGACGGCCTCGTTGTGGAAGGCGTCGATGATGTTGTCCAATTTCGACGGGTCGACGTCCTTCCAGCCGGTGCCGGGTTCGGGCGTGTAGGTCAGGGTGCCGGAGGTCGTCAGCCCTTCCGTGGGCGACCATTGCAGCGCCGGCTTGGAATCGCCCGGCAGAAGATAGGGCACGAAATAAATGGCGCTGTCGGAGACTGCTGCCGGCGGCGCGCCGCATTCGTCCTGCTCGACCGTGGCGGTCTGGATCTCGCCGTCCTTCGGCTTCCAGACGATGACCTTGGCCGGCCCGCACTGGTTGCCGCCGTCGCCGACATCGACCAGCGCCACGTTGACGTCGCCGATGTTGACGATCTTGTCGAAGAAGACGTCGTAATTGCTGGCCAACTGCTTGCCGTCATAGGCAAGCACCCTTTCGCTGTCCTGCTCCGGCTGCGTGATGGTGAGCTGCCCGCCCTCGAACGGGATCGGCGCCTGCTTGTCGTCATCCGACGCGGCCTGGTCGTTGCCCTGGTCGGCCGCGCCTCGATCGGTCGCCGGCTGGTCGGACGTGGCGGGCGCCGGCTGCGTGGCCGGCGCGGTGGTCTGCGCATTGGCGCCGACCGTGACGAGAAGGATTGCCGCCGATGCGCCAGCGGCGGCCAGAAGCAAGCGTGTCATGACTGTCCCTCCATTCAGCCGCCACGACCCGGCCTGCGAAGGCCGGAGCCTATTGATTTAAAGCCATGCCGCCCAGAGACTGTTTCGAAATTCGCTCTGACGAGTCATATGGTGGTGGTTTCGAGAACCGTAGCGCAGCGGACATTTGGTCCGTGAGCAACGGAAGCGCAGAAACCGCCATCAGATGGCCGCCGGAGTAGAATTTCCAAACGGTCTCTCAGGCCCAGGGGCGCTGCTCGGCATTCTTCTTCTCGAAGGACGCGATGGCGCCGGCCTTCTCCATGGTCAGCCCGATATCGTCGAGGCCGTTCAAGAGGCAGTGGCGCTTGAAATCGTCGAGGTCGAATTTGACCACGCCGCCATCCGGCCCGCGGATTTCCTTCGCCTCGAGGTCGATCGACAGCGTCGCGTTGGAGCCGCGCGAAGCGTCGTCCATCAGCTTGTCGAGGTCTTCCGGGCTGACCGTGATCGGCAGGATGCCGTTCTTGAAACAGTTGTTGTAGAAGATGTCGGCGAACGAGGTCGAGATCACGCAACGGATGCCGAAATCGAGCAGCGCCCAGGGCGCATGCTCGCGGCTCGAGCCGCAGCCGAAATTGTCGCCGGCGACCAGGATCTGCGCCTTGCGGTAGGCCGACTTGTTGAGCACGAAATCCGGGTTCTCCGAGCCGTCCTCATTGTAGCGCATCTCGGCGAAAAGCCCGGTGCCGAGCCCGGTGCGCTTGATCGTCTTGAGATAATCCTTGGGAATGATCATGTCGGTGTCGACATTGACGATCGGCATGGGCGCGGCGACGCCGGTGAGCTTGGTGAATTTATCCATGGTCCTTGCCCGTCTTCTTCGTGGCTTGCGGGGAATTTTGCCGGACGGTTTACACAAAGCCGGCGGCAAATGAAAGGCAACTGTTCGTGCGCAGGCCTTGGCCAATGTCGAGCATGGCATGCGCGCCGGAGCTGGAATAACTAAAAAAACGACTTCGAAATTATGGGAGGCTAGTGCAATCTGCGGCCATGGCCGATCCTTCAAAAGTCCTTTACGCCAGCGAGCCTGCCCTCGACGTCGCCGAATTCCGCCGCGTGCTGGTCGAATCCGGTCTCGGTGAAACACGGCCCGTCGACGATGAAGCGCGCCTGAAGACAATGCTCGGCAATGCCAATCTGGTGCTGACAGCGCGGCTCGACATCGAGGGCAAGCCGCTGATCGGCGTCGCGCGCGGCATCACCGATTTCTCCTGGGTCTGCTACATCTCCGAACTCGCCGTATCCGCCTCGGCGCAAGGGCTCGGCGTCGGCAAGGGCCTGATGGACGAAGCACAGCGCCACCTTGGCCCTTCGGTCGCCATCAGCCTGATCTCGATGCCCAATGCCGTCGGCTTCTACGAGCGCATCGGCATGACGCGCATGACCGACGCGTTCTGGTTCTCCCGCAAGCGCTGACCTGAACCGCCGCCGATATCGGAGCCGATTTCTGCTTGGAATCGGCGAGCCAGATCGACCCCCACTCCGTCGAGCTTCGCTCGACACCTCTCCCCCGATCGACGGGGGAGAGGAACGGTGCGAGTTCGCCGACCCTGGCTCCCTTCCTCTCCCTCCGGAGGGGGGAGAGGTGGCGCTGCGAAGCAGCGACGGAGTGGGGGAAGGCGCTGCTCAAAAGCGAAGCCGCCTCAAGACAAGTACAATCCGGCAAGAAAACTCAAGCAGTCAGCAATCAGGCGGCAGAATAATTTTCGCCAGCACTTGACATGCAACCAAATGGTTGCATATTAAAGTCATGAGCATGGATGCCGTCTTTCGCGCTTTGGCCGACCCGACCCGCCGGCAATTGCTGGACAGCCTCCATGCCCGGAACGGGCAGACGCTGAACGCGCTCTGCGAGCACATGGAGATGACGCGCCAGGCGGTGACCAAGCACCTGGCGATCCTCGAGGAGGCGAACCTCGTCACCACCATGCGCCGAGGCCGCGAGAAGGAGCACTACCTCAATCCCGTTCCGATCAGCGAGATCGCCGAGCGCTGGATCGGCAAGTTCGAGCGGGGGCGGCTTGCTGCCCTCAGCGACCTGAAGCAACGCCTTGAAAGGGAAGAGCCGTGAGCGAGAACAGTTTTGTCTATGTCACCTACATCCGCACCACGCCTGAAAAACTCTGGCAGGCGCTGACTGACCCGGAATTCAACCGGCGGTTCTTCCTCAGCTCCTACCAGGAGAGCGACTGGAAGGTCGGCTCGAGCTGGAAGCTGGTCTTCCCCGACGGCCGCATCGCCGATTCCGGCGAGATCCTCGAGATCGACCCGCCGCGGCGTCTGGTGATCAAATGGCGCAACGAATGGATGCCCGAGGTGAAGGAGGACGGCTACACGCGCTGCACTTTCACCATCGAGCCCGACGGCGAATTGATGAAGCTCGCCGTCACCCACGAGGCCGACGGCCCGCACAGGCTGATCCAGAACGTCGCCAAGGGCTGGCCGCTGGTGCTGGCGAGCCTCAAGAGCCTGCTCGAGACCGGCAAGGGTTTTGAGCGCCCGCCGTCGAAAGAGTAAAGGTTCGTTTCGGATACGATACAATTGTCGGCAGAGGTGGATTCGATGCTTCAATTATCCTTGCCGCAAGCCATGGCGAATGCGGACACGGTCATGGCCTCGGCCGAGCTTCCCGCCTCGCCGGACGAGGTTGGCGCGGCGCTGATAACCAGCGAGGTCGAGCGCTGGTGGGGTTCGCCCGAAACTTACCGCATGACCGGCTGGAACGCCGATCTGCGCGTCGGCGGAAGCTGGCGTGTCACGGTGCGAACCGCCGACGGCAGGCGCCTGCCCACCGGCGGAGAGTTTCTCGAGATCGAAATGCCGCGGCGGATCGTGCAGACGCGGCGCTACGACTGGGACCATCCGGCGCTCGGCCGGCGCGAAACGACCCTCGCCTATCTGCTGGAGCCGATCGCCGGCGGCACGCGGCTCACCATCTGCCATGGCGGCTTCGCAGGTTTCCCGGACGCCGCAGCGGAACATGCCGAAGGCTGGGCGCGGGTGCTTGGGTGGCTGCAAACATATTTTAGTGACGGACGGCAGGCGGCTTAGCGCCACCTTCTCCCCTTGTGGGAGAAGGTGGATCGGCGCGCAGCGCCGAGACGGATGAGGGGTGTTCCAGCGGAGTGAGACGTTGGCTTTCCCTGGAACACCCCTCATCCGTCGCCTTCGGCGACACCTTCCCCCACAAGGGGGGAAGGGGGAGCCCTCAAATCACGTTCAGCTCCCGGAACGCCCGTCCTTCTGCCACACGCTCATATCCAAATGCCGTACAGTCGATCGTGCGGTAGCCGCCATGCACGATGAGCTCGGCGATCGACTTCCCCACCGCCGGCGCCTGCTGCAGGCCGTGGCCGGAGAAGCCGTTGGCGAACAGGAAATTTTCGACCTCCGGATGCGGGCCGACAACCGCGTTCTGGTCGAGCGTGTTGTAGTCGTAATGCCCGACCCAGGCGCGCGTCGGCTTGATCGCCTCGAAGGCCGGGATGCGGGTGGCTAGGACCGGCCAGATCACCTCTTCGAACAGCGGCCAGTTAACCTCGAAATCCGTTGGATCGGGCGCCTGATCGCCTTCCTCCGGCTCGGCGCCGCCGGTGATGTAGACCGAGCCCTCGGGCCGGACATAGATGCCGGAGGGATCGACCAGCAGCGGCATGTCGGCGAATTTGTCGCGCGCTTCGAAGACGAAGACATTGCGCTTGCGCGGCTCGACCGGCAGCGCCAGCCCAGCCAAGGCGGCGACCTTGCCGGCATTCGGCCCGGCCGCGTTGACGACAATGCCGGCTTCGAGCATCTCGCCATTGTCGAGGCTTACACTGGTGACGCGGTTGCCGTCGCGCGCGATGCCGGTCACGGAGGCGGTGATGAGATCGATCTTCTTGTCGCGCAGCGCCTTGCGGAACAGCATCAGCATCGCATGCGCGTCGAACCAGCCTTCGCCGCTGCGGCCATAGGCGCCGGCGGAAATGCCTTCGGCCGACAGCCAGGAGAAACGCTGCGTCAGCTGGCCGGCATCCTCCAGCACAATGTCGGCGCCCTCGGCGACCTGCGTCTCGTGATTGGCCTTGAGGATCGGCAGCCCGGCCTCGCCGGCGAGGATGAGATAGCCGCCCTCGCGAAAGCCGATATCGGCCTCGGCGCCGAAGGTTTCCTTCAGCCGCCGGAACAGTTTCAGCGTGAACTGCGACAGGCGGATGTTTTCAGGGATCGAGAATTGCTGGCGGATCGAGGCGCAGGACAAGGTCGTCGCCGCATGCGAGAATTGCGGATCGCGCTCGATCAGCGCGATCGAGCCGGTAAAGCCCTCCTCGCGCAAATAATAAGCGACCGAGGACCCGACGATGGCCCCGCCGATGATGACGATGTCGTAGCGCACGCTTTTGGTTCTCCGACTCCAGAGCATGATCCCGACGCTCGGGTTCGCACGCTCAAATCAATGCAGGAAGATCGATCTCGAAGCGCGTGCCGCGCTCGGAGTCAACCAGCCTGATCGTGCCATCATGCGCTTTCAGGAGGGCCAGCACGATGCCGAGCCCCATGCCGGTGCCGCCGGTCTCGCGCCGCGTGGTGAAGAACGGCTCGAAGATCCTGGCGCGGTTGGCGGCCGAGATGCCGTCGCCGTCGTCGCCGATCTGGACCGACGCGCGCTCGCCATCGGCTGAAGCATGGATCGCCACCTCTCGGGCGCCATGCCGTGCCGAATTGTCGATGAGATTGGCGAGCACGATGCCGAGATTCTCGGCCGAGATGCCGAGCCTGATATCGCCGCCGCCTTCAAGCCGCGCTTCCAGCCTTGTGTCGACCGGCAAGGATGCCAACGCCGCATGAAGCGTCGTGCTTTCGCCGCTCGGTTCCAGATTTTCAGCGCGCGCCAGGTCAAGCAGTCGGCGCACCAGGAGATTGAGCCGCCCGGCATCGGTGACGATGTTGTTGGAGAAACGCTTGCGCTCGGCCTCGTCCATCGCGCCGCCGGAATCGCGAAGCAGCTCCGCCGCGCCCTGGATCGCCGTCAGCGGCGATTTCAGCTCATGCGAGACATGGGTGGCGAAGGTCTGGATGCTGTCGGAGCGCGCCTGCAGTTTTTGCGCCATGTCGAGGAACGCCGCCGACAGCGCGGCCATCTCGCGCGTGCCGTGATGGGCGAGCGGCCTGATTGCTTCGCGGTCGCCGGCGGCGATGCGTTTTGTACGGTCGATCAGCGCGTAGATCGGCCGGCTGACGGTGCGGATGAACACCAGCGCGATCAGCAGCGTGCCGCCCAGGATGGCGATCGCCGCCAACGTCACCTTGCCGCGCTCGCCATAGAGGTGCTTGACGATGTTGTTCGGCGTCCGCGACAGATAGACCACGCCCGCGACCCGGCCGTCGAGCTCGACCGGCAGGGCGACGAAGACGCGCACCCTGGTGCCGCGGCTCACCGAGTAGAGCGGCGGCGGCGGCTGGTCGGGAATGCGCAGCCTGAGCGCGCTGGCATAGGCGCCTGAAAGCGCGGTCCGCACCTCTTCGATTTCGCCGAGCGACCGGCCGACCTCGTCGCCGCCGGCGATCACCACGCCGCGCGGATCGAGCAGCCGGAAGCCGGCAAGCGTCGTTTTCTGCGTCTCGTCGAGGATGCCGTCGAGCCGCGCGCCTATTGCCGCGAAGGCCGGATCGGCGGTGGCGGGAAGCGCCGCCGGGCGCGTCGGCATGACATCGTCCGAGGCAAGGTCGAGGCGCGGCTCGATCGGATCATAGGGATAGTTGTTGTCCCTTGCCGGATCGGCCGAGATCGGCGACCCGAGTTTTTCCTGGGGAATGCCGGCAGCGCGCACCTCCTGGGCATAGACGGCGGCGGCGACCGCGCCTTGCGCGATGAGCTCGCCTTCGGTCTGGCGGATGAGCTGGTTCTCGTAGAGCCGGAAGAAGAACAGTCCGACCAGCGGCAGCGCCATCACCAGGATGAGGATGACGACGACGACGGTGGCAAGCCTGGGCCGCCACTTCTCCTTGCTCAACCACCGCATCGGCCGAGCCGGAAGCCAACGCCATGCACCGTGGCGATCGCATCGAGACAGCCGACCGCCGCCAGCTTGGCCCGCACATTGCGGATATGGCTGTCGACCGTGCGCTCCGAGACATGGATGTTGGAGGCATAGGCATTGGCCATCACCGCGTCGCGGCCAAGCACATGCTGCGGGCGGGCGAGGAAGCCCTTCAGGATCGCGAACTCGATCGCCGTCAAGATGAGCGGCTTGCCGTCGAAGCTGGCTTCATGGCTTGCCGGGACGAGCATGAGCTTGCCATGCGCGAATTGACGCTCGTCGGCTTCTTCTTCGACCGGCGCCGGACGCGCGCGCCGCAGGATGACGTTGACACGGGCGACCAGCTCGCGCGGGCTGAACGGTTTCGTCACATAATCATCGCCGCCCATCTCCAGCCCGAGCACCCGGTCGATCTCCTCGTCGCGCGCGGACAAAAACAGCACCGGCACGTCGTACTTTTGCCGCAACCTGCGGCAGACCTCCAGCCCGTCCATCTCCGGCATGCCGATATCGAGCACGATGAGATCGGGCGCGCGGCGCTCGACCGCTTGCAGCGCCGCTGCGCCGTCGGCGACGGCGGCCGTCTTCATGCCGGCCTTTTCCAGCGCGAAGCAGATGATCTCGCGGATATGCGGGTCGTCGTCAGCGACGAGAATGTTGTGCGGCATGAAATCAGCGGCCCGGCGCGTAAGGTTGGATGACGGCAGGATTAGAGCAATTCCAGGGAAAAGTGCGAAATTGTTTTCGGTCGGGAGTGGAGCGGCCTCGGGGCGAAAAGCAGGATACCCGCCCCATGGCATGGTCTTTGCGGCTCGACGAGCCACCAGCCGTCATTGCGGAGCCGGCGCGGCAGCGACCAGCGGGATGTGTGACGTGTTCGCATGACGCCGGTTTCGCCGGCCGGTGCGGTAAGTGCGCGGCGGAATCCTGGAGCTTTTCAGCAGGGATTTGCAGATTTAGTGCAGGCAGGTCGCCTTTTCGGCGGGATAGTCGCGTAGGGCGCTCCCCCTCTCCGTCTCGGCTTCGCCGAGCCACCTCTCCCCCGCCTCTGGCGGGGGCGAGGAACCCAGGCCTGCGAAGGTCGCGCGCCCTCGGCGATTAGCGTTTCCTCGCCCCCATAAAGTGGGGGAGAGGTGGCTCGGCGCGCAGCGTCGAGACGGAGCGGGGGCTGGCGCCGCCATATGCGATTGTCCTGTCCCCTCCGCCTTGCCTCATCCGCCATCACCCGGCATAGATCGGCGATGGCTCAAGAACCCTACCGCCCGCGCCGCTCTGTGCTTTACATTCCCGCCTCCAACGACAAGGCGTTTGCCAAGCTTGGCTCCCTGGCCTGCGACGCCGTCATCATCGATCTCGAGGATGCCGTCCTGCCCGCCGGCAAAAAAGTGGCGCGCGACAAGATTGCCGGCATCCTGGCTGCGCGCCCCGAACGGCGCTGCGAGATGGTAGTGCGCATCAATCCTTTGGCCAGCGAATGGGGCACCCACGACCTCCTGGCAGTGGCCAAGGCCGAACCCGAAGGCATTCTTCTGCCCAAGATCGCCACGCCGCGCGACATCCTCGAGGCCGGCGACCTGCTCGACGACAATTTCGCGCCGGACAGCGTGAAACTATGGGCGATGGTCGAGACGCCCAAGGCGCTGCTCAACATCGGCGCCATCGCCGAACTCGGCCGCGATCCGGCTTCGAGGCTGGCTTGTTTCGTGACCGGAACGAATGACCTGGTGAAGGCGACCGGCATTCTGGCGACGCCCGACCGGCGCTATCTGATGCCGTGGCTGATGCAGCTGGTGCTTGCGGCGCGGGCCGGCGGTCTCGATGTCATCGACGGCGTCGCCAATGATTTTCGCGATCTCGACGCTTTTGCCCGCGAATGCGCCGACGGTGCGGCCATGGGTTTCGACGGCAAGTCGCTGATCCATCCCGCCCAGATCGAGCCGGCGAACCGCGCCTTTTCACCGTCGCCCGAGAGGCTGGCTGCGGCCCGTGCGATCAAGGATGCGTTCGCGCGGCCCGAGAATGCCGGCAAGGGCGTGATTGCGATGGACGGGCGCATGGTCGAACGGCTGCATCTGGCGGAAGCCGAGAAACTTCTGGCGAAGGCCGCGATCATCGGCGCATGATGCGCCGGTCTTCAAGATAGGCTCGATAAATGAAACTCTACCGCTTTCTGTCCGGTCCGGACGATTCAACTTTCTGCCACAAGGTGACGGCAGCCCTGAACAAGGGCTGGCACCTGTTCGGCTCGCCGACCTATGCCTTTGACCAGCAGACGAAGTCGATGCGCTGCGGCCAGGCCGTAGTGAAGGATGTCGAAGGCCAGGACTACACAGCCGACACCAAGCTCAGCGACTGGTAGGAGGGCAGCAGGCTCTCTCATTCGTCATCCTAGGGCGTAGCGACGCGAAGCGGAGCGCAGACCCTAGGATCCATTCCGTTCCCTCTGCCGAAGGGCGCGGCGGGCCAGAATATAGGGAAATTGCGGTGTCGGGCGGCAGGCGTTCCGTTCTGCACCGCGGGCTTGGTGCTGATGGAATGGCATGGATCCTAGGGTCTACGCGCGTCGCTTCGCTCCTTGCTTCGCCCTAGGATGACGAAGTGCGTGCTCACCCAGCCGCCGCCTGCTCCGCCGCCTCCTCGATCCGCTCCATATCGTCGTCCGACAGGCCAAAATGGTGGCCGATCTCATGGATCAGCACATGGGTGACGATGTCGCCCATCGTCTCTTCATTCTCGGCCCAGTAGTCGAGGATGGCGCGGCGATAGAGCGTGATGCGGTTTGGACCTTCGCCGGTCTGCGGGTTCCAGCGCTCGGCGATGCCGCGCCCCTCGAACAGGCCGAGCAGGTCGAAGGGCGTCTCCAGCGACAGATCGTCCATGATCTCGTCGGTCGGGAACTCGGCGATCTGGATGATGATCTCGCCGGTGAGCTTGCGGAACTCGTCCGGCAGATGGGCATAGGCCTCCAGCGCCAGAAGCTCCATCTCGTCCATCGACGGCGAGAGCTGGTCGTGCCAGGTGCGGGTCTTGTAGATGCGGGCCATGAAATGTCCTTTAATCCCGGCATATAGGCTTTCACGCCGATTGAGGCAAATGGACCGGCTGGGGTGTTCGCTTTCAAGGTAAAAGACGAAGGAATAAATTCCTTGCGAGTCTGCTTGACTCTTCCGGGCGCCTCTGGAATCTATAGGAACATAACAGGAACAATTGCTGCTGGAAGTGAACGTCATGGCGATGAGCGCCGTGGCGCGGGACACTATTTTTGCCCTGCGCCGCCAGATCGCGAAGATCGAGGGAACGCTGCCCGAGCGCCTGCAGGCGCCCTCGGGGTGCGCGCCCGAAGCAATTCCAGGAAAAGTGCGAAGCAGTTTTCCCTCCGGAATGGCGCAAAACCAAACATCCAACGATGCCGCCGGGCCGGACATGACGATTGTCCGGCGCGGCCTTGCCGTGGCTTCGGCGGATGCCTTCCTGCACACCGGCATCGATAGGCTCGATGCAGCGCTTGGCGGCGGCCTACCCAAGGCGGCGCTCAGCGAAATCCATGGCCTGGAGACCCGCGATGCCGGCGCCGTTGCCGGCTTTGCGCTGTCGCTCGTAAGCCTGGTCCTCAGGGAGAAGCAGGGTCTGCCGATCCTCTGGGTCGGCACGGCGGAAATCTTCCACGAGGCCGGCATGCCCTATGCCAGGGGCCTTCATGCCCTGTTCGGCATCGAGCCTGGGCAATTGCTGTTTTCCGAGGCGCCGAAGCTGCTCGACGCGCTGTGGATTGCCGAGGAGGCCGCCCGCATGACGGCCTTTGCCGCGGTCATCCTCGAGATCCGCGGCAGTCCGCGGCTTCTCGACCTCACCGCCACGCGCCGGCTGCATGCGCGGGCCCGGAGCGCCGGCCGGCCGCTGCTGTTGCTGCGCCAGGCCGGCGAGGCCGATCCCACCGCCGCTCCGGTGCGCCTCATCGTTTCGGCGGCGCCCGCGGCAAGCCGCGAGACCCTCGCCGGGCCGCTCGCCGGCTCGATCGGCCGCCCCGCCTTCAAAGTCGATATCGGCAAGAGCCGCACGGCCCTGCCTGGACAGTTCACACTGGAGTGGAACCCCGATGAGCACGCTTTTGCAGAAAGAACAGAGAATTCTGTCGCTGTGGTTCCCGCATCTGGCCGCGGAGCGGATCCTGCGCCAGCGTCTGGGGCGGTCCTGGCGTTCCCGGCCCTCGCATCGCCTGCCGTCGCTTCAGCCGCCGCTGGTGATCAGCCATCGCGACAACAACACCCAGCGCATCGCAGCCCTCGACGAGCGGGCTGAGGCGCTCAGATTGAAGCGCGGCATGGGCATCGCCGATGCGCGCGCCATGCATCCCTCGATCGATGTGGTCGAGGCAGATCCGGAAGCCGACCGCCGCCTGCTCGAAGGCCTTGCCGACTGGTGCGACCGCTACACGCCACTGGTGGCGATCGACGGCGAGGACGGGCTGTTCCTCGACGTTACCGGCTGCACGCATCTGTTCGGCGGCGAGCGCGCCATGCAGGACGAGATCCTCGCCCGCTTCTTCCAGCAGGGCTTCGATGTCCGCGCCGGGTTGGCCTCGACGCCGGGCGCCGCCTGGGCGGCGGCGCGCTTCCATGGCGATCGCATCGTAGCCGGCGGCGAGGAGGAGGCGCTGCTTTCGCCGCTGCCCTTGTCGGCGCTGCGCATCGCGCCGGAGACCCGCGCCAGCCTGGAAAGTGTGGGCCTGCGCACCGCCGGCGCGGTGATGGCAGCACCCCGCGCGCCGCTCGCCCGCCGTTTCGGCGCCACCTTGCTTCTGCGCCTCGACCAGGCGCTCGGCCGCCTCGACGAGGCCGTGTCGCCGCGCCTTCCCGTGGCGCCGCTCTCGGTCGAGCGCCATCTTGCCGAGCCGGTCGTGCTCACCGACGACATCGAGCGGCTGGTGAGCCGGCTGGCGATCGCCTTGAAGACCGACCTCGAACGCCGCGGCGAGGGCGCAAGGACGCTGGCGCTGCTTCTCTTCCGCGTCGATGGCGCCGTCAACCGCATCGCCGTCGGCACCTCCCGCCCGATGCGCGAGCCGCGGCTGATCCAAAGACTGTTCCATGAGCGGCTCACCGCGCTGGAGCAGAGCATCGACGCCGGCTTCGGCTTCGATCTCGTGCGGCTGTCCGTGCTGTCGGTCGCGGCCTTCGACTTGGCTCAGGGCGACCTCACCGGCGAGACCGACGACGATGACGCCGACATCGCGCTCTTTGCCGACCGCGTCCGCGCCCGTCTCGGCGAAGCCGCCGTGCTGAAGCCGGTGGTCGTCGAAAGCCATCTGCCGGAACGCGCCGTCAAAACCGTATCTTTCGCCGAAGCGCCGCAAGGACGCGCCCCGGCGGCCGGACGGACGCCGCCGCCCCGAACAGCGCCACCGATGACCGTTTACCCGCCGGAGCGGCCGGTGCGCCTGTTCCGCTCGCCTGAGCCGATCGAGGTGCCGGCGACCGAGATCCCGGAGGGACCGCCGATGAATTTCCGCTGGCGGCGCGCGCTCTATCGTGTCGCCCGCGCCGAAGGGCCGGAGCGCATCGCCGCCGAATGGTGGCGCCAGCTGCCCGGCGAGGAAGAGGCGCCGACCCGCGACTATTACCGCATCGAGGACAGCGAGGGGCGCCGCTACTGGCTCTACCGTCAGGGCCTCTACAGCAGCGCGCCGCAGGCCGCGCCGCCGCGCTGGTTCATGCATGGGGTGTTCGCATGAATGCGCTGACCGTCATCCCCTATGCCGAGTTCGGCATAAGCTCGAATTTCTCCTTCCTGCGCGGCGCTTCCAAGCCCGAGGAGCTGGTGGTCACGGCGAAATTCTACGGTTTTGCCTCGATCGGCCTTGCCGACCGCAACACGGTCGCCGGCGTCGTGCGCGCCTGGCAACAGGCCAGGGTGGAAAAGCTCGCCTATCATCCCGGCTGCCGCCTGGTGTTTGGCGACGGCACGCCGGATATCCTCGCCTATCCCCGCGACCGCCAGGGCTGGGGGCATCTCTGCCGCATGCTCACGCAAGCCAATCTGCGCGACGAGAACGAGAAGGGCGCGACGCTGCTCCAGTTGAGCGACCTGCTCGAATGGGGCGATCGGATGTCGCTGGCGATCCTGCCCGATTTGTCGGCAGGCGCGCAAGACAACCTGGCATTCATTAGCCGGTTTAAGGATCGCTTCGGCGCGGCGCTCCGGCTGGCGGTGGCGCCGGATTATGCCGGCAACGACCGTTTCCGCATCGAGCAGGCTTCCGCGATGGCCGAGCATGCCCGCGTCCCGCTGATGGCGACCAACGACGTGCTCTACCATGCCGCCGATCGCCGTCCGCTGCAGGACGTGCTGACCGCGATCCGCCTCAACACGCCGGTTTCCGAGGTCGGACTGGAGCTGATGGCCAATGCCGAGCGCCACCTGAAACCGCCGCTGGAGATGGCGCGACTTTTCCGCCGCCACCCGCAGGCGTTGGCCGAGACGCTGCGCTTCGCCGACGAGCTCACCTTCTCGCTCAGCGACCTCGAATACAATTATCCGGACGAGCCGACCGAATCCGGGCTTGGACCGCAGGCCGAGCTCGAACGGTTGGCGCGGGAAGGCGCGGCCGTTCGCTATCCGGCCGGCGTTCCCGAGGATGTGCTGAAACGCATCGACAGCGAGCTCGTTTTGATCGAGCGCCTGAACTATGCCCGCTATTTCCTCACCGTCCATGATATCGTCAAATTCGCCCGCAGCCAGGGCATTCTTTGCCAGGGCCGCGGTTCGGCCGCCAATTCGATCATCTGCTTCTGCATCGGCATCACCGAGGTCGGCCCCGATCGCATCGACACCTTGTTCGAGCGCTTCATCTCGGAGGAACGCAACGAGCCGCCCGACATCGACGTCGACTTCGAGCATGAGCGGCGCGAAGAGGTCATTCAGTACATCTATACGAAATACAGCGCCAAGCGCACCGCCTTGGCCGCCGCCGTCATCAGCTATCGCGGCCGCTCGGCCCTGCGCGAGGTGGCCAAGGCCATGGGCTTGTCGGAGGATGTCCGCAGCGCGCTCTCCAGCACCATCTGGGGCTGGTCGACCTCCGAGCTCGGCGAAAGGGAAGCCAATGCCGGCGGCCTCGACCGCACCGATCCGCTGTCGCGGCAGGTGCTGGAGCGCGCCAACGAGATCATGGGCTTTCCCCGCCATCTTTCCCAGCATGTCGGCGGCTTCGTCATCACCCGCGACCGGCTCGACGAGGTCGTGCCCATCGTCAAGACGGCGATGGAGGAGCGCAAGATGGTCGAGTGGGACAAGGACGATCTCGACGCGGTGAAGATCCTCAAGGTGGACGTGCTGGCGCTCGGCATGCTGACCTGCCTGAAGCGCGCCTTTACCTTGCTCACCGATCATTATCCGCGGGCGCGGGATCCATTTGGACAGCCTTATGTGCTCGCGACCCTTCCCGAAGAGGACAGGCGCGTTTACGCCATGATCCAAAGAGCCGACACGCTCGGCGTCTTCCAGATCGAGTCGCGCGCGCAGATGTCGATGCTGCCGCGCCTCAAGCCGGCAAATTTCTACGACCTCGTCATCGAGGTGGCGATCGTGCGCCCCGGCCCGATCCAGGGCGACATGGTGCATCCCTATCTGCGCCGGCGGCAGGGCAAGGAGAAGGCCGAATACCCCAAGCCTGAGTTGGAAGAGATTCTCGGCAAGACCCTTGGAGTGCCTTTGTTCCAGGAGCAGGCGATGAAGATCGCCATCGTCGCCGGCGGCTTCAAGCCGGGTGAGGCAGACGAGTTGCGCCGCGCCATGGCGACCTTCAAACGCACCGGCACGATCGGAAACTATGAAACGCGAATGGTCGAGGGGATGGTCAAGAAGGGCTATCCCAGAGAGTTCGCCGAGCGCTGCTTCAAGCAGATCGAAGGTTTTGGCGAATATGGCTTTCCCGAAAGCCACGCCGCCTCCTTCGCGCTGCTTGTCTACGCCTCCTGCTGGTTCAAGACCTTTTATCCGGACGTGTTCTGCGCCGCGATCCTGAATTCCCAGCCGATGGGTTTTTACCAGCCGGCCCAGCTCGTGCGCGATGCGCGCGACCATGGCGTCGAGGTGCGCGAGGTCGACATCAACCATTCCGTCTGGGACTGCACGCTGGAGGAAACCGCCTTCGATCCGTCCCGCATTCTCGAGCGCCACGCCTCGATGCGCGGCGTCATCGAGACGGCTCACGCCGTCCGCCTCGGCTTCCGCCAGATCAAGGGCCTGTCCGAAGAGCGCATGGATATAGTCGTTGCCCGCCGCGGCGACGGCTATCGCTCGGTCAGGGACGTCTGGCTGCGTTCGGGCCTCGATGTCGGCGAGATCGAAAGATTGGCGCAAGCGGACGCCTTCCGCTCGATCGGCCTCGACCGCCGTGCCGCGCTCTGGGAAGTCCGCGCCCTTGACGGCAAGAGCGCCGCCGAGAAACTGCCGTTGTTCGACCAGCCCTCGCTTCGCCTGCGCGAGCTGGAGCCGGAAACGAAACTGCCGAAAATGCCGCTCGGCGAGCATGTCGTGCACGACTACCGCTCGCTCGGCCTGTCGCTGAAGGAGCATCCCGTCGCCTTCCTGCGCGAACGGCTGGATCGCGCCGGCGTCACCCCCAACGCCCGTTTGCCGTCTGTGCGCGACGGCCACCGCGTTTCCGTCGCCGGGCTGGTGCTGGTGCGCCAGCGTCCGGGCAAGGGCAATGCCATTTTCCTCACGCTGGAAGACGAAAAATCGATCGCCAACGTCATCATCTGGCCACGCGTCTTCGACCGCTTCCGCCCGGTGGTCATGGGCGCGCGCTTCATCCGCGTCACCGGCAAGCTGCAGCATGAATCGGACGTCATCCACATCGTCGCCGACCGGATCGAGGATTTGACGTCCTGGCTGGGCGCGCTGCTGGAGTCCGCCAATCGACCGGTCATCGAGCATAATCCCGCCGAACGGCCGGTTGGAGCCGCCGCAAGCCGAGGCCTGCCGGTCCGCCAGGAGACCGAAGCCCTGTCGGGTGCCGCGCAACAAGTCATGCCGAAAGGGCGGAATTTTCAGTAGAACGATACGGGAAGCAGACGCCCGACTGCGTGTGCCGTCACGATGCACAACTTTGATGTCGGCGGGACAGCGCCCCCCTCTGTCCTACCGGACATCTCTCCCTCAAGGGGGGAGATCAGACGTCACGCCGGCTTTTCGCTAATCTCCTACACTGCAGAATGGACGGGAGGCCCAAGCTACCAATCTCCCCCCTAGGGGGGAGATGGCCGGCAGGCCAGAGGGGGGCGCGAAGGATCGCCTACCTACGTCACTGTACCAAGCACAGCCCACTCACGAAGCCCCGCCGAGCCGAGGCGGCGGTGGGGTCAGCATGTCCTCGGCCGAGATCGTGCGCGCCTCCGACGGCAGCATGATCGGGATGCCGTCGCGCACCGGATAGGCGAGCTTCGCCACGCGCGAGACCAGCTCGTTGCGCTCAGGGTCCCAGGTTAGCGGTCCTTTGGTCAGCGGGCAGGCGAGCAGCTCCAGCAGCTTCGGGTCGACCGTGGCTTTTCGTCCGTCCCGTCCGTCCGCCATGAACTCATCCCCGTGCCGGCAAGCTATTGTAGACTCGAGCCAAACTCATCATCCTCGCGCGCCAGCGTCATTTCGGTGATGGCGATCAGCGTTTCGGCGCGCGTCTTCAGGTCCGGCGCTTCCAGCAGCGCCTGCTTCTCGGCCGGCCCGTAGGGCGCCATCATCGACAGCGCGTTGACCAGCATGCCGTTTTCGGCGCGGCTGACGCTTTCCCAGTCGGCCTCGAGGTCGTTGGCCTGCAGATAGGAACGAAAAGCCTTGAGCAGCGCCGGCCGGTCGACGTCGGCGCCGGCCGGGTCTTCCTCGAGGTCGGCGAGAAACGGCGCGATCTTGCACTGCCGGAACGGCGCCTTTGCCGTAAGCTCCTGCACAATGCGAAACCGGCACACGCCCTGCAGCGAGATCAAATAGCGCCCGTCGCCCGTCTCGGCGAGCGAGATGATGCGCCCGGCGCAGCCGACGCTGCACAGTTCAGGCTCGCCGTCGTCGCGCAATGCGCCGTCAAGGCTGGGCTGGATCATGCCGATCAGCCGCGAGCCGGCCATCGCCAGATCGATCATCTGCAGATAGCGCGGCTCGAAAACGTTGAGCGGCATGCGGCCGCCCGGCAGAAGCAGCGCGCCGGCGAGCGGGAAAACCGGGATTGCCGCCGGCAGATCCTTGGCAAGCCTGTAAAGTGCGTTACCGACGCGCACCGCAACCCTCCCAAAGCAACGCCGGCAAGCGTATCAAGCTGCAATCTCCTCTCGCACCGGCGAATTCGTCACGATCGGCATCCGGCCCCGCCCTTATCTGGCGCTGATGTCCCACTGCGCAAGCCTGCCGGCCGCGACAGCCGGCAAAAAATTCACGGCAATTCCGGGAAAGTATCAGTTGGGGTCGGCAAATTCGCCGCAGCTTTCCGTCTGGAATTGCGCAAACCGAACTTAAAGCGGTTCGGCGGCTCTGTGAATCGCCGAGACCGTCCTACGAGAACAGCAGCGACGAGAGCTTGCGGCGTGCCGCGAGCGTCGCCTCGTCGGTCATTCCCCAGGCTTCGAACAGCTTCAACAGCTGCGCCCTGGCGCCGTCGTCGTTCCAGGTCCGGTCGGCCTTGACGATCGCCAGCAGATTGTCGGCGGCCGCGTCGCGCTCGCCGCGCGCGTTCTGGATCATCGCCAGATCGAAGCGCGCCTGATGGTCGGCGGGGTTGGCGGCGAGCCGGCGCTCGAGCTCGGCCGGATTGCCGAGCGCGGCCGCTTCCGCGGCAAGCGTCATCTTGGCGCGCAGCGCAGCCAGCGCGGGCGCGTCCTTCTTGTCCTCGGGCGCTCGCGCCAGCACGGCCTCGGCGCCTTCCACGTCCCCGGCATCGTACAGGATCTCGCCCAGGCCTGCGACCGCCTCGATCGTCTCCGGCGCCTGCTCGAGGACCGCGTCGTAAATGCCGGCCGCGGTCTGGACGTCGCCGGCCGTGCGCGCCTCGGCCGCCGCCGCAAGCGCGTCGGCGATCTGCGGCGCGCCGCCGCCCTTGCCGCCGACCTTCTCGATGAATTGGGCGACCTGGCTTTCCGGAACCGCGCCCATGAAACCGTCGACGGGCTGGCCGTCCTTGAAGGCGATGACCGCGGGAATCGACTGGATGCCGAGCTGGCCGGCGATCGAGGGATGATCGTCGATGTTCATCTTGACCAGCTTGACCTTGCCGCCGGCGTTCTTCACCGCCTTTTCGAGCTGCGGCGTCAGCTGCTTGCAAGGCCCGCACCATGGCGCCCAGAAGTCGACCAGCACCGGCTGGCGGCGCGATTCCTGGATGACGTCGGCGGCGAAAGTCGCGGTTGTGGTGTCCTTGATCAGGTCGGCCGCCGCCGGCCCGTCGCCGAGCGAAACCTTGGCGCGGTCGCCGCCGCCATATTGCACCGTCTGGGCATACTGGCCGCCATTGCCGCCAAACGCGCCGCTATACGGATTGTTGTCGCTCATCTTGTCGCCCTTTCGGTCACGCTCTCAGGCGTCGGCGCCCGGCGCGTCATTGTCGGATTTCGCAACCGCCTTCCATGTGGCGATCAGCCCCCGAGTTTCAAGGCAATAAGGCCTTCAAGGCAAGGGCACTTTCAAGGTCATGAGACTTTCAGGATAACAGGATCATGGCCGGTTGCCTCGACGAATCTGATCAGGTCGGCGGCGGCGATCGAGGTCGTCGCCTCATTGGTCAGCGGATGGCCGTTGATGACGTCGTGGCTCATCAACGCCTCGTCGAGCACGACCTTGACCTTGCCTTCCGTGTCGTTGATCAGGCCGAAAACGGTGACCGCGCCGGGGATGACGCCGAGCAGTTCCATCAGCATTTCCGGCTTGCCGAACGACACCCGGCCGGCGGCGCCGATCAGGTGGTGGATCTGCTTCAGGTCGACCACGGCGTCCTCGCCGACGGTGACAAGGAAATAATTGTCCTTCTTGTCCTTGAGGAACAGGTTCTTGGTGTGGCCGCCGGGAATCTCGCCGCGCAGGCCTTGCGAATCGGCGACCGTGAACAGCGGCGGGTGCCTGACCGTCGAGACGGAAATGCCGAGATCGGCAAGAAATTCGTTGAGCTCGGCTTCGGTCTTCGGCATCGGTCCTCGCGCGGTCAAAAAAGGGCTCATGCCGTTTACGGCCAACGGTGCCATCGGGGCAAGGCCGCCGGAGCCATTGCGGGCAAAGCGGGCGGCGGCTTGCCTGCGGATTTGCGAGCAGTCCGGTTTCGCCGCCGCTTCGATGCTTTTCAAGCGAACGTCGCCGCGGGAAGAATTCACGCCAAAAAAGACCGTCATTTCCCTGTTGCAATCGCCGCGCTCTTCGGCCATATAGGCGCGGCTTGCGGCCCAAGGCCGCGCGAGCGGGTGTAGCTCAGGGGTAGAGCACAACCTTGCCAAGGTTGGGGTCGGGCGTTCGAATCGCCTCACCCGCTCCAGTTTCCTCACCGAGGATCAAGCAGACGAAAAGCCGCGGTCTCCGCGGCTTTTTCGCGTTTGCGGCTAGCGGGAAACCCACCCGCGGCACAGCGCCGGAGTTACGTCTGGACCGTCGGCAACGCGCATTGCCGCATCTCCACGATCTCCCGCAAAATATCCAGCAGATGGTTCACGCGATATTTTCCTTCAAACAGCCACGTCCGCCATCCGGAAAGTATCCGCTGCCCATCAGACTTGAGTCGCATGCCGAAGGGACTGTAGAGCCTCTTTTGCCGGGCGTCCGACAACTATATGTTGTGTGAAAGTGCTGGAATTAATCCGGCCGGGCAGTCTCGCGGGAGGCATTCCCGCAAGTCGTTACGTTGGGGCATAGCTGGAGCAATTCCAGGAAAGTGTGAGCGGTTATGTTCGGCGACTTCGCCGTAGTCTTCCGTTCGGAGTTGCGTCAAAGCAAAGATAGAACGTCGGCCATGAGGTTCACAGCCTTACAGCATCCGTGCGGCCAATGCATGGTGTTCGATCTGCGGTCGGGTTTCCCGGTGCGAATGCCGGACATGTTGCTGCTTGGCCCGATTCGCGAGGCGGCGGAGCAGCTCGCGGGGCAGGCAGATGAATTCCTCTCGGTGCCGCGCTCGGCCGTGCCTCTTTCTCGATATTTGAATTTGATCGCCCCGCAATGGAACGATTGGGCATCATCGGAACTTTAGCTTGCGCTAAAACAAGGAGCGCCTATGAGGTTCGCAGCAATACAGGATCCTTGCGACGACTGGCTTGTCTGCGATCTGGTTTCCGATCTCCCGGCGGAGATAGCAGGCCGGCTGCTGATCGGGCTGACGCAAGGCGAAGCCGAGCAACTTGCCGACCAGGCCAATGCCGGGCCAATCGGGCAGGCCATCGATTGGCCGATCCCGCTCGCCAGCGTCGCCTGAAGACGGCCGGCCTTGGGAACCCGCCTCGCCGACGGCGCATCGGCGATTCAACCCCAGATCACATCGGATAACGTTTGCGTGCTGCTCCATTTCAACGCCGCGGCGGTTTCTATATCTCCTCCCTGGGCCGAGATCCGCCGGCGGCGAATGGCCAGCACCGCGACACGACGCGACCGGACGGCCCGTTTTCGGAAAAAGCGGTCTTGCCGCTTCCTCCATCACGAGGAGATGTCATCATGCGTTCTTTCACCCCAAAACTCATCGCGGCCGCCTCGATCTTCGCGGCCATACCGCTTTCGAGCGCCTATGCCGTGCACCGCCACCATAGGGCGCAGGTCGACACAATGACCACGGCGTCAGTGCCGGCGGAGCCCGAAGCGAGAGCCGCGACGCAGCAGCTGCTTGGCGTGAAGCAAGGCATCCGTGCGGCCAGGCAGGCCGGCAAGATCACGCAGGAACAGGCTCGCGACCTGATGCGGCAGGCCGATAGCATCCAGCCCGCCGGCGGCCGTTCTGCGATTGGGCGGATCAATGAGCTGGATCAGCGGCTCCGAAACGCTACCGGCCAGGGAATCTATATGGGCGACGGCTCGGACGGCGGCTATTATCCGAACGGCTGACCCCCTGAACTAGCTGAGCGGTGCGATGCGGCAGTCCTGGAGCAATTCCGGGAAAGCCGGATCGCGCTCCGGCCCGGCGCCGTCGCTTTCGGCCCGCGCACGAAATAAGAACCTGAAGCGGCCCGGCGTTTCGCAAGATCGCCGAACCGCTTCACGCCTGGCGCTGCCGTCACCGATTCTGCCGCTACGCCAGCCGCGCCCGTGTCGTCCTCGGCGTCGCCAGCAGCAGGCTTGTCTCGCTCCCCGTAATGCCGGGGATCAGCCGGATGCGCCGCAGCACCGCGTCGAAGTCCGTCAGCGTGGCGGTGCCGAGCTCGACCACCAGGTCCCAGCGGCCGTTGGTGGTGTGGATGGTCGAGACCTCGGCGAGGCCGCCGAGCGCCTTGACGACGCGGTCGGCGGCATGGCCTTCGATCTCGATCGTCATCACGCCGCGTATCTTCTGATCGACCGCGTCGGCGCGCAGCACCACAGTGTAGCCGATGATCTCGCCGGACTTTTCCAGCCGTTCCATGCGCGACCTGACCGTGGCGCGCGACACGCCGAGATCGATGGCGAGGTCGGATACACTGCGCCGCGCATCGTGCCTCAGCAGCGTCACCAGTTTCTCGTCCAGCGCGTCCATGGCTTCCATTTCGATCAAATCGTCTGACCATCATGATAGATTAGTCTTCTCGAAATGCCAATTTTCACTGTTCAAGCCGCCAGCAGCTGATGGTTCACTCCTTCGATCAATCGCAAGGTGAGAAAAGATGCGCTGCAGGATCGTCGGCGCGCCGGTGCAGGACGGCGCGGGCAGGATGGGATGCGAGATGGGGCCGAGCGCGCTGCGCACGGCAGGGCTGGTCTCGGTGCTGGCCGAGCTCGGCCACGAGGTCGAGGACTGGGGCGCGGTCGAGAAAGCCGCGGCGCGGCCCGTGGCGCACGGCAATCTTGCGCTGAAGGCGCTGCCGGAGATCTCCGCCTGGACGGCGGCGATCGCCGAGACCGCCTACGCGGCTTCGCGGGACGCCATGCCGATCTTCCTCGGCGGCGACCATTCGATCTCCGCCGGCACTGTGTCGGGCGTGGCGCGCCGCGCGGCCGAGCGCGGACGGCCGCTCTTCGTGCTGTGGCTCGACGCGCATCCCGATTTCCACACGCTCGACACCACCACCAGCGGCAATCTGCACGGCGTGCCGCTCGCCTATGCCAGCGGCCAGGCCGGTTTTCAGGGCTATTTCCCGGATCTGCCGCAAGCCGTCGACCCGGCCCGCATCTGCGCCATCGGCCTGCGCAGCGTCGATCCGGCCGAGCGCCGCGCGCTTACTGAAGCCGGCGTCACCGTGCACGACATGCGCGCCATCGACGAGCACGGCATCGCCCCGCTGCTGCGCGCCTTCCTGGCCCGCGTCGAGGAGGAGAACGGGCTCTTGCATGTCAGCCTCGACGTCGATTTCCTCGACCCTTCGATCGCGCCGGCCGTCGGCACCACCGTGCCCGGCGGCGCCACCTTCCGCGAGGCGCATCTGGTGATGGAGATGCTGTCCGACTCAGGCCTCGTCTCAAGCCTCGACCTGGTCGAACTGAACCCCTTCCTCGACGAGCGCGGCCGTACCGCCACCCTGATGGTCGACCTCACCGCCAGCCTAATGGGCCGCCGCATCATGGATCGCCCGACCCGCAGCCATTCCGGAAACCTCTGATCATGACCCAGCCTTCGCGCCTTGCCATAGTTCCCTTTGTCAGCGTCGATCGCATGATGAAGCTGGTGCTCGCCATCGGCGTCGAGCGCTTCCTCACCGAGCTCGCCGCCTATATCGAGGAGGATTTCCGCCGCTGGGAGCTGTTCGACAAGACGCCGCGCATCGCCTCGCACAGCCATGACGGCGTCATCGAGCTGATGCCGACCAGCGACGGCAAGATGTACGGCTTCAAATATGTCAACGGCCATCCGAAGAACATGCGCGAAGGACGCCAGACCGTCACCGCTTTCGGCGTGCTCGCCGATGTCGGCTCCGGCTATCCGATGCTGTTGACCGAAATGACCATCCTGACGGCGCTGCGCACGGCGGCCACCTCGGCGGTTGCGGCAAAATACCTGGCGCCGAAGAACTCCCGCGCCATGGCCATCATCGGCAATGGCGCCCAGTCCGAATTCCAAGCCATCGCCTTCAAGGCGCTCGTCGGCATCGACCGGCTGCGGCTCTACGACATCGACCGCTCGGCCTCGGAAAAATGCGCCCGCAACCTCGCCGGCAAGGGGTTTGATATCACCATCTGCTCGACCGGGCAGGATGCCGTGGAAGGCGTCGACATCATCACCACGGTGACCGCCGACAAGCAGTATGCCACGATCCTCACCGACAACATGGTCGGCGCCGGCGTCCACATCAACGCGGTCGGCGGCGACTGCCCCGGCAAGACCGAGCTGCACCGCGACATCCTCTTGCGCTCCGACATCTTCGTCGAGTTCCCGCCGCAGACCCGCATCGAGGGCGAGATCCAGCAGCTCGACGCCGATCATCCGGTGACCGAGCTGTGGCAGGTGATGACCGGGAAGGCCGAGGGCCGCAAGTCGGCCGAGCAGATCACGCTGTTCGATTCCGTCGGCTTCGCCACGGAAGATTTTTCCGCGCTGCGCTACGTCCGCGACCAGCTCCAGGCCACCGGCCTCTATGAGGAGCTCGACCTGCTCGCCGACCCCGACGAGCCGCGCGACCTGTTCGGCATGCTGCTGAGAGCCGCCATGCAACCGGCGGCCTGAGGCGGTTCGCTGAGGCGATTTCATACGGCGGGATAATCGCATAGAGCGCTCCCCAATCCGTCGCTGCTTCGCAGCGCCACCTTTCCCCCCTCCGGAGGGAAAGGAAGGGAGCTGGACGGGCGCTGACGGCAAAAGGCTTGGCGCCTTTCCTCTACCCCGTCGATCGGGGGAGAGGTGGCTCGGCGAAGCCGAGACGGAGTGGGGGTCGACCAGCGCGCTGCCATGCACGCTATCGCCAAAGGCCGGCCGCTTTGAAAGGTGTGCATGCCATGGATGAAATGGCGGAGAGGTGGATCGGCGCGCAGCGCCGAGACGGAGCGGGGGCGGTGCCTACGTCGTCGATTGCCAGACTACCCCCGCGCCGCGCAGCTTTCCCTCTCCACCAGAACCGGCGCCAGCACCTCGCGCTTTGACGGCGCTTCCGGCTCGCCCAGCCTCTCGAGCAGCAGGCTCACCGCCAGCGTGCCGATCTTTTCCACCGGCTGCGCGATTGTCGTCAGCGGCGGCCAGGTGGTGACGGCGTAGGGAATGTCGTCGAAGCCGATCATCGACATGTCGTCGGGAACGTGCATGCCCCGCGAGCGCAGCGCCGTGACCGCGCCCATGGCCATCAGGTCGTTGCAGGCGAACACCGCGGTGATGCCGGCCGCCTGTACCATAAGCTGCTCCATCGCTAGGCGGCCGCCGGCGAAATGATAGTCGGAATCGACGATTGACGACGCCGGCAGCTCAACGCCTGCTTCGCCAAGCGCGCGGACAAAACCGCGCAGGCGGGCCGGGCTGGAGCTCGAATCGCGCGGACCGCCGATGACGCCGATCTTCCTGTGGCCGAGCCCGGCCAGGTATTTGCCGGCGAGATAGCCGCCATGGTCGTGGTCGACCAGCACCGAATCGACATTGACCGACTGGATCTCGCGGTCGAGCAGCACCGCCGGCACACTGGGCAAGAGGCGGGCGAACACCCGCGCGTGGTCGGACGAGCCGGCGAAGATCAGCCCGTCGATCTGCTTGGCCATCAGCACCGAGAGATAGCGCTCCTCCTTCTCGGCGTTGCCGTCGGAGTTGCACAGGATCACCGTGTAGCCGGAAACGAAGCCGGCATCCTCGATCTGCCGCGCCACGCTGGCGAAGAAGGGATTGGAATTGTCGGGGAGCAAAAGGCCGATGGTTTTGGTTTCGCCGCGCCTGAGACTCCGCGCCACCGAGTTCGGGCTGTAGCGCAGCGCCGCGATCGCGGCGCGCACGCGCTCGGCCGTTTCCGGCTCGACATGACGCGTATGGTTCATCACATGCGAGACGGTGGCGACGGACACCCCCGCACGGCGCGCGACATCGGCAATCGTCGTCATAGCCCGTTCCCCTCAGCGGATTTTCCGCAACAGCCTCTCCCGGTACGCGTCTAGGATGACCGCGAGCACGATGACAAGGCCAATCACGATCGGTTTGAAATTGTCGCCGACGCCGAGCAGCTGCAATCCGGTGGAAAGCACCTGCAGGATGCAGGCGCCGACCAGCGTGCCGATGATCGAGCCCTTGCCGCCGCTGAGGCTGGTGCCGCCGATGATGACGGCGGCAATCGCGTTGAGCTCGTAGCCCACGCCGGCGATCGGGCTACCGATGTTGAGGCGCAACAGATAGACCATGGCCGCGATGCCGGCGGTGAGCCCGCTGATGGTGAAGGCGGCGACCTTGTAGAAATCCGGATTGTGGCCAGACAGCCGCACCGCCTCGTCATTGGTGCCGACGGCGAAGATCATGCGGCCGAAGACGGTGAAGCGCAGCACGAACCAGCCGGCCGCGATCACCAGCGCCGCGACCAGGAAGATCGACGGCAGGAAGCCGCCGATGATCAGATTGCCGAAATCGACAAAACTCTGCGGCAGGCCGGTGATGGTCGAATTGTCGCTGACCACGCGCGCGGCGCCCGCCGCCATGTTGAGCATACCCAGCGTTACGATGAAGGACGGGATCTTCCAGCGCGTCGAGATCCAGCCATTGAGGAAGCCGCACACCGCACCCGTCGCCATGCAGGCAAGCAGCGCCAGCGTGATCGCGACGGCCGGCGACAGGCTCTCGTTTATCATGACGGTGGCGCCGACCACGGTGCACAGCGCCAGCACCGAGCCGACCGAAAGGTCGATGCCGCCGGTGAGGATGACGAAGGTCATGCCGGCCGCCAGCACCGTGTTGATGGCGATCTGCACGAAGATTTTCAGCGCGTTGCCGGAGGTGGCGAAATAAGGGGCGGTGGCCGAGAAGAACAGCGTGATCAGCACCAGCGCCAGGAGCACGCCGGCATCGCGCACCAGGAAGCGCAGGAACTTCGCCCGGCCCGGAGAAACAGGCGCCGCCACGGCTATCTCGGACGTCTCGCTCATGGTCGCACATACTCCTGATAGGCGAGCGACAGGATGCGCTCCTGGTCGAATTCGGATCGCGGCACTTCGCCGACGATCTTGTTTTTCGAAAAGACGATGATGCGGTGGCACATGCCCATCAATTCAGGCAGGTCGGACGACACCATGATGATGCCCTTCTGCCGCGCCGCCAGCATCCACAGCAGCTGGTAGATCTCGCGCCGCGCGCCGATGTCGACGCCGCGCGTCGGCTCGTCGAGGATCAGCGTCGAGGTGCCGCGGAACAGCCATTTGGCCAGCACCACCTTCTGCTGGTTGCCGCCCGAGAGGTTGCGCACCGCCTGCTCGATCGAGCTCGCCTTGACGCGCAGCTGGCCGACGAGATCGTTGGCGGCCGCAGCCTCCGTCCTTCGGTTGAGCAGCCCGTTGCGCGAGATTTTGCTGAGATCGGTGATGGTGATGTTCTTGTCGACGGCCATGTCGAGCAGAAGGCCTTGGCCCTTGCGGTCTTCGGTAAGCAGGCTCAAGCCGTGCCGCACCGCATCCTTGGGCGCAGCGATCGCCACGGGCTTGCCGTCGATCTCGACGACACCGTCGAGTTTTGCGTCGGCGCCGAACAGAGCGCGCATAGCTTCGGTGCGGCCGCTGCCGACCAGGCCGGCAACGCCGAGGATCTCGCCATGGCGCACGGCGAAGGAGATCTCCGGGGTGGAGGCGTCACGCTTCAGATTGGCGACGCTGAGCGCCACCTTGCCCGGCACGACCCTGGCATCGAAACCGAATTCGTCGGCGATGTCGCGGCCGATCATCATGCGCACGATATCCGGCACGGAAAGGCCGTGAAGGTCGCGCGTCGCGACCAGCCTACCGTTCCGCAAGACGGTCACGCGGTCGCCGATCTCGAACACCTCGTGCAGCCGGTGCGAGATGTAGATGGTGGTGACGCCTTTGGCCTTCAGCCGCTTGATGATGGAAAACAGCCGCTCGATCTCCGGCGGCGTCAGCGTCGCCGTCGGCTCGTCGAGCACCAGAAGCTTCGAGTCGTAGCTCAGCGCCTTGGCGATCTCGACCAGCTGCATCTGCGCGACGCCGAGCGCCTCGACGCGTATCCGCGGATCGATGTCGAGCCCGACTTCCTTGAGCAGCGCCGCCGCGCGGCTGTTGAGCGCCTTGCGGTCGACGATGCCGAAGGCGCGACGCGGCAGGCTTTCCAGCATCAGATTCTCGGCGATGCTGAGATAGGGCAACAGGTTCAGCTCCTGGTGCACGACGCGGATGCCGCTCTGCTGCGCATCATGCGGCGTCTTCGGCTGATAGGGCTGGCCGTTGAAGGCGATCGTGCCGGAGTCCGGCTGGTAGATGCCGGCCAAGAGCTTGATCAGCGTCGACTTGCCGGCGCCGTTCTCGCCCAGGATAATATGGGTCTCGCCGCGCGCGATCGACAGCGACACCTCGCTCAGCGCGACGGCGCCGGGAAAGATCTTTCCGACCCTTTCAAGAGAGAGAATCGCATCCATGGGCGCCAGAATCCTAAACCGTGCCCGTCGGCGACGACAGCGGCGGGCGCTCCGTCACCGCCGCCGAAACTGGCGGCGGCGGTGACGAGAGAGACGAAGCCTGGCGCCGGAAGGGAGCGCCGGCGCCCCGGCTCGCCTCATGCGGTGACCAGCTTGACGTCGGTCTTGACCCAGCCGGAGAATTTCTCGCCGGCCAGCTCGCGCAGGCCGTAGTCGATGCCCATCGCCGCCATTTTCGCGCCATACTGCTCGACGGTGGCGAGCATCTTGCCTTCCTTCAGCAGCGGACCGACGGCCGGGATGTTGTCGAAGCCGACGACCTTGATCTGGCCGGACTTGCCGGCAGCGTCGATCGCCTTGACGACGCCGAGCGCCATGGAGTCGTTGGCCGCCATCACGCCCTGGATGTCGGGGTGCTGGGTGAGGAAGTTGGTCATCAGCGTGTTGGCTTCCTCGGTCTCCCAATGCGCGGTCTTGGAGTCGAGCAGGTCGAGGCCGTATTCCTTCACCGAATCGTCGAAGCCGAGCTTGCGCTGCTTGGCGTTGTCGGCCTCGGGATTGCCCTCGAGGATGACGACCTTGCCGCCCTTGCCCAGCGCCTTGCCGAGCGCGTCGCCGGCCAGCTTGGCGCCGGCGCGGTTGTCCGGGCCGAAGAAGGCGAGGTCGATGCCGGCCTTCTTCTTGGCCTCGGTGTCGAGCGCAACGTCGATGTTGATGACCTTGATGCCGGCCTTCAGCGCCTTGGCGATCGGCGTGACCATGGCTTTCGAATCGGCCGGGGCGACGACGATGATGTTGTAGTTCTGGGTGATGAAGTTCTCGATCGCGTCGACCTGTGCGGCGAAGTCGCGCTCGTCCTTCATGCCGACGGCGGCGAAATCGAACTTGTCCTTGTTCTTGGCCGCATACTCCTCCGCGCCAGCCTGCATCTGCTTGAAGAACTCGTTGGCCAGGGACTTCATGACCAGGCCGACCTTCGGCTTGTCGGCGGCGAGAACCGGGCCGAGCGGCAGCGCCAGCGCGCCGGCAGCCAAGGCGCTGGTCTTCAGGAACTGGCGGCGCGAGAACGGGCCAAGCCCATGCGTGTTCGAAAACTTGTTCATTAGTCTCCTCCACTTGATTGAGCCGTAATCGGTTACGTAACCGATTACGCGCCAAAGTAGATTGCTATTTTACCAGATGTCAACGTCGAAGGAAGGACGAGAGGGAAGGCGGTGCCAAGGCTGACGTTGGTGATTGGCGAAAGCCGGCGTGAAGTCTGATCTCCCCCCTTGCGGGGGAGATTCCGCGTTTTGCGGTTTTCGCCACATCACCGCCAGCCGAGCGCCGGCGCGACGTGCTTCAGGATCGACTCGATGACATGGGCGTTGTAGTCGACGCCGAGCTGGTTGGGCACGGTGAGCAGCAGCGTGTCGGCCTCGGCGATCGCCTGATCCTCCTTCAACTGCTCGATAAGCACATCGGGCTCGGCGGCATAGGTGCGGCCGAACACGGCGCGCTTTTCCGGCTCGATATAGCCAAAATGGTCCTCGCCCTCGCTGCCGCCGAAATAGGCGCGGTCCATGTCGTTGACGAGAGCGAAGATGCTGCGGCTGACCGAGACGCGCGGCTCCCTGGCATGACCTGCTTCCTTCCAGGCGGCGCGGTAGGCCCTTATCTGCTTGGCTTGCTGGACATGCAGCGGCTCGCCGGTCTCATCGAATTTCAGCGTCGAGCTTTGCAGATTCATGCCGAGCTTGGCCGCCCACACAGCGGTGGCGTCGGTGGCCGCGCCCCACCAGATGCGCTCGCGCAGGCCGGCCGAGAAGGGTTCGAGCCGCAGCAGGCCGGGCGGGTTGGGGAACATCGGCCGCGGATTGGGCTGGGCAAAGCCCTCGCCGCGCAACAGGTCGAGGAAGATCTCGGAGTGCCGGCGTGCCATGTCGGCGTCGCTCTTGCCCTCTTCCGGCACATAGCCGAAATAGCGCCAGCCATCGATCACCTGCTCGGGCGAGCCGCGGCTGATGCCCAACTGCAGACGCCCGCCGGCGATCAGGTCGGCAGCACCCGCGTCCTCGGCCATATAGAGCGGGTTCTCGTAGCGCATATCGATGACGGCGGTGCCGAGCTCTATACGCTTGGTCCTGGCGCCGGCCGCGGCAAGCAGCGGAAACGGCGAGGCGAGCTGGCGGGCAAAATGGTGGACGCGGTAATAGGCGCCGTCGGCGCCGAGCTCTTCGGCCGCGACCGCGAGGTCGATCGACTGCAGCAGCGCGTCGGCGCCCGAGCGCGTGCCCGATTGCGGCGAGGGCGACCAATGCCCGAACGACAGAAATCCGATCTTCTTCATGGCTCCATTCCTGCTGGAGCGGCCCATCGACCGCTTAAAACTTCTTGTTGCTCCAGCAGATAGCCAGGGCAGCGCCGCGATACAACGGACACCGAACGGATACAGACCGTCAATGAGTTCTGCGAATGTCCGGCCTCGCGTCAGGGCGTGATTGGGGCCGGAGGCGGCGCCGATCGCCTCATCTCTGGCATTCTCTGCGCCGTCGAAGCGCTGTATCGTTCACGCTACCCGATGATTCCCGAGCATTGGACGAAGCCTTGATGCATGGCCTGACATTTTCCACCATGACGGCCTCTTTCCTGGCCTCCTTCGTCGAAGTGGTCGAAGCCTTCACCATCGTACTCGCCGTCGGCGTGACGCGCAGCTGGCGACCGGCGCTGACGGGTGCGGCGCTGGCGCTCGCCCTGCTGGCGGCGCTGGTGCTCGTTTTCGGGCCGCTTCTGGCGCTTGTCCCCATCACCGTCCTGCAATTCGTGGTCGGCGTGCTTTTGATCCTGTTCGGCATGCGCTGGCTGAGAAAGGCGATCCTGCGCAGCGTCGGCGCGATCGCGCTGCATGACGAGGAGCAGGCCTTTTCCAGGGAGACGGCCGCCTTGCAGCGGCAGGCCGCCGACCGCCGCGCCGACTATCTGGCGGCCGTCGCGTCGTTCAAGGCGGTGCTGCTCGAAGGCATCGAAGTGGTATTCATCGTCATCGCCGTTGGCGCCGCGCACGGGCAGACGCTCTATGCCGGCCTCGGTGCGCTGGCGGCCTTCGTGCTGGTGATGCTGATCGGCCTTGCCGTGCATCGTCCTTTAGCCCGCGTGCCCGAGAATGCACTGAAATTCGTCGTCGGCCTGATGCTGACCAGCTTCGGCGTGTTCTGGACCGGTGAAGGCCTCGGCGCCGAATGGCCGGGCGCCGACCTCGCTCTGCTTGCCATCTTCGCCGTCATTGCCGCGGCATCCTTCGCCATCGTGCGCTGGCTGCGCGGCGCCTACCCGGCACCCGCCGAAGGAGTTGCCCGATGATCCGTCTTGTCTTCAAGGAACTCGTCGGCATGTTCGTCGACGACGGCAATCTCGCCCTGCTCGCGCTGATCCTGATCGCGCTGATCACCGCCGTGGTGAAGTTCTTGGGGCTGCCGCCGCTCATCGGCGGCCTCCTGCTTCTCGTCGGCTGCCTGGCAATTCTCCTGCAAAGCACACGCCGCGCCGCGCGCGGCAAGGCGCGCTGACCGGGGTTTATTTTCCGCGAAATCAGCGCAAACGCTGGAGATTGGCGGAGCCGCCCCAGCCTCGTCATTCCAGGGCGGAGCAGCCGCAAAGCGGCGTCGCGGAGACCCTGGAATCCATTCCGTGACCTTGGCCAAGGAACGCAGCGGAGCAGAATTCTGCACCGCGGCAGCGCTTGGAAGTCACGGAATGGATTCTAGGGTCTGCGCGCGTCGCTCCGCTCCTTGCTCCGCCCTAGAATGACGATCGCGATGGAACTAGTAAACGGTAAAGAGCGTCGGCAGGTCGCCGCTGAGGCGCAAATATTCGACCGCCTCGATCACCGGAAACAAAGCCAGGAAATAGAGCCCGTCGCGGAACGTGTTCCGCAGCGCGATCGTCGAGAACAGCCACTGCGCCTCGTCGCGGTAAAGCAGCGGATTCGGCCAGAAGGACGGCGTGCGTTCGGCATAGGCCGCATAAGCCGCACCGAACTTGCCGGCGAGATACTCGGCCTCCCTGCGCGCGGTGAAGCGGAAGACGAGGAAGCTCGCCAGGCCGAGCAAGGCTGCCGCGAGCAGGGAACCGAACATCAGCCCGATGCCTGCCGTGCCGACCGTCGAGAAGAAATAGAGCGGGTTCCGGGTCATCGAGAACGGGCCGGACACGATCAGCTCGTCATTTTTCCTGCCGCCGACGAACAGGATGCTCCACAGCCGTCCAAGAAAGCAGATCAGCACCATCGCGAAGCCGATCGTCTCCACGACTTCATGACCGTCCGATCCCTCGGCCAACGCCGGCTTGCTGAACAGGAGCAGGATGACGGCAAGCACGGCGGCCAGCTGCACGACGATCAGGCGCTTGTGCTGGTCGAACGCATTCGGCGTCGATTTGGGGGATGCCATTCTTCTCATCGCTCCGGCGCAGCCAGGGGGCGCCAAGGCTTGTCTATCTCTTCGCTGGCGGCATGACGAGGCTCGGCGGATGTTTTTGGCCAACCTTACGAATTTGTAAGAACGCGGACAGGCCGCGGTGAATTCGCCTGCTTAGTTTGGGCGTCGCCGCCATACGGAATTCGAGGCGGCTCGAACGAACAACGGATCGCGCCATGATCTCTCAAGCCGACAACCTCGCCCCCAACCGCGTCCCGGACGTCACCATCGATTTCTGGCTGGTCAAGATCATGGCGGTGACCATGGGCGAGACGGCGGCCGACTACCTCGCCGTGAAGCTCGGCCTCGGCCTTACTGTCACGTCCTTGATCATGGGCGGCATCCTCATCGTCGCGCTCGTCCTGCAATTCGCGCAGAAACGCTATGTACCTTGGGCCTATTGGCTCGCCGTCGTGCTGATCAGCGTCGTCGGCACCCTGGTCGCAGACAACCTCATCGACGATTTCGGCGTGCGGCTGGAGACGACGACCATCGTCTTCTCGGTCGCCCTCGCACTGACTTTCGCGGTCTGGTATGCCAGCGAAAGGACCCTCTCGATCCACACCATCTTCACCGCCAGGCGCGAGATCTTCTACTGGCTGGCGATCCTCTTCACCTTCTCGCTCGGCACGGCTGCCGGCGATCTGGTGGCCGAGCGCTTCGATATCGGCTATCTCGCTACCGGCCTCATCTTCGGCGGCGTGATCGCGGCGATCGCTTTTGCCTGGTTCTTCCTCGGCCTGAACAGCGTCCTCGCCTTCTGGCTTGCCTATATCCTGACCCGGCCGTTCGGCGCCTCCTTCGGCGACCTGCTCTCGCATCCGGTCGACTATGGCGGGCTGGGCTTCGGCGCCGCCTTCACCAGCCTGATTTTCCTCGGCTGCATCGTGGCCATCGTTCTCCATATGACGCTGAGAAAACTGATCGACGAAGACGAGCTGGCGCTCCTCGACTAGAGCATGTCGCGATTGACCGTAAGCTGCAGCAGCGAGACTGGCTCGGTCCGGGAGGGCCGGCAGCGCAGCCCGCCCGCTATCCCCTTGCGCGCCGCTCATCGATACGCTAGATACTGAACCAAATGGTTCAGTATTCGAAGTCCCGCCTCGATGTCTCGTTCGCCGCGCTCTCGGACGCCACCCGGCGCGGCGTTCTGGAGCAGCTAGGACGCGCGGAGGCCTCGATCACGGACCTGGCCGAGAAATTCCACATGACCCTCACGGGCATGAAGAAGCATATCGGCGTCTTGGAACAGGCGGGGCTCGTCACCACCCGGAAAGCCGGGCGGGTGCGGACCTGCAAGCTCGGCCTGCGCGGACTGGAGGAAGAGGCGGCCTGGATCGAGGGATACCGCCGGCTTTGGGACGCACGCTTCGAAGAGCTGGACAAGGTTGTCGAGGAACTGAAACGGAAGGAGGAAGTCGATGGAAGAACGGAGTGAGCCTGCTCGCACGACCGTGGAACGGAGGTCCGACCGTGAGCTGGTCGTTACGCGAACCTTCGATGCCCCGGCGCGCATCGTGTTCGAGGCGTGGACCAAGCCCGAACTGTTCAAGCGGTGGTGGGCGCCGAAGTCGATGGGCATGATCCTGCGTTCCTGCGAGATGGATGTTCGCGTCGGGGGCGGGTACCGTTTGGCGTTCGGCCATGACGCCTCTAACCCCGCCGAGTTCTTCGGCCGGTATATCGAAGTGGTGCCGTACTCGCGCCTCGCCTGGACCAATGACGAAGGCGGCGACGGTGGACCCGTCACCACGGTGACCTTCGAGGAAAAGGGTGGCAAGACGCTGCTGGTGATGCACGAGCTCTATCCCTCGAAAGAAGCTCTCGACGCTGCCGGCACCGGGGCGGCCGATGCGATGGGCGAGACGTTCGGGCAACTGGACGAGCTTCTTCTCACGCTCGGCGCGAGCGCGGGACGACCATGAGGTCGCACTCGCCGCCGGCCGCCCGGTTCTTCGCCGCTGCCGTCGGCGGTCGCGACGGATATCGGCTGTCCCTCGCAAAAATGTGTAGCGGCACTCGGTCTGAAAGCTCGTAAAAACAAATGGTTGAGGTGGCAAGGACGGCACCGGACAATGCGACTTCTGCTTGTTGAAGACGATCCGAGAACCGCGGATTATATCGTCAGGGGACTGACCGAGGCCGGCCATGTCTGCGATCTCTTGCGCGACGGTCATGACGGGCTCTTCGCCGCGACCCGCAACGCCTATGACGTGATCGTCGCCGACCGCATGGTGCCCGGCCTCGACGGCCTGTCGATGATCAAGGCGGTGCGTGCCGCCGGCATCCGCACGCCCGCGATTTTCCTGACCTCGATCGGCGGCGTCGACGACCGGGTCGAGGGCCTTGAGGCCGGCGGCGACGACTATCTCGTCAAGCCCTTCGCCTTTTCCGAGCTGCTTGCCCGCATCCATGCGCTCGGCCGCCGGCCGGCGGCGCAGGAGCAGAAGACGGCTTTGCGTGTCGCCGACCTCGAAATGGACCTTATCCAGCGCCGCGTCACCAGGCAGGGCCAGCCGATCGACCTGCAGCCGCGCGAGTTCAGCCTGCTCGAAGTGCTGATGCGCGGCGAGGGCCGCGTCATCACCCGCACCATGCTGCTCGAGCGCGTCTGGGATTTTCATTTCGACCCCAAGACCAGTGTCGTCGAGACGCATATCAGCCGGCTCAGGGCCAAGGTCGACAGGCCCTTCGACGTGCCGTTGATCCACACCGTGCGCAACACCGGCTACAGCCTGCATGTCCCGGCCTGATCTTGCCTCCGCAATCGCGGGGCGGCCAACCGCTTCCGCGATCGCATGAGCGGGACGCGCTCCAGCCTGCTGCGCAGCACGCCGTTCCGGCTGGCGCTGACCTTCGCCTTCCTGTTCCTGCTGGCCTTCATCCTGTCGGGCGCGATTGTCTATCAGCTGATGAGCGCCTCGCTCGCCAGGCAGCTCGATCAATCGATCAAGGAGACCTACTCGCTCATCGCCGCGACCCATGCCGAGGGCGACGAGGAAGATCTCGTTTCAACCGTCAGGGATCATGCCCAGTTCAGCCAGGACAAGGACGAAATCTTTTCCCTCACCGATCGGAATGGCAACCGCCTCGCCGGGGATTTCACCGCCTCCGGCCTGCCGGACGGCTTTTCCATCTTCGCCGCCGACTTGCCGGGCGTGCCGCCCGATACCCAATATCGCGCCTATTCGGGCACGGTCGGCGGCAACAAGCTGACGGTCGCCTTCTCGCTTTCGGAAACCGAGGATCTGGAAAGGATCGTGTTGATGAGCTTCGGCTGGGCCACGCTCTTCATCACCGTCCTGGCGATCGGCGGCGGCGCCGTGCTTGCCTCGCGCGTCCAGCGCCGCCTCGACGGCATCGCCGACACCATGGACGATGTCTCGCATGGGCGCCTAGACGCACGCATCCCGCTGACCGGCAATGGCGACGACATCGACGCCGTCTCCGCCCAGGTGAACGCGGCGCTCGAGCGCCTGTCGGCCCTGGTCGATGGCATGCGCGAAGTGAGCGCCAACATCGCCCACGATCTCAAGACGCCGCTCAACCGGCTGCAGATGATCCTGGAATCCGCCGCCGACAAGACGGTGTCGGGCGAGGATATCTCGACCGAGCTGAGCGACGCCCGCACCGAGAGCCAGCAGATCAACAGCACGTTCGACGCTTTGCTGCGCATCGCCCAGATCGAAGCCGGCGCCCGCAAGGCGCGCTTCGTCGATCTCGATGTCGGCCCGGTCGTCGAGACCATTGGCGAAGTCTATGCCGATGTCGCCGAGGACGACGGCAAGTCTCTGTCCACCGTGATCGTTCCGGATACAAAATGGTACGTGCACGGCGACCGCGATCTGCTCATGCAGATGCTGGCCAATCTGGTCGAGAACGCGCTCAGGCATTGCCCGCGGGGCACCGCGATCGAGCTCTCGGTGACCCGGGCAGGCAACCACGTCCTCATTCATGTCCGCGATAATGGCCCGGGCATTCCCGCCGAGGAGCGCGAAAAAGTGTTCCGCCGGCTCTATCGGCTCGATGCCAGCCGCACGACGCCCGGCAGCGGCCTGGGCCTCAGCTTGGTCAAGGCGGTGGCCGACCTGCATGGCGCCGCGATAACGCTCGAGGACCGCAATCCGGGTCTCGGCGTTACCGTCAGCTTTCCGGCTGTGGGAACTCCGGTGACGTCGTCATTCTAGGGCGGAGCAAGGAGCGGAGCGACGCGCGCAGACCCTAGAATCCATGCCATAACTTCTGCCGGGAAATGCAACGGTGCAGAAGATTCTGTAACCGCCGCAACGCCTTGACGTCACGGCATGGATTCTAGGGTCTACGCGGTACGCTTCGCTTCCCGCTCCGCCCTAGAATGACGATCGCGATGGGCGACGACGGGTGGGCGACCGTCGGCCATTTTTACCGCGCCCCGCCCGCCCGGCGGAAATCGGAGGGCGACATGCCGGCAAGCTTGCGGAACGATTTGTTGAAGGCGCTGAGCGAGCCGAAGCCCGAGTCCATGGCGACCCTCAGCACATTGGCGTCCTCATGCATCAGCAGCGCCTGGGCGTAGCTCAACCGCAGCAGGTTGACATATTCGTTGAGCGTCATGCCGGTCGATTTCTTGAACAGGCTCATTGCGTATTTCGGGTGGATATCGGCGGCAGCCGCGATGGTCACGCAGTCGACGTCGTAAAGGAAATTCTCGGCGATGAAATCGCACATGCGCCCGACATTGCGCGAGGACTGCTGGTCGAAGGCATTGCCGGCGCCTTGCCCGACCACCCTTTCCGGCACCAGCCGGTAAGGCTCGAAGCGCACCCGCTCGAGCCGCAGCAGCAGCTCGTTGACGGCATGTTCGGCCCTGGCCGGATCGCCCGAGCGCGCATATTCGTTCCAGCGCTTGAAATTGTCGTTGTCCGACTGGTCGGTCGCGTTGGTCACCAGCGTCGCGCCGGTCATCAACCGATGGCGTATGTCGGCCGGCAGATGCAGGCGAAAGAAATGCACCAGCGGCAGATGCGCGCCGGCATAGATGGCGTCGTCGGAAAGATCGTCCATCTGGTGCGGCAGGCCGCCCCAGAACAGGCACATCTCGCCGGCCGAGAGCGAAATCTCGTGCTCGGCCATGCGGTAATGAACGCGGCCCTGCACGATGAAATTCACCTCGACCTGGGCGTGCCAGTGCGGCTTCAACATCACCAACGGGTGGTTGTAAAACATCTGCAGCATGAGCGGCAGTCCTTCGACGCTGCTCGCGCCAGGCTGGTAGAACGGACGCTCCGGCATCTTACTTTCCGCCAACTTCTCATTCCCTTCGACGGGGACAAGCCTTCCGCGCCGCATAGTCTAGCCACGCTCACAGTGAGAGAGCAAATGAAATGGGAGGATTTCAATGCGCACTACACTGACCTGCGCCGCGCTTATGCTTGCTCTGGGTTCCGGCCCGGCCCTGGCGCAGTCCGGCGAGATCACCATCTGGAGCTGGAACATCGCCGCCTCATCGCTGAAGGCGACGGTCGAGGGCTTCAACAAGAAATACCCCGACATCAAGGTCACGGTTCAGGATCTCGGCAACCAGCCCACCTATGACAAATCGATCGCCGGCTGCGCCGCCGGCGGCGTCGGCCTGCCCGATATCGTCTCGATCGAGAACGGCGAGGCGGAGAATTACTGGAGCCAGTTCCCGGACTGCTTCGTCGACCTGCACACGCTGGGCTACACGGCGGAAGACCAGAAGAAATTCCCCGACTTCAAGCGCACCGAGCTCGAAGTCGGCGACAAGGCCTATGCGATGCCCTGGGATTCCGGCCCGGTGGCCGTCTTCTACCGCCGCGACTTCTACGAGAAGGCAGGCGTCGACCCGGCCTCGATCAAGACCTGGGACGATTTCATCGCCGCCGGCAAGAAGATCCAGGACGCCAATCCGGGCGTGTCGATGACCAATGCCGATTTCAACGGCGACACCGAATTCTTCCGCATGATCTCCAACGAGCAGGGCTGCGCCTATTTCGCCGAGGATGGCCAGTCGATCACCGTGGCCGAGCCGAAATGCGTCGACGCCATGACCAAGGTCAAGGAGATGAAGGACGCCGGCATCGTGTCGTCGGCCGACTGGTCGACCAAGATCACCAACAACACCGCCGGCACGGTCGCCAGCCAGGTCTATGGCGGCTGGTATGAAGGCACGATCCGCACCGAATCGCCGAAGGAGAGCGGCAAATGGGGCGTCTATCTGATGCCGAGCCTGACCGCCGACGGCCCGCGCGCCGCCAATCTCGGCGGCTCGTCCCTGGCCATCACCTCGGCCTCCAAGAACAAGGAAGCGGCTTACGCCTATCTGAAATACACGCTTGAGACCAATGACGGCCAGATCACCATGCTGAAGGATTTCGGCCTGGTGCCGTCGCTGATCTCGGCGCTCGATGATCCTTACGTCTCGCAGCCGCAGCCCTATTGGGGCGGCCAGGCGGTGTGGAAGGACATCCTGGCCACGCTGCCCAAGGTGGTGCCGAGCCGCGGCACGCAGTTCCAGAGCGATGCCGAGATCATCGTCCGCGCCGTGCAGACCAAATACCTGGCCAACGGCTATCCCGACGCCAAGGCCGCGCTCGACGACGCCGCCAAGCAGATCGCCGCCGCGACAGGTTTGCCGGTTAAATAGTGCGCTGCCTCCCCTTCTCCCCTTGTGGGAGAAGGTGGATTGGCGCGCAGCGCCAAGACGGATGAGGGGTGTTCCAGCGGAGTGAGACGTTGGCGTTCCCTGGAACACCCCTCATCCGGCCGCTTCGCGGCTACCTTCTCCCACAAGGGGAGAAGGCAAGACAGGGCAGCGCCTGCATCGACAATTGGCGCTGCTCCGGCATTCGAAGCATGATCAACACCGCGCCCGCCAAGAAGGCGTAACCGGGAAAGGAGGAAGCCAATGCGCACCCAGAACGCCACCGCGTACCGCTTCCTCACGCCCTATCTTTTGATCTTCGCCATCTTCTGGATCTGGCCGATCATCTCTTCCTTCATCATCTCCTTCCAGGCGACGCGCACCGTGCCGTGGCGCTTCGCGCCGACCTTCAACTGGGGCCGCCTGATCGGCGACCCCGCCTTCTACAATGCGCTGAAGAACACGCTGCTGATCCTGGTCATCCAGGTGCCGGTGATGATTGCGCTGGCGATCGTCATGGCGGTGCTTCTGAACTCGCCGCTGCTTAAAGCCCGCGGCCTCTACCGCTTCGCTTTCTTCGCGCCCGTGGTGGTCGGCGAGGTCGCCTATTCGGCCGTCTTCCGGCTGATGTTCAGCCTCGACTTCGGCATCGTCAACAAGCTCCTGGAGAGCGTCGGCATCTCAAAGATCGACTGGTTCTCCAACGTCACGCCGGCCATGGCGCTGATCATGATCGCGGTGACCTGGCGCTGGGCCGGCTACAACGCCATCATCATCCTGGCCGGCCTGCAGTCCATACCGGAGGATGTCTATGAGGCGGCGACGCTCGACCGCGTCAGCCGGGTGAAACAGTTCTTCTACATCACCTTGCCGCTGCTGAAGCCGGTCATCGTCTTTTGCGCCGTGCTGTCGATCATCGGCACCATGCAGCTCTTCACCGAGCCGTTCCTGATCACCGAGCGCGGCGGCCCGGGCGGCGGCACCGAGACACTCGGCCTGCTGCTCTACCGCCAAGGCTTCCGCTCGCTAAATTTCGGCTACGCCTCGGCCGTTGCCTATACCATGGCCGGGCTCGCCATCGCCATCACCCTGGTGCAGCTCTGGCTGATGAGGGAGCCGAAATGACCTCGCGCTCGCAAAGACGGCTCGGCCGCGTCATTGCGCTGCATCTTTTCCTGACGCCGCTGGCGCTGGTCTGGCTGTTCCCGCTGTGGATGATGGTGGTGTTCTCCACCATGCCCGATAACGGCATCTTCAGCCCCGGCATCGAGCTCCTGCCGCACGACAATTTCCTCGACAATGTCGCCAACCTGCAGCGCGACACCAATTTCATCGGCGCCATCGGCATCTCGGTCTCGGTGGCGGTGACCTACACGATCCTTTCGGTGCTGCTCACATCGATGGCCGGCTGGGCGCTGGCGCGCTACGAATTCCACGGCAAGGGCGCGGTCGTCGCCATCATTTTCGGCACCATCACGCTTCCCTATGCGGTGGTGCTCATCCCGCAATTCATCATGGTGGCGCGCGACTTCGCCTTGGCCAACACCTGGATCGCGCTGATCGTGCCGCCGCTGTTCAACTCGCTGGGCGTGCTTTTCATGCGCCAGGCCTTTTCGATGATGCCGGCCGAATTGTTCGACGCTGCGCGCGTCGAAGGCGTCAAGGAATGGCGCATCTTCGTGTTCGTGGCGATGCCGCTCGCCCGCCCAATGCTGGCGGCGCTTGCGATCATCCTCTTCCTCGCCTCGTGGAACAACTATCTCTGGCCGCTGCTGATCAACAGCCAGCCGGGCGCGATGACGGCGCCGGTGGCGCTCGGCACGCTGATCGGTCTGACCAAGGTTTCGTGGGGCGGCATCATGGCCGGCGCCGTGATGCTGACGGTGCCGATGCTGATCGTCTTCGTGCTCTTGCAGCGCCATTTCATCGCCGGCATCGCCGCCGGCGCGGTCAAATAGGAGAGCGCAAAATGCCTCGCCCACTGGGACACAGAATGATCCAACCTAGCTATATCTCGCTCTAACATGGCGGCCGTCACCCTCACCAATGTCGTCAAACGCTTCGGCATCTTCGAAGTCGTCCACGGCGCCAACATCGACATCGCCGACGGCGAGTTCGTCGTCTTCGTCGGTCCCTCCGGCTGCGGCAAGTCCACGCTGCTGAGGATGATCGCCGGGCTGGAGGACATCAGCGGCGGCGACATCGCCATCGGCGGCAAGGTGATGAATGATGTCGAGCCGGCCGACCGCGGCATCGCCATGGTGTTCCAGTCCTACGCGCTCTACCCGCATATGACGGTCGAGCAGAACCTCTCCTTCGGGCTGAGGATGAACGGCAATCCGAAGGCCGATACCGATCGCCGGGTGAAGCGAGCGGCGGAAATCCTGCGCATTGACGAATTGATGCAGCGGCGGCCGAAGCAATTGTCCGGCGGCCAGCGCCAGCGTGTCGCCATCGGCCGCGCCATCGTGCGCGAGCCGCAAGTCTTCCTGTTCGACGAGCCGCTGTCGAACCTCGACGCCGAGCTGAGAGTCCAGATGCGGGTCGAGATCTCGCGCCTGCACAAGGAGCTCGGCGTCACCATGATCTATGTGACGCACGACCAGACCGAGGCGATGACGCTGGCCGACCGCATCGTTGTGCTCAAAGCCGGCAATGTCGAGCAGATCGGCGCGCCGCTCGATCTCTATGACGACCCGGCCAACCGTTTCGTTGCCGGCTTCATCGGCTCGCCGAAGATGAATTTCCTCAGCGCCAAGGTTGTCGAGACGACGAACAGCGCCGCGATCATCGAGCTCGCCCATCACGGCGGCGCCAGATTGCGCAAGCCGCTTTGCGAGACTTTTCCCGCCGTCGGCGCCGAGGTCGTGCTCGGCGTCAGGCCGGAGCATTTCTTCGAGGCCGGCGAGGGCGATTGCGACATCCCGGTCAAGGCCGACGTCGCCGAGCATCTGGGCTCGGTGAGCTATGTCTACGCCAATGCCGGACCAGAGGAGCTGATCGTCGAGCGCGAGGCCTCGCGCCAGCGCGCCAGCGGCGACCATTTCACGGTCTCGATCAAGGCGGAACGGGCGCTGCTCTTCGACAAGGCAGGTTTGAGGATCCGCTGACCGGAAAATTTCTTTGCCGGCACGCCAGGCGTAGCGGCGAACCATGGAGAATTCGACATGACACCCTCACCCAAAATCCGCTGGGGCATTCTCGGACCCGGCAGCATCGCCAAATCCTTTGCCGGCGGCGTGGCGGGGTCGCGCAACGGCGAGCTGGTCGCGCTCGGCGCCCGCAATCCCGCCAAGCCGGGCTTGGCCCAGAGCTTTCCGGGCGCGCGCATCCTCGATGGCTATGAGGCGCTGCTCGCCGACAAGCAAGTTGACGCCGTTTACATTTCGATCCCGCATCCCGGCCATGCCGAATGGGCGATCAAGGCCGCCGAGGCCGGCAAGCATGTCTTGTGCGAAAAGCCGCTGGCGCTGACCGCCTTCGAGGCCGACGCCATGATGCATGCGGCGCGCAAGGCCGGCACCTTTCTCGGCGAGGCCTTCATGTACCGGCTGCACCCGCAGACCTTGAAGCTGGTCGAGGTGATCAAGTCGGGCGCCATCGGCGAGGTGCGCATGATCAAGTCAAGCTTCGGCTTCGCCATGCCGGGCTTCATGCCCGAGCACCGGCTCTATGCCAACGACATGGCCGGCGGCGGCATCCTCGATGTCGGCGGCTATCCGGTGTCGATGGCGCGGCTGATCGCGGGCGCCGCCGCCGGGCAGCATTTCCTCGAGCCGGACAAGGTTGTCGGCGCCGCCCATCTCGGCCAATCGGGCGTCGATGAGTGGGCCTCGGCGCTGCTGCACTTCCCGGGTGGCATCGTCGCCGAGATCTCCTGCAGCATCTCGCTCAACCAGGACAATGTGCTGCGCATCTTCGGCACCAAGGGGCAGATCGAGGTGCCCGATTTCTGGTTCGCCGGTGGCAACCGCGACGTCGGACCGGGCCGGATCGAGGTGATCCGGTCCGGGGCGGCTCGCGAGGTGATCAGCCTCGGCGAGACCCGCCACCTCTATTCCTTCGAGGTCGATGCCGCCGGCGAGGCGATCCTTGCCGGACGGCAGGAGTTCGCCTGGCCAGGCATGGGCTGGGCCGACAGCCTCGGCACGCTGCGTGTCCTCGATAAATGGCGCGCCGCGGTCGGGCTGGAATATGATATCGAAAAGCCGGCTAAGCGCGTCAACACCCTCTCCGGCCGCCCGCTGCGGACCGATGGCAAGGCAATCGGCAAGCGCGCCATTCCCGGCCTGCCGCGCGCAGTGTCGCTTCTGGCGCTCGGCTTCGAGGATTTCCGCACCTTCTCCTCCGGCTCGATCCTGCTCGACGCCTATTTCGAGGCCGGCGGCAATCTGTTCGACACCGGCTATGTCTATGGCGCCGGCTACACCGAGACGCTGCTTGGCCAATGGCTCAGGAATCGCGGCGTGCGCGAGCAGTCGGTGATCATCGCCAAAGGCGCGCATTCGCCGCTCTGTTACCCCGACGTCATCGGCAAGCAGCTGGCGCAGTCGCTCGACCGGCTGCAGACCGACCATGTCGACATCTATTTCATGCATCGCGACAATCCGGACGTGCCGGTCGGCGAATTCGTCGACGCGATGGATCGCGAGGCGAAAGCCGGCCGCATCCGCGGGCTGTTCGGCGGCTCCAACTGGACGATGGAACGCATGGACGCGGCCATTGCCTATGCCGAGAAGAACGGCAAGCAGAAGCCCGGCGCGCTCTCCAACAATTTCTCGCTGGCCGAGATGCTGGAGCCGATCTGGGCCGGCTGCGTCACCTCTTCCACGGATGACTGGAAGGCCTGGCTGACGGCAAGGCAGATGCCGAACTTCGCCTGGTCGAGCCAGGGCCGTGGCTTCTTCACCGACCGCGCCGGCCGCGACCGGACCGACAATGAAGAGCTGGTGCGGGTCTGGTATTCGGAAAAGAATTTCGGCCGCCGCGACCGCGCCATCGAGCTGGCGCGCAAGCTCGGCAAGAGCCCGATCCATGTCGCGCTCGCCTACGTGCTGGCGCAGCCCTTCCCCTCGGTCCCGCTGATCGGCCCGCGCACGCTGGACGAGCTGGAGGACAGTCTTAGGGCGCTGGATATCAAGCTGACGCCGGAGGATGTGGGGTGGCTGGATAAGGGGCCAGAGAGACGCAGGGCTTGATCGGAGCGAGGAAAAACAAACGCCTCATTCCTTCGCCCCCCTCTCTGCCCTGCCGGGCATCTCCCCCTCAAGGGGGGAGATCAGATGTCACGCCGGCTTTCGCCAATCACCAATGCTGCAGAAAAGGCGCCGGCGTCGAAGCTGCCAAATCTCCCCCCTTGAGGGGGAGATGTCCGGCAGGACAGAGAGGGGGGCCTCGCGCCAACATCTCAGGCCCGCCTACCGATCCACCCGTGTCGACAGAATAATCGACGACGACGTCCGCTCTACCCCCTCCATTGCCCCGATCCGGTCGAGCAGCGCGTCAAGGTCGCGGATCGACGGCGCGTCGACGACGACGATCATGTCGAAATTGCCGCTCACCGAATGCACCGTACGGACCGGCGGCATCGCCGCGAGGCTGCGCACCACCTTGTCGGCGAGTTTCGGCGTGACGGTGAGCAGCACATGCGCCTTGACCAGCCCTTGCTCATAATCGGGCGACAGCCTGACCCCATAGCCGGTGATGATGCCGCGCTGCTCCAGCCGCTCGATCCGGCTCTGCACTGTGGTACGCGACACGCCGAGCTGGCGCGCGAGCTCGGCGGTCGAGGCGCGGGCGTTGGCGCGCAACAGGGTAAGCAGCGCCTGTTCGGCTTCACTGATCATTTCGACGTAACCTCTCGGCAAATCGCACAAAGTTCAGCTTCATATTGCCAGATTTCACGCTTCCTTTCGACAGGCAAGCTGCGAAGATTCCCGCCAAATCGGAATCAGCATTGGCAGGGGAATTGATCATGAAGAACATCGTTGTCGTCGGCGCCGGCAAAATCGGCTCGACCATCGCCGAAATGCTGAACGCCACGGGCGACTACCGCGTCACGTTGGTCGACCGCTCGGCGGCTCAGCTTGCCGCCGCCGAACTGCCGGCCGGCGTCGCGACGCAGGAGCTCGACATCACTGCCTCGGGTGAGCTCGAAAAAGTGCTCGCCGGCAAATTCGCCGTGCTCAGCGCCGCGCCCTTCCACCTCACCACGCGCATTGCCGAGGCCGCCGCCGCCACCGGCGTGCATTATCTCGACCTCACCGAGGACGTCGTCTCGACCCGCCGCGTCAAGGAGCTGGCGCGTGATGCCAAAAGCGCATTCATCCCGCAATGCGGCCTGGCGCCGGGCTTCATCTCGATCGTCGCCAACGATCTCGCCAGCCGCTTCGACACGCTGGAAAGCGTGCGCATGCGCGTCGGCGCGCTGCCGCAATATCCATCGAATGCGCTCAACTACAACCTCACCTGGAGCACCGACGGCGTCATCAACGAATATTGCGAGCCCTGCGAGGCGATCGTCGAGGGCGAGCTGATCGAGGTGCCGCCGCTGGAGGAACGCGAGGAGTTCTCGCTCGACGGCGTCACCTATGAGGCCTTCAACACCTCCGGCGGCCTCGGCACTTTGGCCGAGACGCTGAAGGGCAAGGTGCGCACGCTGAACTACCGCACCATCCGCTATCCCGGTCACGCCGCGATCATGAAGGCGCTGCTCAACGACCTTGGGCTCCGCCACCGCCGCGATGTGCTGAAGGACATTTTCGAGAGCGCCCTGCCGGCGACGCTGCAGGACGTGGTCATCGTCTTCGTCACCGTTTCGGGGCGCCGCAACGGTCGCCTGCTGCAGGAGACCTACGCCAACAAGATCTATTCGCAGCGCGTCGGCAACATCGTGCGCAGCGCCATCCAGATCACCACCGCATCCGGCATCTGCGCCGTGCTCGACATGCTGGCCGACGGCAGCCTGCCGGCGAAGGGTTTCGTGCGCCAGGAAGACATCGCCCTCGACGCCTTCCTCGCCAACCGCTTCGGCCGCGCCTATGCGCAACACGAAATGGTGAGCCGGCTCGCGAGCTGAGGTCTCTTCCTTCTCCCCTTGTGGGAGAAGGTGGATCGGCGCGCAAGCGCCGAGACGGATGAGGGGTGTTCCAGCGGAGTGAGACGCTTGCTTTCCCTGGAGCACCCCTCATCCGTCGCCTTCGGCGACACCTTCTCCCACAAGGGGAGAAGGGGGAGCTAAACATGCAGCGCGTGGCCCAGCGCCTTCAGCGCCGCTTCCTGGAAACCTTCGCCTTGCGTCGGATGCGCATGGATGGTGCCGGCGATGTCCTCCAGCCGCGCGCCCATCTCCAGCGCCAGGCCGAAAGCCGCCGATAGTTCCGACACGCCATGCCCGACCGCCTGGATGCCCAGCACCAGATGGTTGTCGGCACGCGCCACGACCCGCACAAAACCGTCCTCGCCCTGTTTGGTCATGGCGCGGCCGTTGGCGGCGAAGGGGAACTGGCCGATCTTGATCTCGCCGGCGAGCGCCTTCGCTTCTTCGGGCGACAGCCCGGCGGTGACCAGCTCCGGATCGGTGAAGCAGATCGCCGGAATGGCGCGCTTGTCCCAGCTTCTTTTGTGGCCGGCGACGATCTCGGCCACCATCTCGCCCTGCGCCATGGCACGGTGCGCCAGCATCGGCTCACCGGTGACGTCGCCGATGGCAAAAATGCCGCGCATCGAGGTGCGGCACTGGTCGTCGATGCGGATGAATTTTCCTGCCATGTCGAGGTCGATCTGCTCCAAACCCCAGCCTTCGGTAAGCGGCTTGCGGCCGACCGTGACCAGGATCCTGTCGGCGGCGATCTTGGCGTTCTTGCCGTCTGCCGTCTCGACCAGCAGCGCGTCGCCCTTGGTCGACAATCCCTTGGCCTTGACGCCCAGCATCACCTCGACGCCGAGCTCGCCGAGCCGCTTAAGCACCGGTCGGGTGAGTTCCGCATCATACTGCGTGAGCACGCGCGGCAGGGCTTCGATCACGGTGATCTTGGCGCCCATCTTGGCGAAGGCCATGCCGAGCTCCAACCCGATATAGCCGCCGCCGACGACCGCGAGCTTCTCCGGCACTTCGCTCAGCGCCAGCGCCTCGGTGGACGAGATGACCGGACCGCCGAAAGGCAGGAAGGGCAATTCGACCGGCGCCGAGCCGGTGGCGATCACCACGGTCTCCGCGTGGATGAGCTGCGTGCCGGTCTCCGTCTCGACTTCGACGGTCTTGCCGTCCCGAAACGTCGCCCAGCCTTGTACGGTTTTCACCTTGGCCTTTTTCAAAAGTCCGACCACGCCGCTGTTGAGCCGGCTAACGATGCCGTCTTTCCATGCTATGGTCTTGGTCAGGTCGAGCGTCGGCGCACCGACCTTGATGCCCAGCGGATCCTTGCCGCGGGCCATATGCGCGATCTTCCCGAACTCTTCCGCGGCATGGATCAGCGCCTTCGACGGGACGCAGCCGACATTGAGGCAGGTGCCGCCCGGCTTGCCGAACTCGACGATGACCGTGTCGACGCCGAGCTGGCCGGCACGGATGGCGCAGACATAACCGCCCGGCCCGGCGCCGATGACGAGCAGCTTGCAGGAGATTTCTTTCATGACGGCTGCTTCCTTTCGGCGGAGGCGGCGACGCGCCTTTTTCTTCTCCCCTCGTGGGAGAAGGTGGATCGGCGCGACAGCGCCGAGACGGATGAGGGGTGTTCCAGAGAAAGCCAACGTCTCACTCCGCTGGAGCACCCCTCATCCGTCGCCTTCGGCGACACCTTCTCCCACAAGGGGAGAAGGGGGAGCGCGCATTTCGGAGCCGCGACGTTCGAGACCGACCCCATCTCCCTCAATCCACGAAGATCAGCGCCGGCGTCTCCAGCAGCGCCTTGATCCGCTGCACGAAAACCGCGGCATCCCAGCCGTCGATGACGCGATGGTCGAAGCTTGACGACAGGTTCATCATCTTGCGCGGGATGAACTGCGTGCCGTCCCACACCGGCCGCACCATCATCTTGTTGACGCCGACGATCGCCACTTCCGGGTAATTGATGACCGGGGTGGTCGCCACGCCGCCCATGGCGCCGAGCGAGGTGATGGTGATGGTCGAGCCGGAAAGCTCCTCGCGGCTCGCCGTGCCGGCCTTGGCCGCATCGGCCAGCCGGTTGACTTCCGCAGCACTATCCCACAGGTCGCGCGCCTCGGCATGTTTCACCACCGGCACCACCAGCCCGTTCGGCGTCTGCGCGGCGATGCCGATATGGACGCCTTCATGCCGGTGGATGATGCCGGCGTCGTCGTCGAACAGCGCGTTGAGGTTCGGCTGCTCGCCGATCGCCTTGACCATCGCCCGCATCAGGAAAGGCAGCAGCGTCAGCTTCGGGCGATCGGCGCGCTTCTCCCTGTTGAGGGTGGTGCGCAGCTCCTCCAGCGCGGTGACGTCGATCTCCTCGACATAGGTGATATGCGGGATGCGCGATTTCGCCAGCGCCATCTTTTCGGCGATCTTGCGCCGGAGCCCGACGACCTTGATGTCCTCGACGCCGTCTTTGCGGGCAAGCCCGGCGCGGGCGACTTGCGGGCCGCGCGCGATGAACGCGTCGATGTCCTCATGGCTGATGCGCCCGGCCGGACCGCTGCCCGCAACCTGGCGCAGATCGATGCCGGCTTCCTTGGCGCGCAGGCGGACGGCCGGTGAGGCAAGCGGCTTCTCGCCTTCCGCGCGCGGCGCGCCCGAAAGGCTGGGCAAGGCGCGATCCTTCTTAACGCCGTCATCCTCGGGCTTGTCCCGAGGATCTGCCGACCTGCGTGGATGCGACGCCAGTTCCGACGAACCAGCGGATCCTCGGGACAAGCCCGAGGATGACGGCGCTAAATTGGGCGATGTCGGCTCCAGGCCCGAGGACGGGCGAGCCGCTGCATCGTCAGGCCTACCCTCCGCTGTAACGTCCGCAAGCGGCGAGTCTGCATTCACATTGCCTTCGCCGGCCACCTTCAGCCGCACGATCGGCGAGCCGATCGCCACCGTGTCGCCGATCTCGGCGCCGAGCCACAGGATCTCGCCATCGACCGGCGAGGGGATTTCGACCGTCGCCTTGTCGGTCATGACGGCGGCGAGAACCGTGTCCTCGCGCACGAGGTCGCCGACCTTGACGTGCCATTCGACAAGCTCGGCCTCGGCGACGCCTTCGCCGACATCGGGCAGCTTGATGACATGCTCGCCCATCTCAGGCCTCCCCCACTCTAAGCTTCCAATGTTTCGATCAGCGCGCGCCCGACCCGCGCCGGACCGGGGAAATAGTCCCATTCCTGCGCATGCGGATAGGGCGTGTCCCAGCCGGCGACCCGCGCCACCGGCGCTTCCAGATGGTAGAAGCAGTTCTCCTGCACGAGCGCCACCAGCTCGGCGCCGAAGCCGGAGGTGAGCGTCGCCTCGTGCACGACGACGCAGCGGCCGGTCTTCTTCACCGATGCGACGATCGCCTCGAGGTCGAGCGGCAGCAGCGTCCGGAGGTCGATGACCTCGGCATCGATGCCGGTCTCCTCGGCCGCGGCTTGGGCAACATAGACCATCGTGCCGTAGGCAAGCACCGTCACCGCCGATCCCGGCCTGCGGATCGCCGCCTTGCCGAGCGGGATCGTGTAATGGCCGTCCGCGACCTCGCCCAGCTCATGCTTCGACCATGGCGTCACCGGCTTGTCGTGATGCCCGTCGAACGGGCCGTTATAGAGCCGCTTCGGCTCGAGGAAGATCACCGGGTCCGGATCCTCGATCGCCGCGATCAGCAACCCCTTGGCGTCATGCGGGTTGGAGGGCACGATCACCTTCAGGCCCGAGACATGGGTGAACAGCGCTTCCGGGCTCTGGCTGTGCGTCTGGCCGCCGAAGATGCCGCCGCCGGTCGGCATGCGCACCACGATCGGGCAGGTGAAATCGCCGTTGGAGCGATAGCGCAGCCGCGCCGCCTCTGACACGATCTGATCGTAAGCCGGATAAACATAATCGGCGAATTGCACCTCGACGCAGGGCTTCAGCCCATAGGCGGCCATGCCGATGGCCGAGCCGACGATGCCGGATTCGCTGATCGGTGCGTCGAAGCAGCGGCTCTTGCCGTATTTGGCCTGCAGGCCCTGCGTGGCGCGGAAGACGCCGCCAAAGAAGCCGACATCCTCGCCATAGACGATGACTTGGCTGTCGCGCCCCATCGACACGTCCATGGCGTCACGGATCGCCTCGATCATCGTGCGTCTCGGCATGGTCAGACCCCCGCCTGCTGGCGCTGGCGCCTGAGATGCGGCGGCATCTCGGCATAGACGCCCTCGAACATGTCGCGCGTCGACGGCTTGCCGCCGGCATGCAGCGTGCCATGGCTTTCGGCCTCCTTCTGCGCCGCGATCACCGTTTCGAGAATCTCGGCCTCCGCCTGGGTGTGGCGCTCCTCCGACCAGACTTGCTTGTGGATGAGGTGGTTCTTCAGCCGGATCACCGGATCGCCGAGCGGCCAGGCATCGGATTCCGCCTTCGGCCGGTAGGCAGACGGATCGTCGGAGGTCGAATGTGCGCCGGCGCGGTAGGTGACATATTCGACCAGCGTCGGCCCGAGATTGGCGCGCGCCCGCTCCGCCGCCCATTTGGCCACCGCATGCACGGCGAGATAGTCGTTGCCGTCGACGCGCAGCGAAGGAATCCCGAAGCCGAGCCCGCGCGCGGCGAACGTGCCGGAGCCGCCGCGCGCGATGCCCTGGAAAGTCGAGATCGCCCACTGGTTGTTGACGACATTGAGCACGACAGGCGCCTTGTAGGTCGAAGCAAACACCAGTGCCGCATGGAAGTCGGACTCCGCCGTCGAGCCGTCGCCGATCCAGGCGGCGGCAATCCGCGAATCATTGGAGATCGCCGAGGCCATCGCCCAGCCGACCGCCTGGATATACTGCGTCGCCAGATTGCCGGAGATCGAGAAGAAGCCGTGCTCCTTCGACGAATACATGATCGGCAGCTGCCGGCCCTTCAGCGGATCGGCCTCGTTGGAATAGATCTGGTTCATCATCGTGACCATCGGATAGCCGTCGGCGATCAGAAGGCCGGCTTGCCGGTAGGTCGGGAAATTCATGTCGCCGGGCTTCAGCGCCTTGCGGAAAGCGCAGCTCACCGCCTCTTCGCCCAGATGCTGCATGTAGAAGGAGGTCTTGCCCTGGCGCTGCGCCATCTGCATGCGCGCATCGAAGGTCCTGAGCGTCATCATATGGCGCAGGCCTTCGAGCAGCTCCTCGTCCGAAAGCAGCCCGGCCCATGGCCCGACGGCCTCGCCGGCGCGGTTCAGCACACGGATGATGGAGAAAGCCATGTCGCGGATGCTGCGCGGATCGACCTCGATCTCAGGACGCGGCACCGAGCCCGCCTTGGGAATGGTCACATTCGAGAAATCCGGCGTGCCGCCGGGCCGAACCTCTGGCTCGGGCACATGGAAGCGCAACAATCCAGCGTCGGCCATGAGCTCACATCCTCCAACGTTGCCGGTGCGATATTTGCACATCCGCGCCGCCAGACCAGTGCCAATTCGCCGGACCTCGCCACGGCCATCCTCCTCGGACGTCAGCTCGGTTGAGCAATGCGGTACGCAAGCGCCAAGATGCAGATATGGCGGCGAAATTTCTTGTCGATGTTTTTGCGCTGCGCGCAATTTGGCGGAAGTTTGCGGGGCGATTGCCGCCAGAAAATGCGATTGGGAGGTGGAGCCGGGCGCGGCCTTCCCCTTCTCCCCTTGTGGGAGAAGGTGTCGCCGAAGGCGACGGATGAGGGGTGTTCCAGATGCCACCAGCGTCTCACTCCGCTGGAACACCCCTCATCCGTCTCGGCGCTGTCGCGCCGATCCACCTTCTCCCACAAGGGGAGAAGGTAAGGACGCTGGCACCTCCTTCTCCGTTCACTCCGACCCCACGCCATGCTAATTCACCCCGCATGGCACAAAAGAAAGGATACGAGGTCGATTCGTGGCTGGCGAGGCCGGATCCGGCCATGGGAATCGTCCTGTTTTACGGTCCGGACCGCGGCCTTGTCGCCGAGCGGGCGAAAACCTTCGCCGCGAAAACCGGCCTGCCGCTCGACGATCCCTTCTCGGTGGTCAGGCTGGACGGCGCCGAAGTCGACCGCGATGAGGGGCGGCTGCTCGACGAAGCCCGCACGGTGCCGATGTTTTCCGACCGGCGGCTGCTTTGGGTGCGCAATGCCAGCGGCCAGAAGGCGCTGGCCGACGACATCAAGGCGCTGACCGCCGAGCCCGCGCGCGACGCGATCATCCTCATCGAAGCCGGCGACCTGAAGAAAGGCACCGGCCTCAGGGGTATCGTCGAGGCCGCCGGCAACGCCATTGCCTTGCCTTGCTATGCCGACGAGGCCCGCGATCTGGACTCAGTGATCGACGACGAATTGCGCAGGGCCGGCATGTCGATGACCTTGGACGCCAGGCAAGCGCTGCGCCGCAACCTCGGCGGCGATCGCCTCGCCTCGCGCGGCGAGATCGAGAAGCTGGTGCTCTACGCGCATGGCCAGAAGGAGATCGGCATCGACGACGTCAACGCGCTGTCGGGCGACGTCTCCGGTGCTTCCTTCGACGCCGCTGTCGACGCCATGCTGGACGGCAAGGTCGGCGATTTCGACATCGCCTTCAACCGCCACTGCCAATCGGGCGGCCATCCGTTCCTGGTGCTGTCATCGGCGATGCGCCAATTGCAGGCGATCCAGGCGATGCGCGGCCAGATGGAGACCGGCGGCCGCAACGCCGCTTCGGTCGTCGCCGGCGCCCGCCCCCCGGTCTTCTTCTCGCGCCGCAAGCTGGTGGAAAAGACGCTGGAGCGCTGGAACGTCGAGGCGCTCGCACGTGCGCTCGGCCGGCTGCAGACGGCGGTGCTGCAGACCCGCAAACGACCGGACCTGTCGGAAGCGCTGGCACGCCAGGCGCTGCTTGGCATTGCGATCGAGAGCGCGAGGCTGGGGCAAAGGTAGCTGCCTTCCGCTGCTCAATTCATCATCATATCCGTCGGCTGAAAGGTCGGCAGCGCCTGGGGAAAGACCAGCACCACCGCGCCGTAAAGGAGCAGGGCGATGCCAGACACCTTGGCTATGCCCTTTCCCGCCGGAAAGGTCTTTTCCGTAAAGATCAGCAGTGTGACCACGGCCATTGCGGCGACATTCATGATCCCGAGCGGGAAAAGTGCCAGAAACAGGAGCCAGCAACAGCCCAGACAAAAGGCGCCGTGCTCGAGGCCCATGCGGACCGCGCCCCAAGAACCATCGCGCCAGGAGGTCAGGATGAAACCGATTGGCGTGCGGCATTTGGCCAGGCACAGATCCTTCAGCGGCGAGAGCTGGTAGGCGCCGGCAATGATCAGCAGGGCACCGCCAATGCGCGCGGCCGTCGCCGTGGACAATCCCGCATGATCGGCAAGCGTCTCGGCGCCTGCGGCGCCGGCAAAAGCCAAAACGCCCACCGTGCCCCAAACCAGCATATAGCCTGCCACGAATACCCAGGTAGCGACAAAGGCCTCGCCGCGACCTCGTTTGCCGGCTTGGACCTGGTGGAAGGTCAGGATCATGGGCGCCGCCGTCGGAAACATCATGGCAATCATCATGATCATCCAGACGGCAAGAAACAGCGGCGCCGCCATGCCCATGGTGGGTGAGTACATCTCCATGCGCATATCTGCGTCCGCGCCGATCCGCTGCCGGATGAGCAAGACCCACGCCGCCGCGGCGACCGCGCCCAACAGGGCGAGAATGATGTTTCGCTGCAATGTCAGCGTCATGGGCGAGGCCGTTCCGACCATGCGTGCGGGACTATTGCTGGCCGGACCAATTGATCGGAGCGTAGTGTGCGTTCCGGCGGGAATTGTCCCAACTCATGCCATGGTCGCTGAAAGTATTGCCTTCCATTCCCATCGCCATACCGAGCCAGTCGGGATTGACGGGATGGCCGGAGGCCACCCACATCTCGCCGTCCTCGCGCATTGTCGGCAACGGTTCGACCGCCAACTGCATCACGCCGGCAATCTCCACCGACCGCTTCTTGCCGTCGACCTGGTATCTGATCGGCACCTTCTTGGCTCCGAGATTGGTGCTGATCATCGGCGCGAAGGCGGCCATCGGCCCACCCGCGGCGCCGGTGAAGATGGCGCCCAGCGCTTCGGTCTGCCTGTCATCCGCATGGTCGTCGATATAGGCGGCGGCCGTCCAATTGCCCTCCGCCATCGGGCCCGGCGTGTGAGCAACCATCGCGACATTGAGCCCGTCCAATCGAACGTCCCCGAAACTGCCCTTGTCGATATGAAAGACCAAGGCGACGTCGCAAACGCCTTTCGTCGGCTTCGATGTCAGCTGCGCCCGGGTCGACAACAGGCAAGGACATACGACATCGCAGCTGCAGTTTTCGAAGTAGCTTCCAGACAACCGCCAACTGACTGCCATTTACACCTCCCATTGTGTCAGGCGTGTCCGGCTTTGGCGAGGCGGTGCCGTTTCACGGAGAACGGCAGATAGCCCTCACCGCGACTGATCGGCACGCTGGGCAGTAATTTAAGGTCAAGCTAATAGAGCGTACGCCGTTGCCGTGGACTGTCAAGCGGAGGGCGCTGGGGAGGGGCGCTGTCTCGCCGACATATCCTTCGTCATTCTAGGGCGGAGCAAGGAGCGAAGCGACGCGCGCAGACCCTAGAATCCATGCCATGGCATTGGCCGTAGAATGCTGCGGTCCAGAATAGGCGCCGATGG
>NZ_JAIUHV010000014.1:0-127818 GCF_020165285.1 Mesorhizobium sp. CA10
CCTTCTCCCGGTTCGCCGTTCTCGCGAACTTTCGGGCTGCTAATTTGTTCCCGGCATCAATCACTTCGCCGTGGCATCGTATGCAAAAGTGAAAGGGCGGAATGTAAACTGCCGGACGGGCAAGCCCGTTGGCGAACATGGCGGCGATCGAGGCGCCGGTCAGGCTGACAAAGAAAGACCGCAGAGCATGTACGCTGCGGCTGATGCAGTGCGGCCGCATTCAGGCTTGGCCTTGCTAATCAATGAGGAACATCCGCCCGCTTGATCCGCGAGCATCCCCGATTCTGATAGCGCCACATTTGCATCCCGAGATATGCACCGGTACCCCATCTGAGCGTGAAGAAACCGCGGCTGTGAGTCCTATGCGATGGCGACCCTCTGTCGCCCTGAGCGACACTGAGGGAGATCAGGCCGCCGCTACATGCGCCGAGTTCGAGCCGATGTAATTCCTGATCGTCTCGATAATCCGGTCCTGGTCGGCTTCGCTCAAATAGGCATGCATCGGCAGGCAGAGGATCTGCTTCGGCAATTGCTCCGAGACCGCAAGGCCGGTCGGTGTCCGCGGATAGTGCTTGTAGGCGACCTGCTCGTGCAGCGGCTTCACGTAATAGATCACCGACGGGATGCCGTTTTCGCCGAGATGCGCCTTGAGCCCGTCGCGCTTCGGGGTCTCGATGGCGTACTGCGCCCAGGCCGAGCGGCCGTGGCCGAGATTGCGTGAGGCCTTGACGATGTCGCCAAGGCCCTTGGCATAGCGGTCCGCGACCACCTGCCTGGCCACCATCTCGTCCTCGAGGATGGCGAGCTTTTCAATCAGGATCGCCGCCTGCAGCGTGTCGAGGCGCGAATTGATGCCGACGCGGACATTGTCATATTGCGTCTCGCCCTTGCCGTGGAAGGCGAAGGAACGCAGCTTGTCGGCCAGCGCAGCATCATTGGTGAACATCGCGCCGCCATCGCCGTAGCAGCCAAGCGGCTTCGCCGGATAAAAGCTGGTCGAGCCGACATGGCCGAAGGCGCCGCACATGGTGCCGTCGGCGGAACCGCCCATCGACTGCGCAGCGTCCTCGATCACCAACAGGTTCTCGCGCTTGGCGATCGCCATGATCGCCTCGTAGTTCGCGGAGAGCCCGAACAGGTCGACCGGGATGATCGCCTTCGGCTTCAGCCTACCTTCCTTCTTGATCATCTCGATCGCCGCCTCGAGGCTGGCGATGTCGATGTTATAGGTGTCGCGGTCGACGTCGACGAAGACCGGCTCGGCCTTGGCGAGCGCCACCACCTCGGCGGTGGCTGCGAAGGTGAAGCTCGGCACGAACACGGCATCGCCCGGGCCGATGCCGGCGGCAAACAGCGGCAGGAGCAGCGCGTCGGTGCCGTTGGCGCAGGCGACCACATGCTTGACGCCGATATAGGCGGCAAGCTTGTTCTCGAATTCCGTGACCTGCGGCCCGAGGATATAACGGCCGTCTTCGACGACGTGGTCGATCGCGGCCTTCAGCCGGTCGCGGATACGTTCGCGCTGCGCGCCAAGATCGATGAACTGCATGTCGCCCTCGAAACTGCCTGTAAGACCGGCCCGCTGGTAACAGACTTGAACCGGCTGAGAAAGCCGGTGGCGGCCGGCGCAAATTGCTCAGGTGTCGCAGCCTGTTGCCGATTTTGCCGGCGCAATCCCTGAAAAACCCGGAAATCCGAGCTTTGAGAGGCGTTTTCCGGCCCCTCTTGTCGCGTCGTTCCGCCGGTGGGAAACATAAAGTGATCGGCCGCGAAGGGCGGATTCGCGTCCGCTCCCACGCTGGATCAGGCGATTTCGTGCCGCCAGGGCGGGTTGGCGCCGGCCCGCGAAACCGTCACCGCCGCCGCCTTGGCGCCGAGCTCCAGCGCCTGCCGGATCGCATCTTCCGGCAGGTCGCCGATCGCCGCTTTGGTGAGCAGGCCCTGCTCGTGCAGGGAGGCCAGAATGCCGGCGTTGAAGGTGTCGCCTGCGCCGACCGTGTCGATGACCTTCACTTTCTGCGGCATGACGGTGACCTTGTGCGCCTTGCTGTAGCCGACGGCGCCTTCGCTGCCATGGGTGACGACGATCAGCTTCGGCCCGCGCTCCAGCCAGTTGCGCACCACATCCTCATGCGAGCCGGCCTCATCGAACCATTTGAGATCCTCGTCGGACAGTTTAACGATGTCGGCCATCGCCATCATCTCGCGGATACGCCTCAGATGCTTCGCCTTGTCGGGGATGAAATTCGGCCGGATGTTGGGGTCGAGCATCATCACCCGACTCCGGTGCTCGCGCCGCATGAATTCCTCATAGGCCGATCCCGCCGGCTCGGAGATCAGGCTGATGGCGCCGAACAGCATCGCCTCGATCTCGGGCCCGAGCTTCGGCAGGTCCTCGATGGTCAGCATGCGCCCGGCGGTGTTCTCGTCATAAAAGGTGTAGGTCGCCTGGCCGTTGGTGAGCCGCACGAAGGCGAGTGTCGTCGGACGCGGCGAGGTGTGCGCATAGGTGGAGCTCACCTTGCTTGCGCCGAGCGCCTCGCGGAACTGGCCGCCGAACAGGTCGGAGGAGAGGCCGGAGAAGAAGCCGGCCGGAGCGCCGAGCCGGCCGAGCGCGATCGCCGAGTTGAACACCGCGCCGCCGACATAGGGCGCGAAGGCCGCTTCGCCTTGCGTCGTGGTGCGCGGCAGCATGTCGATCAGGGCTTCGCCACAGCAAAGGATCATGTCGTCTTGGTCTCCGGCGGATGGATCACGCCCTTGCGAATGATGATGTTGGCAAAGAGCCTGGGTTCGCTGGTCGCAACGATGGCGTGCGCCGCCTTGACGCGTGCATAGAAGTCGGGCCCGGCCAGAGCAACCACCTTGTGGCCCGGCGCACGCCTGGCGCAAACCGATTCCATCTCATGATGCACGGCGTCGGCCAGCGCCGGGTCGCCCTTCACCGAGGCACGAAACAATGCCTCCGGCACAGCCTCGTCCACCGGCAGCACACTAAGCACGGCGTCGAGGACGGCTATGACGTGGTGGCCGTCGGCGCGAATCAGCCGCCGTGCCTGTTCCTCGGCCGGATAATTGCCGTCGACGATCGCGATCTCGTCGCCATGGCCCATTGCCCTGAGCGTCGCCAGGAACTGGGGCCCGAGCAGCGACGGGATGCCGATCAGCATGTCAGGCGCCTCCGGACGTGTGAGGCCCGATCAGGAAGCGCTCGGAGAGCGGCAGGCTGGCGCCGCCCATGGCGCGTGCGTGAATGCCGACCGTTCCCTCGCGCACGACAGGCAGTTTCAGTCCTTCGGCATCGACACGGGCGATCGCTTCCGTAACGGCATCGACCAGCCGGCGCCGCACATCGAGCGGCATCCAGCCGTCGATAACCGCCGCTTCGAAATCGATGACCGACGAGGCAGCGACAATGGCATAGGCCAGCGCCCGCGAGGCGCTGGCGATCCACTCGTCGAGATCGGCGCCGATCTCGCCCCATTCCTGCGGCGAGGTCCACAGATAGGAGCCGTCGATGCCCTTGGCGGAGAGCGCCTTTTCCAGCATCGCGATCGAGGCGACGTCGATGAGCTGCGTCGGCTTGCCGTCCGGTCCGGGCACCGGCATCGAGCCCAGTGCGCCGGCGTTGCCGTTCGGCCCGCTGTAGAGGCGGCCATTGAGCACGATGCCGCCGCCGGCGAAGGCGCCGATATAGAAATAGACGAAATCGCGCGCTGCGCCCGCTCGTCCGAAGACGAGCTCCGCGCCGCAAGCCGAAGTCGCGTCGTTCTGCAGGTAAACCGGGAACTCGCACTGCCCCTGGATGTCGGCGCGGATGTCGCGATGGCGCCATTCGTCCATGATCTCGCGCGGCGCGCCGGCGGTATCTGCCCAGTTCCATAGCTCGAACGGCATGGCGATGCCGAGCCCGGCAATGCGCTTGTCCTGCGCCGGCGTCAGTTCGCCGCGCATCGTCTTGATGCCGGCGGTGACGAATTCGACAGTCTCGCGCGGTGCGGGATAGCGGTAGGAATGCTGCAGCATGGCGCGCACATTGCCGAGGAAGTCGATCAGCACGAGCTCGGCCGAGCGCCTGCCGATCTTGAGGCCGATGAAAAAAGCGCCTTCCGGATTGAGCGCCATCGGAATCGAAGGCTGGCCGATCTTGCCGCGCAGCGGCGCCTGGCGCACAAGCAGCTTGTCTTCCTCGAGCTCGCGCATGATCACCGACACCGTCTGGGCCGACAGCCCGGTCATGCGCGCAATGTCGGATTTGGCCAGGCTGCCATGCTGGCGCACCAGGGACAGCACGAGCCGCTCATTGTGGTCGCGCATGCCGCTCTGGTTGGTGCCGCGGTGCAGCCGGCTCTCCAAAGCCTCGGGCGAACCGTGCCTCGCAATGCCGGTCTCCACCCTGTTTCCTCCCGTCTGTTTCCCCTCGATGCTTTTCGTTCAGAATGGGTGAACAGCGCAAGGCTGTCAATAATAAATAAGAGTGATTTAATTATTGACAGCCGTTGCGGACTGGTGTCTTTTGATCTGGCGTCCACGCTGGGAGAAATGGTTGGATGCGTTTGAGGCGCCGGGTTGGCTGGCGTCCGGAATGGTTCCACTGGGAGGAAATCGTGACCAAGAAATCGCTGCTGAAATCCACCGTATTCGCGGCGGCCGGGCTGGGCCTGCTCGCATTTGCCTCGTCCGCGTCGGCCGCGGGCGTCGGCGCCTGCCTGATCACCAAGACCGACACCAATCCCTTCTTCGTCAAGATGAAGGAGGGTGCGACCGCCAAGGCCAAGGAACTCGGCGTTGACCTCAAGACCTATGCCGGCAAGATCGACGGCGACAGCGAGAGCCAGGTCGCGGCGATCGAAAGCTGCATCGCCGACGGCGCCAAGGGTATCCTGATCACGGCTTCCGATACCAAGGGCATCGTGCCGACGGTGAAGAAGGCGCGTGACGCCGGCCTGCTGGTGATCGCTCTCGACACGCCGCTCGATCCGATCGACGCCGCCGACGCCACTTTCGCAACGGACAATCTCGAAGCCGGCAAGCTGATCGGCGCCTGGGCCGCCGCTACGCTTGGCGACAAGGCCAAGGACGCCAAGATCGGCTTCCTCGACCTGACCCCCTCGCAGCCGACCGTCGACGTCCTGCGCGACCAGGGCTTCATGATGGGCTACGGCATCGACGTGAAGGACCCCAACAAGATCGGAGACGAAACCGATCCGCGCATCGTCGGCCATGACGTGACGAACGGCAACGAAGAGGGCGGGCGCAAGGCGATGGAGAACCTTCTGCAGAAGGACAACTCCATCAACGTCATCCACACCATCAACGAGCCGGCCGCTGTCGGCGCCTATCAGGCGCTCAAGGCCGTCGGCCTCGAGAAGCAGGTGCTGATCGTCTCGGTCGACGGTGGCTGCCCGGGCGTGAAGTCGGTCACCGAAGGCGTCATCGGCGCCACCTCGCAGCAATATCCGCTGCAGATGGCGGCGCTCGGCATCGAGGCGATCGCCGCCTTCGCCAAGGACGGCACCAAGCCCAAGCCGACCGAAGGCAAGAACTTCTTCGACACCGGCGTCAACCTTGTCACCGACAAGCCGGCCAATGGCGTCAAGTCGATCGACACCAAGGAAGGCCTGGCCAAGTGCTGGGGCTGATGCTCTGAGAGGTCCACGAACCGTGCGGCTGGGGGCTTGATCCCCGGCCGCATCGGGTGGACGATGCGCTTTCGTCAAAGCGCGACAATCCTGGCGACAAGACCGGAATAGGCGTCGACGGCGTGTGCGGCAATGAGAGGCCGTATGCAGACGGGAGGACATATGTCTCAGATACAGGAATTCGAGAAAGTACTTACGGGAAGCGACACCAGCGTCGCCGCCTTCGACGAGCACAAATCGGCCGTCAAGCGCGCCCAGCACTTCCTGCATTCCACGCCGGCGGCGGTGCCGCTGATCGTGCTGGTTCTGTCGGTCATCATCTTCGGCATCGCCATCGGCGGACGTTTCTTTTCGTCCTACACGCTGACGCTGATCCTGCAGCAGATCGCCATCGTCGGCATTCTCGGTGCCGCGCAGACATTGGTCATTCTGACCGCTGGCATCGATCTCTCGATCGGCGTCATCATGGTGATTTCGGCGGTGATCATGGGCAATTGCGCGGTGACCTATGGCATGCCGGCCATTCTCGCCGTGGCGATTGGGCTTGCCGCCGGCGGCGCCTGCGGACTGCTCAATGGCCTCCTGGTCGCCTACATGAAGCTGCCGCCCTTCATCGTCACGCTCGGCACCTGGAACATCGTCATGGCCACGAATTTCATCTATTCGGCCAATGAGACGATCCGCGACACCGACGTCGACGTCCAGGCGCCGCTGCTGCATCTGTTCGCGGTGAGCTTCAGGGTCGGCTCTGCCGTGCTGACGCTTGGCGTCATTGCCATGGTCCTGCTGGTGATCCTGCTGTGGTATGTCCTCAACCACACCGCATGGGGCCGCCATGTCTACGCCGTCGGCGACGATCAAGAAGCTGCGAAACTGTCGGGCATTCAGACCAAGAAAGTGCTGATGATGGTCTATGCCCTTGCCGGGCTGATCGCCGCTTTCGCGGCTTGGGTCTCGATCGGCCGCAACGGCTCGGTCTCGCCGTCGGCCGCTGTCACCGACTACAATCTGCAGGCCATCACCGCGACGGTGATCGGCGGCATCTCGCTGTTCGGCGGGCGCGGCTCGATCCTCGGCACGCTGTTCGGCGCCATGATCGTCGGCGTCGTCTCGATGGGCCTCAACATGCTGGGCGCCGATCCGCAATGGAAGGTGCTGCTCACCGGCGTGCTGATCATCGGCGCCGTGGCGATCGATCAATGGATCAGAAAGGTTTCGGCATAGTCATGACCCAGGAGCCCATTCTCACAGCGCGCGGCCTGATCAAGCGCTATGGCCGCGTTACCGCCCTCGACAATGCCGATTTCGACCTCTATCCGGGCGAAATCCTCGCAGTCATCGGCGACAACGGCGCGGGCAAATCATCGCTGATCAAGGCGATCTCCGGCGCGGCGGTGCCCGACGAAGGCGAAATCCGGCTTGAGGGCAAGCCAGTTGCCTTCAAGTCGCCGATGGAGGCCCGGGAAGCCGGCATCGAAACCGTCTACCAGAACCTCGCCCTGTCGCCGGCGCTGTCGATCGCCGACAACATGTTTCTCGGCCGCGAGATCCGCAAGCCAGGTCCGCTTGGCAGTTGGCTGCGCATGCTCGACCGTCCGGCGATGGAGAAGCGTGCTCGCGACAAGCTCACGGAGCTCGGCCTGATGACCATCCAGAACATCAGCCAGGCGGTGGAGACGCTTTCGGGCGGCCAGCGCCAGGGCGTGGCGGTGGCGCGTGCTGCCGCCTTCGGCTCGAAAGTGGTGATCATGGACGAGCCGACGGCCGCCCTTGGCGTGAAGGAAAGCCGCCGCGTGCTTGAGCTGATCCTGGACGTCAAGAAGCGCGGCCTGCCGATCGTTTTGATCTCGCACAACATGCCGCATGTCTTCGAGGTGGCGGACCGCATCCACATCCACCGGCTTGGAAGGCGTCTCTGCGTCGTCGATCCTAAGCAGATTTCCATGTCGGATGCGGTGGCGCTGATGACCGGCGCCAAGAAGCCGCCGGAGGACGCGCTGGCGGCTTGATCCCCACGACATGTCCCTGTTGCCGAAGGCGGGCTGATGGGTCGGTTGAGTAAATCGATTGAACCTATGCTGCAACGCACTAAGATGGACTGGGAGGAACGGTGAAAGCCGCTATGATCAGGCCAGTTGAACGAGAGGCAGCATGACATCCGCCATGACGATCGAAGTCCCTGTTCTCGACAATCCCGACCCCAAGACGCTCGCCGAAGAAGTCTTGATGTCGCTCAAATACCGGGTCGGCAAGGACACAACCGTCGCCACGCCCTATGACTGGCTGACCGCTTCGATCAAGGTGGTGCGCGACCGCATCGTCGATCAATGGATGCAGGCGACCAAGGAGGCTTACGACCAGCAGGAAAAGCGCGTCTATTACCTTTCGCTCGAATTCCTGATCGGGCGCCTGATGCGCGACGCCTTCTCCAATCTCGGCCTGATGGAGAACATGCGCGAGGCGCTGTCCTCGCTCGGCGTCGACCTCGACCTGATCGCGGGGCTCGAGCCGGACGCAGCACTAGGCAATGGCGGCCTCGGCCGTCTTGCCGCCTGCTTCATGGAAAGCATGGCGACCGTCGACATCCCCGCCCATGGCTACGGCATCCGCTACGCCAACGGCATGTTCCGCCAGGAAATCCACGGCGGCTGGCAGGTCGAATTGCCGGAGACCTGGCTCGATCACGGCAATCCCTGGGAGTTCGAACGGCGCGAGCGTTCCTTCGAGGTCGGCTTCGGCGGCTCGGTGGAATCGATCACCTCGAAGGACGGCCGGCTCGAACGCCACGTCTGGAAGCCGACCGAGCATGTGTTGGCCGTCGCCTACGACACGCCGGTGGCCGGCTGGCGCGCCAGGCGCGTCAACACGCTGAGACTCTGGTCCGGCATGCCGATCGACCCGATCCTGCTCGACAAGTTCAATGCGGGCGACCACATCGGCGCGCTGGCCGAGAGCAACAAGGCCGACGCGCTGTCGCGCGTGCTTTATCCTGCCGATTCCCACATGGCCGGCCAGGAGCTGAGGCTACGGCAGGAATATTTCTTCTCCACCGCCTCGCTGCAGGACATCGTGCAGCGGCATTTGAGCCAGTATGGCGACCTGAAATCGCTGCCCGACAAGGCGGCGATCCACTTGAACGACACCCATCCCGCGGTCGCCGTGCCGGAGCTGATGCGGCTCCTGATGGACGTCCACGGCATGGACTTCGACCAGGCCTGGGACATCACCAAGCGCACCTTCGGCTACACCAACCACACGCTGCTGCCCGAGGCGCTTGAAAGCTGGCCGGTGCCGCTGTTCGAGCGTCTGCTGCCGCGCCACATGCAGATCGTCTACGCCATCAATGCGCAGGTGCTGCTCGAGGCCCGCGCCACCAACCAGTTCTCGGGTGATCAGATCGCCCGCATCTCGCTGATCCAGGAAAATGGCGACCGCCGCGTGCGCATGGGCAATCTGGCCTTTGTCGGCTCGCATTCGATCAACGGCGTCTCGGCGCTGCACACCGAGCTGATGAAGGAGACGGTGTTCGCCGATCTCCACAAGCTCTATCCCGATCGCATCAACAACAAGACCAACGGCATCACGCCCAGGCGCTGGCTGATCCAGTGCAATCCCGGCCTGACCTCGCTTGCCCGCGAGGCGATCGGCGACCGCTTCATGGACGACATCGAGGCGATCAAGGATCTCGATCCGCTCGCCGATGACGCGGCTTTCCGTGAGAAATTCGCCGGTGTGAAGCGGCAGAACAAGGCGCGGCTCGCCAATCTCGTCGCCGACCGGCTCGGCATCAGGATCGATCCGTCGGCGCTGTTCGACATCCAGGTCAAGCGCATCCACGAATACAAGCGCCAGCTGCTCAACATACTGGAAGCGATCGCGCTGTACGATCAGATCCGCTCGCATCCGGAACGGGACTGGATGCCGCGCGTCAAGATCTTCGGCGGCAAGGCGGCGCCCAGCTATCACAACGCCAAGCTGATCATCAAGCTGGCCAACGACGTCGCAAAGGTCATCAATGGCGACCCGTCGGTGCGCGGCCTGCTGAAGGTGGTGTTCGTGCCGAACTACAATGTCAGCCTGGCCGAGGTGCTGATGCCGGCCGCCGATCTCTCCGAGCAGATTTCGACCGCCGGCATGGAAGCTTCGGGCACCGGCAACATGAAGTTCGCGCTGAACGGCGCCTTGACCATCGGCACGCTCGACGGCGCCAATGTCGAGATCAAGGAACATGTCGGCGACGACAACATCTTCATCTTCGGCCTCACCACTGCCGAAGTCGCCGAGCGGCGCAACAATGGCTACAATCCGCGCGGCGTGATCGAGACCTCGTCCGAGCTGTCGCAGGCGGTATCGGCCATTTCCTCCGGCGTCTTCTCACCCGACGATCCCGACCGCTATCGCGACCTGATGAACGGGCTCTACCAAAGCGACTGGTTCATGGTGGCGGCCGACTTCGATTCCTACGCCGCCTGCCAGCGCGAGGTCGACGCCGTGTGGCGCAACAGCCCCGACTGGTACGCGCGCGCCATCCGCAACGTCGCCCGCGTCGGCTGGTTCTCGTCCGATCGCACAATCCGCCAATATGCGAAAGACATCTGGAACGTGCCCGTCTGATATGATTGCATGAGCCACAAAGAATGTGGCCAGATGCATGTCGCCCAAAAGTGCGTAGCGGTTTTGGGACCACGACATGCACCAAGACAAAGAACGGCGCATGCCGGAGCGAGGCATGCGCCAGAACAAGGTGCCCGGGGAGGGCGACCGTTTGATGAGGAAGCCGCGCGCGACCGCTGCGACAAGCGGGCCGGATGGACTGGCGCCAGCCGGCGATGTCGCGGCGATTGTCGCCGGAACGCACGGCGATCCTTTCGCGGTCCTGGGCGTGCATGAAGCCGGCAAGGGCTTCATTGCCCGCTGCTTCGTGCCCAATGCCGAATTCGTCACCGCCTACACGCTGACCGGCAAGGAGGTCGGCGAGCTTTCCCGCAGCGACGATGCCGGCTTCTTCGAGGGCAAGGTCTCGATCCGCAAGCGCCAGCCGCTGCGCTATCACGCCAGGAATGCCGGCGGCGATTGGTGGCTGACCGATCCTTATTCCTTCGGCCCGGTGCTCGGTCCGATGGACGACTATTACATGGCCGAGGGTTCGCACTTACGGCTGTTCGACAAGCTCGGCGCCCACATCATCGATCATGAGGGCGCCACCGGCGTCCATTTCGCCGTCTGGGCGCCCAATGCGCGGCGCGTCTCCGTGGTCGGCGCCTTCAACGACTGGGATGGTCGCCGGCACACGATGCGCGACCGTAAGGACACGGGCATCTGGGAATTGTTCATTCCAGATATCGGCGCGGGCAAGCCCTACAAGTTCGAGATCATTGGGCCCGACGGCGTGCGCCTGCCGCTGAAGGCCGACCCGTTCGCCTTCGAATCGGAATTGCGCCCGGCGACCGCCTCGGTGACGGCGCCGCCCATAGCGCATCAATGGGGCGACGAGGCGCATCGCAATTATTGGCAGAAAGCCGATCCCCGGCGCGAGGCGATCTCGATCTACGAGGTCCATGCCGGCTCCTGGCAGCGCCGCGACGACGGCACGTTCCTCTCCTGGGACGAGCTCGCCGCGCGGCTGATCCCCTATGTGGCCGACACCGGCTTCACCCATATCGAGTTCCTGCCGATCTCGGAGCACCCCTACGACCCATCCTGGGGCTACCAGACCACCGGGCTTTATGCGCCGACGGCGCGCTTCGGCGACCCCGACGGCTTCGCCCGCTTCGTCGACGGCGCGCACCGCGCCGGCATCGGCGTCATCCTCGACTGGGTGCCGGCGCATTTCCCGGTCGACGAGCATGGCCTGGTCCATTTCGACGGCACCGCGCTCTACGAGCATGCCGATCCGCGCCAGGGCTTCCATCCCGATTGGAACACCGCCATCTACAATTTCGGCCGCCGCGAGGTGGTGTCGTTCCTCGTCAACAACGCGCTGTTCTGGGCCGAGAAATACCATGTCGACGGCTTGCGCGTCGACGCGGTCGCCTCGATGCTCTACCTCGATTATTCGCGCAAGGCCGGCGAGTGGATCCCCAACGAGAAGGGCGGGCGCGAGAACCTGCAGGCCGTCAGCTTCCTGCAGAAGATGAACAAGGAGGTCTATGGCCACCACCCCGGCGTGATGACGATCGCCGAGGAATCGACCTCATGGCCGAAAGTGTCGCGACCCGTGCATGAAGGCGGCCTCGGCTTCGGCTTCAAGTGGAACATGGGCTTCATGCACGACACGCTGGAGTATCTCTCCAAGGAGCCGATCTTCCGCAAGCACCATCACAACGACATCACCTTCGGCCTGGTCTACGCCTTCTCCGAAAATTTCGTGCTGCCGCTTTCCCATGACGAGGTCGTGCACGGCAAAGGCACACTGCTCCACAAAATGGCGGGCGACGACTGGCAGAAGTTCGCCACGCTGCGCGCCTATTACGCCTTCATGTGGGGCTATCCCGGCAAGAAGCTCCTGTTCATGGGCCAGGAATTCGCTCAGCGCCGCGAGTGGAGCGAGGAACGCGCGCTCGACTGGGATCTGCTGGAATTCGCGCCGCACCGCGGCGTCTGGCAGACGGTGCGGGATTTGAACTACCTCTATCGTTCGCGCCCGGCGCTGCATGCGCGCGACTGCGAGCCGGAGGGCTTCTCCTGGCTGATCGTCGACGACCGCGACAATTCGGTCTTCGCCTGGCTGCGCAGCGCGCCGGACGGCAATTCGATCGCCGTCATCTCCAATTTCACGCCGGTGCCGCGCGAGAACTATCGCGTGCCGCTGCCAAAGGCAGGAAAATGGCGCGAAATCATCAATACGGACGCCGAGGTCTATGGCGGCTCCGGCATGGGCAATAGCGGCATGGTCGAGGCAAGCGGGGAAGGAGGCGGCGTATCGGCGACGATGCTTTTGCCGCCGCTGTCGACGATCATGCTGGAATTCGTCACGGATTGAAGCAGATGATGTCTCATCCTGCTCTTGCAACAGTCCGGGCAGCTTGTTTGGGAGGGTAACAGAATGGCAGAGATCAGAAGAACCCAGCCGCTGGCACGCGATGCCATGGCCTATGTGTTGGCCGGCGGCCGCGGCAGCCGCCTCAGGGAGCTGACCGACCGGCGCGCCAAGCCGGCGGTCTATTTCGGCGGCAAGACGCGCATCATCGATTTCGCCCTCTCCAATGCGCTCAACTCCGGCATCCGCCGCCTCGGCGTGGCCACCCAGTACAAGGCGCACTCGCTGATCCGCCACCTGCAGCGCGGCTGGAACTTTCTGCGGCCCGAGCGAAACGAAAGCTTCGACATCCTGCCTGCATCGCAGCGCGTCTCGGAAACGCAGTGGTATGAAGGCACGGCCGACGCCGTCTACCAGAACATCGACATCATCGAGGCCTACGGCCCCGAATACATGGTCATCCTCGCCGGCGACCACATCTACAAGATGGATTACGAACTGATGCTGCGCCAGCATGTCGACGCCGGCGCCGACGTCACCGTCGGCTGCCTGGAGGTGCCGCGCATGGAGGCGACCGGCTTCGGCGTCATGCATGTCGACAAGAAGGACAACATCATCGCTTTCGTAGAAAAGCCGGCCGATCCGCCCGGCATTCCGGACAAGCCGGAATTCGCTTTGGCGTCGATGGGCATCTATGTCTTCAAGACCAAGTTCCTGATGGAGCAGCTGCGCCGCGACGCCGCCGAGCCCGGCTCCAGCCGGGACTTCGGCAAGGACATCATCCCTTACATCGTCCAGCACGGCAAGGCGATCGCCCACCGCTTCGCAAAGTCCTGCGTGCGTTCCTCGCACGAGGCCGAACCCTATTGGCGCGACGTCGGAACGGTGGACGCCTATTGGGAAGCCAATATCGACCTCACCGACATCACGCCCGAGCTCGATCTTTACGACCGCGACTGGCCGATCTGGACCTATGCCGAGTTGAAGCCGCCGGCAAAGTTCGTGCATGACGAGGACGGCCGCCGCGGCGAGGCGATCTCCTCCCTTGTCTCCGGCGACTGCATCGTTTCCGGCGCCTCGCTGCGCCGCAGCCTGATCTTTACCGGCGCGCGCATCAATTCCTATTCCAAGCTCGAGGAAGTGGTGATGCTGCCCGACGTCCAGGTCGGCCGCAACGCGAGCCTCAAGCGCGTCGTCATCGATCACGGCGTCCACATCCCGGAAGGACTGGTTGTCGGCGAGGATCCCGCGCTCGACGCCAAGCGTTTTCGCGTATCGGAGAAGGGCATCTGCCTGATCACGCAGGACATGATCAACAAGCTGTCGACCCCGTAGGGTCGATCAGCAAGCTGTCGGCCTGATGAGGTTGATCGGCTGTCAACCTGACAAGGTCGATCAGCAAGCTGACGGGTCGATCAGCAAGCTGACGACTGGATCAACAGGTTGTCACTTTGACCTGTCATCTTGAGATCGGAATGTGGAGCGCATGCAGGTTCTGTCGGTCACGCCCGAAATCTTCCCGCTGATCAAGACCGGCGGGCTTGCCGACGTCGCCGGCGCCTTGCCGATCGCGCTTGCCGGCAAGGGCGTGGCGATGCGCACGCTGGTTCCGGGCTATCCCGTGGTGATGGCGGCCTTCGCCAAGAAGAAGGCGGTCTACCAATATCCGTTGCTGCAGGGCGGTAAGGCTTCGATCCATGCCGCCAAGATCGGCGATCTCGATCTCTTCGTTTTGGACGCGCCGCATCTCTTCGATCGCCAGGGCGGCCCTTACGGCACCGCCTCCGGCGCCGACTGGCCGGACAACTGGCGCCGCTTCGCCGCGCTCAGCCAGGCCGGCGGCGACATTGCCGGTGGCGCGATCTCCGGTTACCAGCCCGACATCGTTCATGCCCATGACTGGCAGTCGGCGATGACGCTTGCCTATATGCGCTACGGCAAGGCGGTCGGCGTGCCGTCGCTGATCACCGTGCACAACCTCGCCTTCCAGGGCCAGTTCGGTGCCGGCATCTTCGGCGAGCTCGGCCTGCCGAGCGTGGCGATGCAGCTCGACGGCGTCGAATATTATGGCGGCGTCGGCTTTCTCAAGGCCGGCCTGCAAGCCGCCTGGGCCATCACTACGGTCAGCCCGACCTATGCGCAGGAAATCCGCTTGCCCGAATTCGGCATGGGTCTCGACGGGCTGATAAACATGCGCTCCACCGATCTCTATGGCATCGTGAACGGCATCGACGTCGACATCTGGAACCCGCAGACCGACAAACATCTGGTCGCCAATTATTCGGCCGAGACGCTTGCGGCGCGCGGCAAGAACCGCAAGGCGGTCGAAGAGCGCTTCGGCCTGGAAGCGGATGGCAGCCCGATCGTCTGCGTCATCAGCCGGCTGACCTGGCAGAAGGGCATGGACATCCTGGCAGCGGTCGTCGACGGCATCGTCGCCGCCGGCGCGCGGCTGGCGATCCTCGGCTCCGGCGACGCCGGCCTCGAAGGCACGCTGCTTGCCGCCGCCGCCCGCCATCGCGGCCGCGTCGGCGTCGTCGTCGGTTACGACGAAGAGCTTTCGCACGTCATGCAAGGCGGCTGCGACGCCATCATCATCCCCTCGCGCTTCGAGCCCTGCGGGCTGACCCAGCTCTATGGCCTGCGCTATGGCTGCGTGCCGGTCGTCGCCAGGACAGGCGGTCTGGCCGACACCATCATCGATGCCAACGAGGCCGCCTTGTCGGCCGGCGTCGCCACCGGCTTCCAGTTCGCGCCCAACAATGGTGCCGCGATGCTCCATGCCATCCAGCGGCTGGTCGAGCAGCATGCGCGGCCCGCGACCTGGGCCTCGATCCAGCGCCAGGGCATGAAGGCCGATGTCTCCTGGGACAAGAGCGCCGAAAAATACGTCGAACTCTATCGCTTGCTGCTTTCAAAAAGGGCTGCCTGAGGCATGATCAAAACCGTCCCCACCAAACCCTATACCGACCAGAAGCCAGGCACCTCCGGCCTGCGGAAAAAGGTGCCGGTGTTCCAGCAGGAGCACTACGCCGAGAACTTCATCCAGTCGATCTTCGATGCGCTGGACGGTTTTCAGGGCAAGACGCTGGTGATCGGCGGCGACGGCCGCTTCTACAATCGCGAGGTCATCCAGAAGGCCATCGCCATCGCCGCCGGCAACGGCTTCGGCAAGGTGATGGTCGGGCAGGGCGGGATTCTCTCGACGCCGGCCGCCTCCAACATCATCCGCAAATACAAGACTTTCGGCGGCATCATCCTGTCGGCCAGCCACAATCCGGGCGGTCCGCACGAGGATTTCGGCATCAAGTACAATGCCGGCAATGGCGGCCCGGCGCCGGAAAAGATCACCGACGCGATCTTTGCCAAGTCGAAGGAGATCAAGAGCTTCAAGATCGCCGATATCGGCGCCATCGACATCGACACCATCGGCACCGTCAAGGCCGGCGACATGACGGTCGAGATCTGCGACCCGGTCAAGGACTATGCCGAACTGATGGAAAGCCTGTTCGACTTCAACGCGCTGAGGAAGCTCTTCAAGTCGGGCTTCCGCATGCGCTTCGACGCCATGCATGCGGTAACCGGCCCCTATGCCAAGGAGATCCTCGAACGCCGGCTCGGCGCGCCGGACGGCACCTGCCGCAACTTCAAGCCGCTGCCCGATTTCGGCGGCCACCACCCGGACCCGAACCTGGTGCACGCAAAGCACCTCTATGACGAGATGATGGGGCCCGACGCGCCGGATTTCGGCGCGGCTTCCGACGGCGACGGCGACCGCAACCTGATCATCGGCAGAGGCATCTTCGTCACGCCGTCGGACTCGGTGGCGATGCTTGCCGCCAATGCCAAACTGGCGCCGGGCTATAAGGACGGCCTGAAGGGCATTGCCCGCTCGATGCCGACCAGCGGCGCCGCCGACCGCGTCGCCGAAAAGCTCGGCATCGGCATTTACGAGACGCCGACCGGCTGGAAGTTCTTCGGCAACCTGCTCGATGCCGGGATGGCGACCATCTGCGGCGAGGAAAGCGCCGGCACCGGCTCCAACCATGTGCGCGAGAAGGATGGCCTGTGGGCCGTGCTTCTGTGGCTCAACATCCTCGCTGCGCGCGGCGAGAGCTGCAAGGACATCGTAACCGGACACTGGGAGACCTACGGGCGCAACTATTATTCGCGCCACGACTATGAGGAGGTCGAGAGCGATCGCGCCAACGCGCTGGTCGACGAGCTACGCGCCAAGCTCGGCTCGCTGCCCGGCACGACCGTGCGCGGCCTCAAGATCGCCAAGGCCGACGATTTTGCCTATCGCGATCCGGTCGACGGCTCGGTGAGCGAGCACCAGGGCATCCGGATCCTGTTCGAGGGCGGCTCGCGCGTTGTGCTGCGCCTCTCCGGCACCGGCACGTCAGGGGCGACGCTGCGCCTCTATATCGAGCGCTACGAGCCGGACAAGGCAAGGCACGACCTCGACACGCAGGAAGCGCTCGCCGATCTCATCGCCGCCGCCGACGACATCGCCGGCATCAAGAGCCACACCGGCCGCAACAAGCCGAGCGTGATTACTTGAGGGTGGCGTGGCGCGACTCCCCCTTCTCCCCTTGTGGGAGAAGGTGTCGCCGAAGGCGACGGATGAGGGGTGCTCCAGCTTGGCGCAAACCGGCGCTCGCATCGCCGGCGCCTCATTTCTTCCAACACCCCTCATCCGTCTCGGCGCTGCGCGCCGATCCACCTTCTCCCACAAGGGGAGAAGGGGAGGCGCTCGCATGACCTTCGGCGCCACCATCACCCCCGAAGGCATCCGCTTCGCCGCCTGGTCCTCATCCGCGAGACGTCTTTGGGTCTCGCTTTTCGACGACGGCGGTGCGCGCGAGATCGACCGGCTGGAGCTCAACCCGGAAGGCGGTGGCGTGCACGCGCTCCTTGTCTCCGGCCTTGGCGACGGCGCGCGTTACGGCTTCCGCGCCGACGGCGACTATGCGCCGGAGCGCGGCCTGTGGTTCGACCCGAACAAGCTTCTCGCCGACCCCTATGCCGTCGAGGTCGATCGTCCATACCGATATCATTGGCGGCTTGCCGCCAAACGCAACGAAGGCGCCGACACCGCTCCGCTGATGCCGAAGGCGATCGCGCGTTCGCTGCCCAAACCGGTGCCGCCTCAGTCGCCGCTGTTCCGGCCTGGCGGGCTGATCTACGAGCTCAACGTCCGCTCCTTCACCAAGCTGCATCCGGACGTGCCGGAAACCCAGCGCGGCACCATCGCGGCGCTCGCCCATCCGGCTGTCGTCGAGCACCTGAAGCGTCTTGGTGTGTCGGCCGTCGAATTGATGCCGGTCACCGCGTCGATCGACGAGCGGCATCTGCCGCCATTGGGGCTGAGCAACGCCTGGGGCTACAATCCCGTCACCTTCATGGCGCTCGATCCACGCCTCGCGCCCGGCGGTCTCAAGGAACTGCGCGACACCGTCGCCGCTCTGCGCCAGGCCGGCATCGGCACCATTCTCGACCTCGTCTTCAACCACACCGGCGAAAGCGACCGGCTCGGGCCGACTTTGTCGCTGCGCGGACTGGATGCGATAGGCTACTACCGGCACCAGCCGGACGGCAGGCTGGTCAACGACACCGGCACGGGCAACACGGTCGCCTGCGACCATCCGGTTGTGCGCGAGATGGTGCTCGACACGCTGCGCCACTTCGTCCGCTTCGCCGGCGTCGACGGCTTCCGCTTCGATCTGGCGCCGGTGCTCGGCCGCGTCGACGGCGCCTTCGATCCGGAAGCGCCGCTGCTTCGGGCCATTGCCGGCGATCCCGTGCTCTGCGACCGCGTGCTGATCGCCGAGCCTTGGGATATCGGTCCGAGCGGCTACCAGCTCGGAAATTTCCGGCCGCCATATCTGGAATGGAACGATCGTTACCGCGATGATGTCAGGCGCTTCTGGCGCGGCGATGCCGACGCGGTAGGCGTCTTGGCCACAAGGCTTGCAGGTTCCTCCGATGTCTTCGGCAGGGAAGGCCAACCGGCGAGCCGTGCGGTCAACTTCATCGCTGCACATGACGGCATGACGCTGGCCGACATCGTCGCCTATGAGCGCAAGCACAACGACGCCAACGGCGAGCACAATCACGACGGCCACAACGACAATTTGTCATGGAACAACGGCGCCGAGGGCGAGACGGACGACGTGGCGATTGCCAAGGCGCGCTTCGACGACCAGCGCGCGCTGCTGGCGACACTTTTCGCCTCGCGCGGCACCATCATGCTGACCGCCGGCGACGAGTTCGGCCGCACGCAAAAAGGCAACAACAACGCCTATGCGCAGAACAATGCCATTACCTGGCTCGACTGGGCCGGCCGCGATCAGGCGTTGGAGCGATATGCCTCATCGCTCTCTGCGATGCGTCGTGCCTTTCCCGCGCTGTCGGACACGCATTTCCTGACCGGAAAGCCGGCCGATGCTTCGGCCATTCCGGATGTCGAGTGGCTGACGGAGACGGGCGCGCCGCTCGGCGAGACGGAGTGGAACGATCCCGATCGACATCGCCTCGTCATGATGCTCGGCGATAGCGGAGGCAGTCGCCTTGCCGTCATGGTCAATGGCGACCGCCGCCAATGCGTCTTCACCTTGCCGGTCCGGGACGGCTACGAGTGGGGCCCGGCGATCGAGGCACAGCCGGTCGATCTTGCGCGGCCGCTGCCCGGCCGCAGCGTTAATTTCATGATCGAGCGGCGTGCCGCTCAATCGCGCAACGGGAAGGGCTTGTGATGGCTGCCGAAAATTCCGGGCAGGGGAGCGAATGGTGGCGCGGCTGCGTCATCTATCAGGTCTATCCGCGCTCCTTCCAGGACACGACCGGCGACGGCAGCGGCGACCTCAATGGCATCACCGCGCGGCTCGCCCATGTCGCGTCGCTCGGCGTCGATGCCGTCTGGCTCTCGCCCTTCTTCAAGTCGCCGATGGCCGACATGGGCTACGATGTATCCGACTATCGCGACGTCGATCCGATGTTCGGCACATTGGAAGATTTCGACGCGCTGGTCGCCGAGGCTCACCGGCTCGGCCTGAAACTCATCATCGACCAGGTGATCTCGCATTCTTCCGACAAGCATGAATGGTTCATCGAGAGCCGCGCCAGCCGCAACAATGCCAAGGCGGACTGGTACGTCTGGGCTGACGCCAGGCCGGATGGCAGCGCGCCCAACAACTGGCAATCGCTGTTCGGCGGGCCGGCCTGGGAATGGGACGCCACCCGCCGGCAATACTACATGCACAATTTCCTCGCCGCTCAGCCGGATCTGAACTTCCACAATCCGGACGTTCAGGACGCGCTTTTGGACACCGTGCGCTTCTGGCTGGAACGCGGCGTCGACGGTTTCCGGCTGGACACGGTCAACTACTATGTCCACGACCGCTGGCTGCGCGACAACCCGCCCTTGGCCGCAAGTGTCGCCGGCACCAATGGCGCCACCAGCACCTACGCCTTCCAGGAGCATCTTTTCGACAAGACGCGGCCCGAAAACCTCGACTTCTTGAAACGTTTCCGCGCGCTGCTCGACGAATATCCAGACCGCGCCGCGGTCGGCGAGGTGGGTGACGAGGAGCGCTCCTTGCAGACGCTCGCCGCCTACGTATCGGGCGGCGACAAATTGCAGATGTGCTACACCTTCGACTTGCTCAGTCCGCAATTTTCCGCCGCCCATGTGCGCGGCTGCGTGGAGGCGTTCGAGACCACTGCCCCGGACGGCTGGGTCTGCTGGGCCTTTTCCAACCATGACGTCGTGCGCCATGTCAGCCGCTGGACGCGGCAAGGCGAGAACCCGGACGCGGTGGCGAAGTTCTCGATCGCGCTGCTTGCCTGCCTGCGCGGTTCGATCTGCGTCTATCAGGGCGAGGAACTGGGGCTGGAGGAGGCGGAGCTAGCCTATGAGGATCTGCGCGATCCCGTCGGCATCCGCTTCTGGCCGGGCGTGAAGGGCAGGGACGGTTGCCGCACCCCGATGGTCTGGCGGGCGGAGGCGGACAATGCCGGCTTCTCCACGGCCAAGCCCTGGCTGCCGGTGCCGCAGGCGCATCGCGCCCGGGCGGTCGACGTCCAGAATGGCGAGGAGCGGTCGGTGCTTGCCGCCTATCGCTCGATCCTCGCCTTGCGCAAGAGCCATCCGGCACTGATTGCCGGCTCGATCCGCTTTCTCGAGGCCGAGGGCGATGTGCTTGCTTTCCTCCGTGAGCGCGACGGCGAAAGGCTGCTTTGCGTTTTCAATTTCTCGACCGAGGCAACAGGCTGGGCGCTGCCCACCGAGATCGGCGAGGCCGAGATAACGGCATTTGACGTTGACGCCGCCGGCGTTCTTACAGGTGTTGTCGAGGACAGCGTGCTGGCGCTGCCGCCTCTGGGCAGTTTCGTCGGCAGGATTGGCTGACGGCGGACTACTGCACCAGCACAGAACGCCCGCAGGTCGCGCCGGTCACGCGCACGTCGGCCTCGCCGACATGGACGCCCAGAGCTCCAAGCACATTGTAGAGGAGGTCGTCCACCGGCGCGGTCACGCCGTTGAGCAGTGTCGTCACCGCCGGCTTTACGGTGCCGAGCAGGGCGGTCACGTCGAGGCCGAGCCCCAGCGCGTTGGCCGAGAGCGACAGGTTATTGATCAGCGATGTCGTCAGCGACTGCGTCAGGTTCTTCGTCGACACCGTCTTGATCGCCTTGTTGGCGATGTCGGTGGCGTTGTAGGTCAAAGTGGTCGGCGTCATGTTGGTGACCGAGAAGGCCGACGAGCCTGTCACCTGCAGCAGCGGGACGAGCAACAGCTTCAGGTCCGCGATATCGGCGTCGGAGAAGGACTGCGGCTTGGTGAAATCCGCGAAGCCGCTGGCATTGCTGTTGGCGAGATGGGCTGAGACCACGCCCGGCTGCGCGGCGATCGAAACCTTGATGCTGGAGGGACCCGTCGGGCAAGTGATGTCGGTCAGCTTCGCTTCGGCATAGGCCACTTCGACGTTGAGCGGCAGGTGGACGGCGACAAGACTGGTGCCGCCGCCGAGATTGGAATTGCCGAGTGTCACGCTGGCGTTGAGCTTGATGCGGGTCTGCGCCGTGCGCACCACGGCGCCTGCCTCTCCCACCGCCAGCCAGGCCGAGTTCTGCATCGGCTCGCCGATGGCGATCGCAAGCGTCGTCGATGCCAGCCCCGGTATGGTGGCGCCGAGATTGACCGCGACCTGATTCGTTCCATTGGCCAGAGCGGCAGCCGCGGTGAGCATGCTGAGCGCGCTGGCTGTCACGTTGAGGCCGGCCGGCTTCTGCCCGATGCCGAGATCGCCGACGGAGCCGAGATCGATGAGGGTGCTGAGCGGAATCCTGACCGTATTGGTGGCGCTGGAGGCCATGGTCTGCAGAGCGAGTTTGGCTGTGCGGTCGAGCCCCGGCACATTGGCCATTGCCGTGGCGATCTGGCCGATCGTTGCTTTGGAGGCGAGCACGTCGTTGTAGGAAACGCCGGTCAGATGCAGTTGCGTTGCGAGCGCATCGGTGAACGAAAGAACGTCGACATCGGCCGACACCAGTGAATTGTAGTCCATCACGCTGAGCGAGATGTTGCCGCCGAGAAGGCCGCCGAGAAGCGCGTTGAGAATGCCGCCATTGAGACTGGCGAGCCGCGAGCCGACCGAAAAAGCCGCTTGCGGCTGCGCGCTGGCGATAGCGGTCGTGCCGAGAGTGGGCGGCGCCATGATCGAGCCGGCGAAATAAAGCGTACCCTGCTTCTTGAGCGTCACCTGGACCGCATTGTAGGGCAGCTTGCCCGCCTCGAACCGGCTGCCGGCGGCAATGGTGCTGACGCCCGTGTAGCGCCCCGGCACGACCTGGACGACGGCCTTGTTGGCGGTCGGCGACACGGTCGCGCCTTGTTGCTGCACGGCGACCGAGGTGATGCCGTTGTCGCTGAGCGCGGTCAGCACCGCCTGCTGGGCGTTGGTGATGTTCGAGGCCGCGGTGATGGCGGCAAGGTCGACGATCGACTGCGCGGCGCGGCGCTCGTTGTAAAGGGAACCTTCGTCGATCGCGAAGGCGGTCAGCGCCAGCGCTACCGGCGTGCACAGCGCGGTCATGACGGCGAAATTCGCGCTCCGGTCGGCGAGCAGCCGTCGCGTCGCCGCCATGAAAGCAATTCCAGGAAAAATGCGAGGCGGTTGAGTTCGGCGACCTCGCCGTAGCCTTCCGTCCGGAATTGCGTCACTGAAAACAGATTGAGCGGTCTGGCCTTTTCGGGAAACGATAAGCCGCTCCAGCCCCCCCTTGATGGGCATCATATGCCTCCGACGCGGATCGTCGATTGACGTTGGATCGTCGTGCCCGGCAGCGGCAGCGTCCGGAACAGGTTCCAGATCGGCAGGTTGCGCGCATCGTAGGTGACCGAGACGACGAATTGGCTGCCGTCGACGGCGCTGTCCTGCGCGTTGACGGTCAGCTTGTTGGCGTCGACGAACGGATAGCCCGAGACATCGTGAGTGATGAAATCGGTAACCAGCGCCTGCCGCTCGGTCTGGTTGAGGCCGGCAATCGCGGTGCGCGCCGCGTCGGCGGCGATCTGCTGCACCGAATGACTGGCGCCGAAATAAATTCCATATGCAACCATGCCGAGCAGAAGCAGGATGAAGACCGGCGCCAGCATGGCAAATTCGATTGCCGACGTGCCCGTGGCGTCAGCCCGGAAACGAGACCACGGAACAAGCAATTTTCGGTTCTTCAGCATGGCGCGGAGAATGCCAAAGGCCGCCTGCAAAAACAGAAAACAGCTGGAACAACCGGCAGGTGTGCCAAGTTGAAAGCAAGCTCTAAGCTTTAGGTTTCGCTGTTTTAGCGTTATGGCGCTCACTTTGCGTCAAGCAGGCAATGGTTGAAATAAGATTTCGCTCTGTCTAGTCTCCTGCCACCAGCCGCCGGAAGGAACCGGCGGCACGCCTGAAACGGGGCCGGTTCAACGGTTTCCGAGGTGTCAAAACTTAAGAAGGCGCGGCTGAGGGGCTGCGCCGACAGGGAGAAACTTCATGCTGAAAGACATGCTGAAGGCGACGGTGTTCGCCACCACATTGGCTTTGGCGGCCGGCACATTCTACACGCCTGCCTTCGCCGAAACCGTCTACAACCGCGGCGCCGCCGCCGAGGCGGAGACGGTCGATCCGCACAAGACGTCGACTGTCTACGAAGCCGATATCATACGCGACCTGTTCCAGGGTCTCGTCATGCATGATCAGAAGACCAATCTCATTCCGGGCGCCGCCGAAAGCTGGACGGTATCGGATGACGGCACCGTCTACACCTTCAAGCTGCGCAAGGACGGCCTCTGGTCGGACGGCACCCCGGTGACGGCGGACGACTTCGTCTATTCGTTCCATAGACTGGAAGATCCGGCCACCGCTGCAGAATACGCCTCGATGCTCTATCCGGTGAAGGGCGCCGAGGACTTCAACACCAAGAAAGGCAAGGCCGAGGATATGGGCGTGAAGGCGATCGACGCCAACACGCTTGAAGTCACGCTGAAGGCTCCGACCCCCTACTTCCTGGAGATGCTGACCCACCAGGCGACCTATCCGGTCAACAAGGCTTCCATGGACAAGCTCGGCGCCGACTGGATCAAGCCGGGCAAGCTGGTCTCCAATGGCGCCTATACGCTGGCGGAGTGGGTTCCCAACGACCATATGAAATTGGTCAAGAACCCGAAATTCTGGGACGCCGCGAGCGTCAAGCTCGACGTGGTCAACTACATCCCGACCGAGGATCGCTCGTCGGCGATGAAGCGTTTCGAGGCGGGCGAGCTCGACAGCTATGGCGATCTGCCGACCGAGCAGCTCGCCGATCTCAAAACGAAATTCGGCGACCAGGTCCGTGTCGGGCCGTATCTCGGCACTTATTATTACGCGGTCAAGACCGACAAGGCGCCTTGGGACAATGTCGAGTTGCGCAACGCCATCTCGATGGCGATCGACCGCGACTTCCTCGCCGAGAAGGTCTGGCAGAACTCGATGCTGCCCGGATATTCGATGGTGCCCCCGGGCATCGAGGGCTACACGCCGGCACTGGCCAAATACGCCGACATGCCGCAGATCGACCGCGAGGATGCGGCCAAGAAGATCCTGGAAAAGCTAGGCTATACACCCGAGCATCCGTTGAAGATGGAGATCCGCTACAACACCTCGGAAAACCATAAGAACACGGCGGTCGCCATCCAGGAACAGCTGAAGCCGCTCGGCGTCGAGGTGACGCTGCTCAACACCGATACCAAGACCCACTACAGCTTCCTCGAGCAGAAGGGCAACTACGACGTCGCCCGTGCCGCCTGGATCGCCGACTACAAGGATCCCGAGACCTTCCTCGGCATCTCGCGCAAGGCGAGCGGCAACAACTACTCGAACTACAACAGCCCCGCCTATGAAGCCGCCATGGACAAGGCGGCTGCCGCAGGCGGCAAGCCCGAGGAGCGCATGAAGGACCTCGCCGCAGCCGAGCGCATCCTGGTCGACGACGTCGGCGAGATCCCGCTTCTCTACTACAGCTACCACGACATCGTTTCCTCGAAGCTGCATGGCTTCGACGACAATGTGATGGACATTCATCCGTCCCGCTTCATCTCCAAGGACTGACAAGAAACCTTGGCCGTGCCGCCGCTCTCTTTTTGGGAGCGGCGGTCGCGGTCTGTCGTCGTGCCGGGCCGAAAGTCGGATTGGATTTTCGGGCTGCCCGGTGCGAAGATCAGAGATGCCGGCGCGCCACGGATCTTCGACTGGAGAGCCTGTCGCCCTGGCTGAAGCGGGGCGCCGATGCTGCGTTATGTCTTCCGGCGGCTGTTGACCGCCATCCCGACGCTGTTCGTCATCGTGACGGTGGCGTTTTTCCTGATCCGCGTCGCGCCAGGCGGCCCGTTCAACCAGGAGCGGGGCCTGAGCCCGGAGATCAGGGCCAATCTCGAAGCCCAGTTCGGCCTCAACGATCCGCTCTGGCTGCAATATGTCCACTATCTCGGCAATCTTTTGCGCGGCAGTTTCGGCCCGAGCTACAATTTGCCCGATTTCACCGTCACCGAACTCTTCGCCAAGGGCCTGCCGATCTCGGTACAGATCGGTAGCTCGGCACTGGTGCTGGCGCTGCTGTTGGGCTCGATCCTCGGCACCATCGCCGCGCTCAACCAGAACAAAATAGGCGACTATTCGGTGATCGCCTTGGCCACCGCCGGCAGCACCATCCCCACCTTCGTCACTGCGCCGGTGATCCAGCTCGTCTTCGGGTTGTCCTGGAAGCTGTTGCCGATCGGCGGCTGGGGCGACGGCGCCTTGATCAATAAGGTCGGTCCGGTGCTGACGCTGGCCTTGCCGCAGATCGCAATCGTCGCCCGACTGATGCGCGGCTCCATGATCGAGAGCCTGCGTTCGCACCATATCCGCACCGCCCGCGCGCTCGGCCTATCGGACTGGTCAGTGGTGGTCAAGCATGCGCTGCGCGGCGCCGTGCTGCCGATCGTCTCCTTCACCGGTCCGGCGGCGGCCGCGCTGTTGACCGGCTCGATCATCGTCGAAACCATCTTCTCCATCCCCGGGGTCGGCCGCTACTTCGTCGATGCCGCCCTCAACCGGGACTACACGCTTGTCATGGGAACCGTGGTGGTGATCGCGCTCTTCACCATCGTCTTCAACCTGATCGTCGACCTGCTCTATGCGGTCGTCGATCCGAGGGTGCGCTATGACTGACCTCGCCGTCGCCGTGCCCGAGCCGATCGTCGGCCGCTCGCTCTGGGGCAATGCCTGGGCGCGGCTCAAACGCAACCGCGCCGCGATGCTCAGCCTCTATTACCTGGCCTTCATCGCCTTCATCAGCATTTGCGGTCCGTGGGTCGTGCCGCATGCATACACCACCATCTATGGCGACTATGTGCGCATGCCGCCGAGCTTTTCGGCCTATCCGAAACCCGACATGATCCAGGGTGCGCTGGGCGACGCCATCAAGCGCATGCGCGCCGACATTAAGGAATGGCACCAGGACGGCAATCGCGTCATCGTCACCGTCACCTCGACCAAGCCGATCGACGACCGCAACATCCGCTATCTCGACCGCTCCGACGCCTTCGACGACACCAGGATCGAGAACAAGTCGCCCGACGGCCTCGAAGTGACGATGAGCTCGGCCGTGAAGCAGCAATATTTCTTCTTCGGCACCGACAACACCGGCCGCGACCTGCTTTCGCGCACGCTGATGGCCGGACGCATCTCTTTGGCCATCGGCCTGCTCGCCGGCGTCGTCGCCGGCGTAATCGGAGTCATCTACGGCGCGACCGCGGGCTTCTCCGGCGGCAAGGTCGACGAGGTGATGATGCGCATTGTCGACGTGCTCTATTCGCTGCCGTTCATCTTCTTCGTCATCATGCTGGTGGTGTTTTTCGGCCGCAACTTCGTGCTGATGTTCCTGGCCGTCGGCGCTGTGTTGTGGCTCGACATGGCGCGCATCGTGCGCGGCCAGGCGCTGTCGATCCGCAGGCAGGAATATGTCCAGGCGGCGGAGGCCATGGGCGTCGGCCAGCGCGGCATCCTGTTGCGCCATGTCATCCCCAACCTGCTTGGCCCGGTGGTCATCTACATGACGCTCTTGGTGCCGCAGGTCATCATCCTGGAGAGTTTCCTGTCCTTCCTCGGTCTAGGCGTGCAGGAGCCGATGACCAGCTGGGGCGTGCTGATCTCGGTCGGCGCCAAGAACATCGGCTACGCCAACTGGCTGCTTTTGTTCCCGGCCTTCTTCCTCGTCTCGACGCTGTTCGCCCTGAATTTCGTCGGCGACGGCCTGCGCGACGCGCTCGATCCCAAGGACCGCTGAGATGACTGGTTCTGAAACGATCCTCAGCGTCAAGGACCTGCGCGTCCGCTTCCAGACCCTCGACGGCACGGTCGAGGCCGTCAAGGGCATCAACATCAAGGTCAACGCCGGCGAGACGGTCGCCGTCGTCGGCGAATCCGGATCCGGCAAAAGCCAGACGATGATGGCGGCGATGAGCCTGCTTTCCTCCAATGGCGAGGCGACCGGTCAGGTCGACTACCGCGGTCGCAATCTCCTGACGATGTCAAAGAGCGAGCTGAACCAGGTGCGCGGCCGCAAGATCAGCATGATCTTCCAGGAGCCGATGACCTCGCTCGACCCGCTCTACACAATCGGCAACCAGCTGATCGAGCCGATCCGCCGGCATCGCGGGCTTTCCGCGGCGGCCGCGCGGGAAGAGGCGCTGAAGTTGCTCAGGCTGGTGCATATTCCCGATCCCGAACGGCGGATGAAATCCTATCCGCACGAGATGTCGGGCGGCCAGCGCCAGCGCGTCATGATCGCCATGGCCTTGGCCAACGATCCGGACATCCTCATCGCCGACGAACCGACGACGGCTCTCGACGTCACCATCCAGGCGCAGATTCTGATGCTGCTTGCCGAACTGCAGCGCAAGCTCGGCATGGCCATCGTCTTCATCACCCACGACCTCGGCATCGTGCGCCGTTTCGCCGACCGCGTCTATGTCATGCGCCTGGGCGAGGTGGTGGAGGAGGGCGATGCGGAAGCGCTCTTCGCCAATCCGCAGCATGCTTACACCAAGATGCTGCTCGCGGCCGAGCCGACGGGCACCAAGGTGGCGCCGCCCGCCAGTGCGCCGGTACTGCTCGAAGGCCGCAATGTCGAAGTCGTCTTCAAGATCGGCGGCGGCTTTCTTGGCGGCGAGCCGCTGATGCTGCGCGCGGTGGACAGGATCTCGATCCGGCTGAAGCGCAACCAGACGATCGGCATCGTCGGCGAGTCCGGTTCAGGCAAGTCGACGCTGGGCCGCGCGCTGCTCAGGCTCTTGCCCAGCGACGGCGTGATCCGCTTTGGCGACCGCGACATTTCGGACGCGGACCGCCAGGCGATGCGGCCGCTCAGGCGCGAATTGCAGCTCGTGTTCCAGGATCCGTTCGGCTCGTTGTCGCCGCGCATGACCGTCGGCCAGGTGATCACCGAGGGCCTTTTGGTGCATGAGCCCTCGCTGACCGGCAAGCAGCGCGACCAGCGCGCCGTCGAGGCGCTGCGCGAGGTCGGCCTCGACCCCAATGCGCGCAACCGCTACCCGCATGAATTCTCCGGCGGTCAGCGCCAGCGCATCGCCATTGCCCGCGCCATGATCCTGAAGCCGAAAGTGGTGGTGCTCGACGAGCCGACCTCGGCGCTCGACCGTTCCGTGCAGAAGCAGATCGTCGAGTTGTTGCGCAAGCTTCAGGCCGACCACGAGCTGTCCTACCTCTTCATCAGCCACGACCTCGCGGTGGTCCGCGCCATGGCCGACTACATCATCGTCATGAAGCAGGGAAAGATTGTCGAGGAAGGTGCGACGCAAGAAATCTTCGACAATCCGCGCGAAGCCTACACCCAGACGCTGATGAACGCCGCGATCGATACGGCACGGTTCCGCATGAGCGCTTGAAGCCGGGGCAAGCTTGACCTCGCTCGCCTCACGGCGAGGACGGGCACCTCCGGTTCCGCGTCGCGACGATCACCTGCTGCTGTTGCTGCAGCCGTTCGATCCGCGCGGTTTCGCGATTGGCGATCGCCGTCTTCACGCGCTCGCCGCCGAGCAGCCATGTCGGCACGCTGGTGTTGGCGACCTTGCCGCGAGCGATTGCGGTGCGTGAAATATCGGTCGCGGTGTCGCCGACCGCATTGTTGAGCTCGGGGCAGTTCATTTTGTCGTAGTTCGCCGGGCTGATCGACGCGGTGGTCGATGAGCAGCCCGCCGCGAACAAGAGGACCGCAATTGTCGGTAGAATGGCCGTCGGCGTGAACTTCATACTCTCAACCCTGGTTCGCCGTCCTGCGGTCCCGCGCATCCAGGAGCATGGCGGGTTGCCATTAGGCCAAAGTGAGAAACCGTTGTCGAGCGTTGTCGCACGATTCTGTTTTCGAAGATCACACATCGTTCGAGCGACGGTATTGGCATAATATGCGTCCCCCTAGATCATGCCTGTTGAATTGGAGCTGATACCGCGATGCCGACCCGCAATGTTGTCCTGACGGAACACCTCGAAGAGGATCGGCTGGTGAAAACCGGGCGTTATCAGAACGCCAGCGAGGTATTGCGTGATGGCTTGCGGCTGATCGAGCAGCGCGAGGCGAGGGAGTCGGCAAAGCTGGCCGCGCTCAGGGAGGCAGCCAGCATCGGTTTCCACGACATCGAGCAAGGCCGTTTCGAGGATATTGCTGGAGACAGTCTCGAAAAATTTATGAATGGCCTGGGGCGGCAGGCAAGCTTACGCGCGAAAAAACCAGGCTTGTAACGCCATGGTCCTGTACCGGCTTTCAGCAGCCGCGAAGGAAGACATCGTTCAAAACTCGCCTACACGGAAGTCAATTTCGGCGAGATCGCGCGTGTCCGTTACGAAGGGTTGCTGATTGCGGCGTTGCGCGACATTGCTGCCGATCCCGAACGGGTGGGCAGCATCGCCCGCGCGGACCTGGGAAGCAATATCCGCAGCTATCACTTGCGCTATAGTCGGGATCGAGCATGGACCGAACACGGCATTGTTCTGCGACCACGCCATTTCCTGCTCTACCGGATGACGCTTGAGGTCATCGGAATTGGCCGCGTTCTCCACGACGCGATGGAACTCCGGCGCCATCTGCCGGAGAGCTACGGCGACGATTGACGGCAGTCCGGATTTCAGACGGATGGCGATTTCGGGAAAGGCCAAGTGCTTGTTTTTTCTGGTCGGAGTGGCAGGATTTGAACCTGCGACCCCCTCGTCCCGAACGAGGTGCGCTACCAGACTGCGCTACACTCCGTGACCAGACCGCGGGCTTATAGCTGCCGCTTTCCGATCCTGCAAGCGGCAATGGCAGTCCTTCTGTCGCATTTCCTTTCTTTCGCGGAGCTTGCCCGAGTGGCATAGGATTTGGCTGTCGGGTAAAGGTGGGCTTAAAGGCTTTTGTCGTAAGTCCGACCCATGGGAGCCGGACTTTTGACAGGGTCGTTCATGAGCCAGCGCATCGTCAGTTTCGTCATGAGCGGCGGCGTCGGGTCGCGGCTGTGGCCGCTATCGCGCGAGGACAACCCCAAGCAGTTCCACGACTTCTCCGGCGATGGCTCGATGCTGGCCAAGACCGTGCGCCGGCTGGCGGCGCGCACGCAAGGCGAGACGCCGATTTTCCTGATCGCCTCGGAGCGTCACGCCGACCGCGTCCATGCCGACCTTGCCGGCATCGATCTGGCCGGCGGCGGACCGCTGTTCGAGCCGACGGGCCGCAACACGGCCGCCGCCGTGGCGCTGGCCAGCCTGCGCACGCTCTCCGACTATGGCGACGAATTGGTTCTGGTAGTGCCGTCCGATCATGAGATCTCGACGCCTGGCCAGTTCTGGCAGAGCATCGAGGCGGGCGCGGCCGCGGCAAATGCCGGGCGGCTCGTGGTGTTCGGCCTCAAGCCGACCCAGCCCGAGACCGGCTACGGCTATATCGAGGTCGGGACCGGCAGGGACGGCGTCTTCGACGTCTCGCGCTTCGTCGAGAAGCCGGATCTCGCCACCGCGCAGGCCTATGTCGACGCCGGCAGCTTCTACTGGAACACCGGCATCTTCCTGTTTCGGGCCGGCGCCATGCGCGACGCCTTCGCGGCCTATGAGCCGAAAATATGGCAGGCGACGGAGGCCGCCTACGAGGCTGCGACCAGCGATCTGTCCGGCCTCTATATGCCGCTGGACCTTTATTCCGCGATCCCGTCGACCTCGATCGACTACGCCATCATGGAGCAGGCGAAAGATATCGCCATGGTGCCCGCCGGCTTCCGCTGGAACGATCTCGGCTCCTGGCAGTCGCTGCTCGATGTCGGCCCGTCCGACAAGGGCGGCAACGTCATCGTTGGAGACGTCGTCGCCATCGATTGCGAGAATTCCTATATCCGCAGCGAGGGTCGGCTGCTGTCGGCCATCGGCATGAAGGACGTGGCGATCGTCTCCACGGCCGATGCGACGTTCGTCGCGCCGGTCAGCCACAGCCAGCACGTCAAGAAGATCGTCGAGCAACTGGAGAAATCCGGCCGGCTCGAAACAAGGTTCACGCCGGCGCATGACCGCGTCATCGAGAGCGGCGCCTGGCGGCGCCGCGTGCGCCATTGGCTGTTCGAGGAGACGCTGCCGCTATGGTCGACGCTCGGCGTCGACGAACGCCATGGCGGCTTCCACGAGGCGCTCGGCTTCGACGCCGCGCCGCTGATGAAACCCAAGCGCATGCGCACCCAGGCGCGTCAGGTCTATGCTTTCGCGGTCGCCAAGGAGCGCGGCTGGGACGGCCCGGCCGACCGGCTGATCGCGCACGGCATCGACTTCATGGCGGGGCAGGGCCGCACCGATCGCGGCGGCTGGGTGCGCACCCTCAACATCGACGGCTCGGTCGCCGATCCGGTCGAGGATGCCTACGACCATTCCTGCGTGCTTCTGGCGCTGGCGCATGCCCATATGTCGGGCCATCCCAACGCGTTGCGGCTCGCAGAGGAGACATTCGCCTTCCTCGACGCGCATCTGGAGGATGCCCGCCTGACCGGCTTTCTGGAAACCTCCGACGGCGCGGAGGAACGGCGCTCCAATCCGCACATGCATCTGCTCGAGGCCTTCCTCGCCTGGCACAAGGCGACGGGCGAGCGCGCCTATCTGCGCCGCGCGGCACGCATCATCGATCTTTTCCGCAGCCATTTCTTCGATGCCGAAAGCTGGACACTGGGTGAATATTTCGACGACGGCTGGAAGCCGGCGGCGGGCGAGAAGCGGAGCTGGACCGAGCCTGGCCATCACTTCGAATGGGCCTCGCTGCTGGTCGATTTCGCCGCTCGCAGCGGCCAGGGCGAACTCACCGCTTTCGCGCGCAAGCTCTATGCCTCGGCCGTTGCCAACGGCCTCAACCGCGCCACCGGCCTCGCCTATGGCGCCGTCTCGCGCCAGGGACTGCCGCTCGACACGGTCTCGCGAAGCTGGCCGCAGGCCGAGGCGATCAAAGCAGCAATCGCGCTCGACGGCTCGGGCGGGCCGGACCTCAAGCCCGAGATCGAGGCGCGCGTCGGCCGCCTGTTCCGCTGGCATATAGATCCGGCGCCGCTCGGCCTGTGGATCGACCGCATCGACGAACGCGGCCGTTCGCTGGCGACCGACGTGCCGGCCAGCATCTTCTACCACCTAGTCTGTGCGCTGACGCAGTATCTGGACGGAACGACGGAGAAGGGGTGAAAGGTTGGAAGAGGCGGACGCCGGCGACTTTGTAGACCTTCCGGGCGATACAACCCTTTGGAAGACCCAGGGCATTCCGCCGACAAGGATTAAACTCCCAATAGAAGCCCGCAGCCGCTTTCCTTGGTACTTGCCCATCTTCGGCATAGCCTCGGTGTGGGCACTATCTTCTTCAGTGGGCTTCTACTCCACTGCGGTCCAAAACTGGGAAGCAGGAAATTCACTCGACCGGCTAGGGTGGCTTGCTGGGATCCTCGGCTGTCTTCTTGTCGGCGCACTGTTCGCGGGAACGCTAGCAAGGGCGGCAATGGACGCGGCGAGTTCACGCCCATCGCTCATTCTCACGAGAGAAACCCTATGGGATAGGCGGCAGCTGGATGGCCCGATGCCTTGGAGCAACGTCCAGCGCGTAAGCTTTATATCCAGTAGGGCTTCGTTGGCCGCTCATCTGAAACTTACCCGACCAGTGTATGTCAGGAGCGGGCTGTTCCGGTTCGGTGGGGCAGTCACGAGCAGGCTCAGATCAAATGTGGTCGTCTTGATTTCGGACCTTGACGTGGACGAGCGAGTGATCAAGAAGATCATCATGGCCCTTCCTAAGAATGTGCGCCCGTAACTATTCAGTAGGGCGCTGCCACGTCCCCCGTCTCGACATAAACCGCCTTCAGCTGCGAATAATGCGCCAGCGCGGCCAGCGAATTCTCGCGGCCGATCCCGGACTGCTTGACTCCGCCGAAAGGCATTTCCACCGGCGTGAGATTGTAGGCGTTGATCCAGCAGGTGCCGGCCTGCAGCTCGGCGATGACGCGATGCGCGCGCGGCAGGTCGCGCGTGAACACGCCCGCCGCCAGCCCGAATTCGGTATCGTTGGCGCGCTCGATCACCTCGTCCTCGCTGCCGAATTTGAGCACGCTCATCACCGGTCCGAAAATCTCCTCGCGCGCGATCCGCATGGTGTCGGCGACATTGGTGAACACCGTAGGTTCGACGAAAAAACCGCCTTCGAAACCCTGCAGTGACGGCAAATTGCCGCCACAGGCTAGGCTGGCGCCATCCTGCTTGCCGGCTTCGATATAGGACACGACCTTGTCCTGCTGCGCCTTGCTAACCAGCGGACCCATCTGCGTTTCCGGATCGAGCGGGTCGCCGATGCGGATTTTCTTGGTGCGCTCGACAAGCCGCTCGACGAAGCGGTCGTGCAGGCCCTTCTGCACGAAGACGCGCGTGCCGTTCGAGCAGATCTGGCCGGTGGAATAAAAGTTGCCGAGCATGGCGCCGCCGATGGCGTTCTCGAGATCGGCGTCGTCGAAGACGATCAGCGGCGACTTGCCGCCGAGCTCCATCGTCGCGTGCTTCATTTTCGAGCCGGCAAGCGACAGCACCTTGCGACCGGTCGGCACCGAGCCGGTCACCGAAACTTTTGCCACGACATCATGGCCGACGAGACCTGCGCCGACATCGCCGTAACCCTGCACGACGTTGAACAATCCGTCGGGCAGCCCCGCTTCGCTGTATATTTCGGCCAGCGCCAGAGCCGAAAGCGGCGTGTTCTCCGACGGCTTGAACACCATGGCATTGCCCATGGCCAAAGCCGGCGCCGACTTCCAGCCGGCAATCTGGATGGGATAGTTCCAGGCGCCGATGCCGACGCAAACGCCGAGCGGCTCGCGTCGCGTGTAGGCGAAGGGTCCGCCGAGATCGATCATCTCGCCATTGAAGGCGGCGACCGCTCCGGCGAAATATTCCAGGCAGTCGGCTGCCGAAGGGGCGTCGGCCACCAGCGTCTCTTGGATAGCCTTGCCGGTGTCCAGCGTCTCGATGCGGGCCAGATCGGCATTGCGTGCGCGCAGGATGTCAGCTGCGCGGCGCAGGATGCGGCCGCGTTCGACAGGCTTCAACCGTGCCCAGGCCGGCTGCGCGGCCCGGGCGGCTTCGATGGCGAGCTCCAGAACGTTCGGCGTCGCTGAATGCAGCGTTGCGATGGTCTCGCCCGTCGCCGGATAGATCACCGGCAGCGGCGCACCGCCTTCGTCCTCGATGTAGCGGCCGTTGACGTAGTGCGAGGCCGTCGGTTGGGCGCGCATGGCTTTCTCCAGAACTGTTGGCCGATCGGGCGGTCTGCCCGACAATGCCCTATCGGTCCGCCACCTGCCAGCGCGGATTGATCCACGGTTCCTGGTTGGATGGCGCCAGCGGCGTTCGGCCAAGGATGTGGTCGGACGCCTTCTCGCCGGTCATGATCGAGGGCGCGTTGAGGTTGCCGTTGGTCACCCGCGGGAAGATCGAGGAGTCGGCGACGCGCAGCCCCTCGACGCCGATCACCCGGCATTCCGGATCGACGACACTGGTCAGGTCGTCGGCGCGGCCCATCCTGCAGGTGCCGCAAGGATGGTAGGCGCTCTCGGCATGGTCGCGGATGAAGGCGTCGAGCTCGTCGTCCGACTGCACATGGCTGCCCGGTGAAATCTCTTTGCCGCGAAAGCCGTCGAAGGCTTTCTGGCCGAAAATCTCGCGCGTAAGCCGGATGCAGTGGCGGAACTCGCTCCAGTCGTCCGGATGCGACATATAGTTGAAGCGGATCACCGGCTTGGCCTTCGGATCGGGCGAGCGCAAGCTCACCGAGCCGCGGGACTTCGAGCGCATCGGGCCGACATGCGCCTGGAAGCCGTGCGACTTCGCCGCCGACTTGCCGTCATAGCGCACGGCCGCCGGGATGAAGTGGTACTGGATATCGGGATAGTCGATGCCGGCCTGCGAACGCACGAAGGCTGCCGCCTCGAAATGATTGGTGGCGCCAAGGCCGGTCTTGAAGAACAGCCATTGCGCGCCGATCAGCGCCTTGGAGAAGGGATTGAGCACCGAGTTCAGCGTGATCGGCTTGGTCGATTCCTGCTGGATATAAAGCTCCAGGTGGTCCTGCAGATTGGCGCCGACGCCCGGCCGGTCGGCAACCACCTGGATGCCGTTTTCCTGGAGATGCGCACCCGGGCCGATGCCTGACAGCATCAGGATCTTCGGCGAATTGATCGACGACGCCGCGACGATCACCTCACGGCGCGCCTTAACGACCTGAATCTTTTTGTCAGCTTCGATCTCGACGCCGATCGCGCGTTGATTCTCGATTACCACGCGCCGGGCGAAACCCTTGAGCAGCCTGACATTTCCGCGTCTGAGAGCCGGCTTGAGATAGGCGTTCGCCGCCGACCAGCGGCGGCCGCCCAGAATGGTCTGTTCCATCGGCCCGAAACCTTCCTGCTTGGAGCCGTTATAGTCGTCGGTCAGCTCGAACCCGGCCTGGCGGCCCGCCTCAACGAAGGCGCCGTAGAGCGGATTTTTCCGAGTGCCGCGCTGCACATGCAATGGTCCGCCTTTGCCTCGCCAGCCGTCCTCGCCGCCGTCGCAATCCTCCATGCGCTTGAAATAGGGGAGCACGTCGGCGAACGCCCAGCCTGCGGCGCCCTGTTCGGCCCAGTGGTCGAAGTCATGCGCATGTCCGCGCACATAGACCATGCCGTTGATCGAGGACGAGCCGCCGAGCACCTTGCCGCGTGGGGTGGCAAGCACGCGCCCGCCGAGATGCGGCTCCGGCTCGCTGGCGAAACCCCAGTCGTAAAGACTCATATTGAGCGGGATCGACAGCGCCGACGGCATCTGGATCAGCGGCCCCATATCGGTGCCGCCGAACTCGATGACGATCACCGAGTGCTTGCCGTCTTCCGACAGCCGGTAGGCCATGGCCGAGCCGGCGGAGCCGGAGCCGATGATGACGAAATCCGCTTCAAGCATTGTTCATGTGCGCCATAAAGTCGGCGAGCGAGACATTGCCGCCGGTTGCAACCACAAGGACGGTCTTGTCCTTCACATCCACCTTGCCGCCGAGCAGCGCTGCGAGCGATGCCGCGCCCGAAGGTTCGAGCACCAGCTTCATCCGCTCGAACGCGATCTTCATCGCCCGCCGCACCGAGGCGTCGTCGACGGTGACACCGCGCACCCCGGCAGCGCTCACCGCCGCGAAGGGCGCGTCGCCGGGCTTGCGCGCCATCAGCCCGTCGCAGATCGATTTCGGCCCGATCGGCATGGTCTCGATCGCGCCATGCGCCAGCGACGAGCCCATGCCGTTGAAACCTTCCGGCTCGACGGCGATGATCTCGGTCTTGGGCGACAGATAGTGGAAGGCCAGCGAAACACCGCCGATCAGTCCGCCGCCGCCGACCGAGCAGAACACCAGGTCGGCCTGCGCCTTCTTCATTGCCAGCTGGTCGAGCGCTTCAAGCCCCGCGCCGGCCTGGCCGGCCACGATCTCAGGATCGTCGAAGGGATGCAGCAAGGTGAGGTGCTCGCTCTCGGCGATCTCGCGCGCCTTTGCAGCCGCAACTTCCTCGCGGGCGCGCTCGCCATGGTCGGTCAGCACCACGCGCGCGCCATAACCGGCGGTCGCGTCGCGCTTGGCGGCGGGCGCGTCGATCGGCATGACGATGGTGACGGGAATGCCCAGCGCCTGGCCGGCCGCCGCCAGCCCTTGCGCGAAATTGCCAGAGGAATAGGCGACGACCCCCTTTTTCGCTTCATCCGGCGAAAGCCGGTTCAACCGCCAATAGGCGCCGCGCACCTTGAAGGAGCCGGCCCATTGCAGCGACTCCGGCTTGACGAAGATCCGCGCTGCACCTGTCTCTTTTGCGAGCGCAACCGACTCCAGCAGCGGCGTCACCTGCGTGGCCGTCGAGGTGACGGCATAGGCCTGTTTCAGATGGTCGAGTGTGGGAACGAGAACGTCAGCCATTATTCGCCTCTCGGATAGCGTTTGCTCTCTTCGAGATTGTCGAGGTTCATGTGATTGCGCATGTAGCGTTCCGACGCCTTCTGCAGCGGCTGGAAATCCCACGGGTAGTAGGCGCCGTTGCGCAACGCCGGATAGACAACCCAGCGGCGCGCCTGGCTTTCGCGCACGGCGGCGTCGAAGGCAGCCATGTCCCAGCGGGCCCTGACATTGTCCATGAACATCGCCACCAGGGCTGCGTTCGCCGGATCCTCGGCGAGGTTGTCACGCTCGAGCGGATCGGTATCGAGATCGAACAGTTGCGGCGCGTCGAGCTCGCAATGGACGAATTTGTATTTGCCGTCGCGCATCGCGACCAGCGGCGCGTAGGAGCCTTCGGCCGCATACTCCATCAGCACCGGCCCGCTTCGCGCTTTGCCGTCGAGCAGCGGCAGCAGCGACTGGCCGTCGGTCCACGGCGCGATTGCGGCGATGTCTATGCCGGCGAGGTCGCAGAGCGTCGGCGTCACGTCGAGATTGGAAACCGGTGTCTTGATCGGCCCGGCCGGAACGCCCTTGCCGGCAATCATCAGCGGCACGCGGGCGGATCCCTCGAAGAAGCTCATCTTGAACCACAGGCCGCGTTCGCCCAGCATGTCGCCGTGGTCCGAACAGAACAGGACAGTGGTGTCGTCGAGCATGCGGGTACGCTTGAGGACGTCCAGAATCTCGCCGAGCTTGTCGTCGACATAGGAGATGTTGGCGAAATAGCCGCGCCGCGAACGGCGCACCTGTTCTGGCGTGATCTCGAAGGCTTGGTAGTCGCTGGCGCGATAGAGCCGTTGCGAATGCGTGTCCTGCTCGCCATGCGGGATGAACGGGGTTTCAGGATCGAGCGCCTGGCAGTTCTCGTAGAGATCCCAATATTGCTTGCGCGCCACATAGGGGTCGTGCGGATGCGACAGCGAAACGGTAAGGCACCAGGGACGGTGACCCGCGTCGTCCTGCTCGCGCGACAGCTGGTAGAGTTTTTGCGTGGCCAGGAACACGACCTCGTCGTCATACTCCATTTGGTTGGTGATCTCGGCGACGCCGGCACCGGTGACCGAACCCAGATTGTGATACCACCAGTCGATGCGCTCGCCGGGCTTGCGGTAATCCGGCGTCCAACCGAAATCGGCGGGATAGATGTCGGTGGTCAGCCGCTCCTCGAAACCGTGCAACTGGTCGGGCCCGACGAAGTGCATCTTGCCGGACAGGCAGGTATAATAGCCGGCGGCGCGCAGATGGTGGGCGAAGGTCGGAATGGAAGACGTGAACTCGGCGGCGTTGTCATAGACCCCGGTGCGCGACGGCAATTGCCCGCTCATGAATGACGCGCGGCCAGGCGCGCAGAGCGGCGAGGCGGTGTAATTGTTGGCGAAACGCGCCGAGCGCGCGGCAAGCGCCTTCAGGTGCGGCGCGTGCAGGAAGTCCGCCGGGCCGTCCGGAAAGAACGTGCCGTTGAGCTGATCGACCATGACGATCAGGAAATTGGGTCGCCGGGTGGTCAAGGCAGGCTCCGTCCGTTGAGCTTGGTTTCGAGATAGTCTTCCACGAGCGCAATCGCGGTCTGCGCGTCGGGCACGCCGTCCTTCAGCGCGCGGCGGATGTAGAGCCCGTCTATCAGGGCCGCGGTCGCTTCCGCCACGCGGTCGGCCTCGGTCCGAGGCAGGATGCCGGTCAGCCCGCTCATTAGGTTCGAATGGAGCCGCCGCGCATAGATGCGCAGCAGCCGCCGCAGCTCCGTCGATTTCTGCGCCTCGACATAGAAGGCGAGCCAGGCGGCGATGATCTGAGGCTGGAACTGATCGTCGGAAAAGCTGACGGCGACGACGGCCGAGACGCGCTGGCGCGGCGTGGCGGCAATGCCGAACGCGCGCCTTGTGTCGGTGTTGAGCTCGGCGAGGATGTGCCGCATTGTGGCGAAGAGCAGTTCGTCCTTGGCGCCGAAATAGTGATGCGCCAGCGCCGACGATACCCCGGCGCGGCCGGCGATCTCCGACATTGTCACGTCCAGCGATCCGCGCTCGCCGATCGCCGAGATCGTCGCGTCGATCAGCGCCTTGCGGCGCACTGGCTCCATTCCGATTTTCGGCATTTTGGAATCCGATTCTGCAGTTAGATTATTTTTTATTGACGGATCAATCAATAAAAAATCGACGTGGGATCAACCTTTCATCTCGATCTGGCCCATGCCTGGGGCTGGAAAACGGTTCACTATTGAACAATATTGAATCACGTGCCGCGCGCGATCGTGCTAGGCTGCGGCGCAAATGGAGGCTGCCATGACCGCATGCATCGTCGGCTGGGCGCATTCGCGCTTCGGCAAGCTCGAAGGCGAGACGCTGGAGGGCCTGATCACCAAGGTCGCCGTCGAAGCGCTCGACCACGCCGGCATCGGTCCGGACGATGTCGACGAGATCGTGCTTGGCCATTTCAACGCCGGCTTCTCGCCGCAGGATTTCACCGCGAGCCTCGTGCTCCAGGCCGATGACCGGCTGCGCTTCAAGCCGGCGACGCGCGTCGAGAACGCCTGCGCTACCGGCTCGGCCGCTGTCCGTCAAGGCATCCGCGCCATCGACGCCAACGCCGCTCGCATCGTGCTGGTGGTCGGCGCCGAGCAGATGACGACCACGCCCGGACCCGAGATCGGCAAGAACCTGCTCAAGGCCTCCTACCTGCCGGAAGATGGCGACACGCCGGCTGGCTTCGCCGGCGTCTTCGGCAAGATCGCGCAGGCCTATTTCCAGCGCTATGGCGACCAATCGGACGCGCTTGCCATGATCGCCGCCAAGAACCACAAGAATGGCGTCGACAATCCCTACGCCCAGATGCGCAAGGATTTCGGCTACGAGTTCTGCCGCCAGGAAAGCGAGAAGAACCCGTTCGTCGCCGGTCCGCTGAAGCGCACCGATTGCTCGCTGGTCTCCGACGGCGCCGCGGCGCTCGTTCTCACCGACACGGCGACGGCGCTGAAGATGCGCCGCGCCGTAACTTTCCGCGCCAACGAACATGTGCAGGACTTCCTGCCGATGTCGAAGCGCGACATCCTCTCCTTCGAGGGTTGCGAGCGCGCCTGGGAGCAGGCGCTGAAGAAGGCTGGCGTCACGCTCGACGACCTCTCCTTCGTCGAGACGCATGACTGCTTCACCATCGCCGAGCTGATCGAATACGAAGCGATGGGGCTCGCCAAGCCAGGCGAGGGCGCCAGGCTGGCGCTGGATGGCACGACGGCAAAGGACGGTCGGCTGCCGGTCAACCCGTCCGGCGGCCTCAAGGCCAAGGGTCACCCGATCGGCGCTACCGGTGTCTCGATGCATGTGCTGACAGCCATGCAGCTCACCGGCGAAGCCGGCGGCATCCAGGTGCCGGGCGCAAAACTCGGCGGCATCTTCAACATGGGTGGCGCGGCGGTCGCCAACTACGTTTCCATCCTCGACCGGATCAGGTAGAAGCGGCCCGCATCAAAGCGCGCCCTCCTTGGGCGGCGCGTGCGGGAGGCAACATGACAAATCCGGTTCTGGTCGAAGTCACGCGCGGCGAGGTGGTCGAAAGCGCCCACCGCGGCGCGGTCTCCGTCTTCGACGCCGACGGCAAGCCCGTCTGGGAAATCGGCGACACGGACCGCCCCGTGTTCCCGCGCTCGGCGGTGAAAGCAATCCAAGCATTGCTGCTGGTGGAATCGGGTGCCGCCGATGCCTACGGCTTCGGCAACCGCGAGTTGGCGCTGGCCTGCGCCTCGCATTCGGGCGAGCCGGCCCATGTCGAATTGGCCACCGCGATGCTCGCCAGGGCGGGCCTCGACAGGACGGCGCTGGAATGCGGTACGCACTGGCCCTCGAGCCACGACGCCACCATCGCGCTCGCCCGCGCCGGCAACGTGCCCAACGCTTTGCACAACAACTGCTCCGGCAAGCATTCCGGTTTCCTCTGCACCTGCGTGCATGCCGGCATTTCCCACGCCGGCTATGTCAAAGCCGGCCATGCGCTGCAGGAGATGGTGCGCGACGCCATGCAGTCCGTGACCGGCGCGGCGCATGACGTCGACCATTGCGGTATCGACGGCTGCTCGATCCCGACCTACGCCGTGCCGTTGAAGAGTTTTGCTCAGGGCTTTGCCCGCATGGCGACGGGCAGGGGCCTTGCGCCCGCGCGCGCCAAGGCGGCGAAGCGGCTGCTTTCGGCCTGCATGGCCGAGCCGTTCCTGGTCGCGGGCACCGGCAGGGCCGACGTCGCGCTGATGCAGGCAGCACCCGGTCGCATCTTCGTCAAGACCGGCGCCGAAGGCGTCTATTGCGCGGCATTGCCCGGACTTGGCCTCGGCATCGCCTTGAAATGCGATGATGGCGCAGGCAGGGGAGCCGAAGTGATGATCGCCGCCGTGTTGGCAAAGCTGCTGTGCGGCGATGAAGCGGTTGCGGCAAGGCTCACCGAACTTGCCCATCCCGCGATCGAAAGCCGTATAGGCGCCAAGGTCGGCTTGCTGCGGCCGACGGCGGCGCTCAACTAGCTGTCTTCAGCGACAGCACCAAAGTCATCCGATTCTTTGGCGAAGCCTGAAAGCCATAGCGCTCATAAAACGTCCTGGCTTCATCCGATATGGCATGAACCAGCAGACCGCGAATGCCGAGAATGGCTGCCGCTTGGCCCGTCCGCAGCACCGCGTCCTGCAGCAGAGCAACGCCCAGACCCTTGCCTTGCCAGTTCGCATCGACGGCCAAACGGCCAAGCACAGCCATGGGCACGGGATCGGGCATATTGCGCCGGATCGAACCGGGCGCATCCGCCAGGTCAAGTCCGCCCGATGAAAGGCAGTAGTAACCGACGACGCGCGTACCTTCCGCAACCACATAGGTTCTGGACGCCCCGCTGACTTGATTGGCGCGCGCCCGCCGCCGAAGCCACTGATCCAGGCTGTCGGTCCCGCTTTGAAAAAAGTCGAGCTCGTGCGCATCGGCTAAAAGGGCTGGCGCCGAAAGCATCAGTCCCGCCAAGGCTTGGGCGCATTCACCAGGCGGGCGAATCCCTCGCCGCTCGGCGGCTGGTCGAGGATATCGAGATAGTGCCGATAGCTTTCGGCATCGACCTTGACGAGCGTCTGGTCGAGCAGCGTGTCTTCGGCTGCACGGTAGGCGGCGTCGATCATGAAGTCGGAGCGGGTTTTTCCCCGTATCTTCGCGGCGCGGTCGATCAGGATGCGGATATCCTCGCGGATGCGCAGATTGACGGGCCTAGCATGGGTGTCCTGGTTTTTGGTGGCCATGGCGATGTATCCTTCCATCGCCGATATAGCATTTTGCATACACAACGTGTATCTAAATCTGAGATTGCCAATTTCGTCGCTGGCGACCTGGACGGCGTCGGTTCTACGCAAAACCGAACAGCAGCGAGTTCATGTTTCTGCTAGTCTCCCTCACCACCAATCGGATGCTGGGCGCTGGCCATGCTGGAAGCGGACAAGGTGTTTGCCGGGTCCATCCCGGAAAATTACGATCGCCATATGGTGCCGCTGATATTCGAGGCCTATGCCGCGGAGACCGCACGGCGAGCGGCGTCCTTCTCACCCTTGGCCGTTTTGGAGACCGCCGCGGGCACCGGAGCCGTCACCCGTGCCTTGGCGCCGAAACTCTCTCCTGGTGCCAGCTACATCGTAACCGACCTCAATCAGCCGATGCTCGATTATGCGGCTTCGCGCCAGGGGCCTGACAGCCGCATTACCTGGCGCCAGGCAGATGCCCTGAAGCTGCCTTTCGAGGATGCGGCCTTCGACCTCGTCTGTTGTCAGTTCGGCGCCATGTTCTTTCCCGACCGTTCCGCTGCCTATCGCGAGGCAAAGCGTGTGCTGAAGCCCGGCGGACATTTCCTCTTCAGCGTTTGGGATCGCATCGAGGAGAACATATTCGCCGACGACGTGACGAATGCTCTGGCAACGATCTTTCCGCACGATCCGCCGCGTTTCCTGGCGCGCACGCCGCACGGCTATCACGACAAGGACTTGATCCGCCGCGACCTCGAAGCCGCAGGATTTTCCGATGTGACGATCGACACCAGAGCCGAGCAGAGCCGCGCATCCTCGCCACGCGTTCCCGCCGTCGCCTATTGCCAGGGCACCCTGCTTCGCAACGAGATCGAGGCCAGGGATCCGGCAAAGCTTGAAGCCGCGACCGACTACGCCGCGGCCGCGCTTGCCGATAGGCATGGCCATGGCGAGGTGGCGGCCAAGATCCAGGCGCATTTTATCGTGGCTGTGGCCTAGCCCGTTTCGCTGCGTTTGGTTGGCATCCGTCCATAGTCGACCGAAATGCCTTGGCGATGCGATTGTGGTCGTTCAAATTTAATGCTCTGCTTTTAATGGGTTTCAGAGCTTTGCGAGCAAAGTCGAATGCATATCAAGACTGGGAACGGCATGGCGCATCACCGAGTTGCACTTGGTCTTCTATACGGACTTCTTTTTACGGGCCTGGCGCTTTTAGCCTATGCTGTGAGGACAGCGCATTGGGTTGCCGATAATGCGGGTCTGAAAGCCATGCTTGCGTGTGTGTTGGCCTATATCGGTGTTATGTTCGGCTTAGTCTGGGCTATTAACAAGATCAACAAGGCTTTTCCGACGCTGGATTTTCCGCCTTCGAGTACTCACTCCGACCATGCCTGGTTCGTGGACCAAGTGACGGTCGATGTCGTACCGGATGTCGCTCACGATAAGTCGCCGCCAATAAAACGCGAGAAGCCGACCGATCGTTGAAGCCGATCCCCGGCATCACCTGACTGTCCTAGCTCACCTTGTTGTGCTCGACGGTCAGATGCGCATAGCCGCTGTCGCTTGCCTTCGTGAGGTCGCCGGTCACCGGATCGGCCCAGCGCTGGCCGACAATGGCGCCGTTTTTCGCGCCGTCGATGACATTGTCCGAGATCACGGCGCTGCCTGAACCTTCGACGACCGAAGCGACGATGCCGGTGCCCGCCTTGCGGATGATATTGCCTGTCGCCACGACATTGCGCAGATAAGGACCCCAGCCGAGCTGCATGCCATAGAGCGGCGCGTTCTCGACGACGTTGCCGGACACCGTTGTGTCGGCCTCGGCGCTGATGCCGACGCCGAAGCCGGGCGGGTCAGCGGTGTAGGGGCCGATGGTCGAGAGGTTGCGCACGATATTGTTCGAGCAGACAGCCATCCGCCCGCCTTCGTTGAAATTGACGATCGAGATGCCGTTGGCGGCGCCGTCGACCAGATTGTTGCTGATGATTGCGCCTTCGAAGGAGAATTCCGAATAGATCCCGGTTTCGCCCGAGCGCGAGCAGGTGTTGCCGGTGATCTGCAAATTGCTTGAGCTGTTGGCGCGGACCGCGGTGAAAGCACAGTCGGAGACGACGTTGCCGGAGATGATGACGTTGTCGGCGCGGAAGGCATTGATGCCGTTGCCGTTCTGCCCGGTGCCGCCGCTGCGCGCGCCGATCCTCTGCACGCGGTTGCAGCTGACGATGGTGCCGTCTTCCGCAGCCTGCCAGCGATGCACCAGTATGCCGCCATTAGCGCAGTCCGAAATGTTATTGCCCGAAATCTCCAGCCCGCCGGCCTCGACTGAATAGATGCCGGCATCTGCAGCACCCGAAATATCCGAGCGACCGACGCGACCGACGGCATGCTCGAGCGCCAGCCCGTTCTTGCCGCTGCCGGTCACCTGGCAATTGTCGATGACGAGATGGGCGACACGGCGCAGGTCGAGCAGCCCCTGCGTGTAGTCGGCTAGCCAGCGGTTGGCGCCGTCGAGCACCAGCCCGCTGAGCTCGATATGCTCGGCTTGTTCGGCCATCATCAGATGGCCGTTGCCGCCATAGACGATGCGAGTCGCGCCTGGCACACCCGACAGGCGCACGCGCGCGGGCAGCTTCAGGTTTGAGACGAGATAGCTGCCCGGCGGCAGGAATACCGGCTGGTCGCGGTCGCTGGCCTCGGCCAGCATCCTGGCAAAAACCTTGCTCTGGTCGTCGACCGCGCCCGGCTGCACGCCGATCTCCGTGGCGTTGATCGAGCCGCGCATCGCGGCCATCTCGATGCCCGGCAGCGACTTGGCCGATGCCTTGCCGGCAAAGACGCCGGCAACGGCGAAGCCGGCGGTCCGGGCAAGCAGCGTTCGTCTGTTCAACATCGGCACAGGTCCTGGCGTTTCGCCCTGTCTGTCGCAGGAATCGTGCCAAGGCGGGCTCATCGGCAAACCGCTTGTGCAGTCGCCTCGCCAAGCCTAAGTTCACCGCATGAGCAGAGCTTTCACGCGCGAAGAAGACAGCGAGAACGCCATTGCCGGCGTCGGCGAACGGCCGGTCAGCACGCACCGCAACCTGGTGACGGAGCGCGGCCTGGCGATGATCGAGGACAATCTCGCCGAGCTGCGCGACCTGATGGCCAAGGCTGAAAGGCGTGGCGACCGCGAGCGCCTCGCTGTCGTATCGCGCGACCTGCGCTACTGGACCGCGCGACGCGAAAGCGCGGAGCTTTCGGTGCCGGAGCCGGGCAGCGATGTGGTGCGCTTCGGCATGGGCGTCACCCTGGAAGGCGATGACGGCAGGAAGGTGCATTGGCGCATCGTCGGCGAGGACGAGGCCAATCCGTCGAAGGGCAGCATTTCCCATGTCTCGCCGATGGCCGTGGCTCTATTCGGCAAGAAGATCGGCGAGGTCGTGACCGTCAACGGCAAGGAATGGGAAATCGTCAAGCTCTCGGACAAGGTCGAGAACTAGCAGCCAAGCCTAATTGCCAGCTGCTGTAACAACCCAGCTTCGTATTTGTCCACGACATCGCGAGCAGCGTTCATTTCCCGTTTGTAGTTGTCGTGGCGGATTGGCCTTAGAATGACGCCGTCGTCGGTTTCGGCGATCTGGAGCTCATCGCCGACCTTGGAGGCTCAAGCTGTCAAGCATTTCGCGTGGCAGTAGCAAGGCCCCCGATCCGTCCTCAAGCCTCTGGACGACTGTCTGAACATCATCGCGCCATGGTTGCATCTATTTCCATAGAACAACCTTTTGGCCAAATCAGCAAGCCCTCACTGATCGGCCAGCAACCGATCCATCAGCCGGTTGGCCGCCTCCGGGATGACGGTTCCCGGCGGGAAGATCTCCGCCGCGCCTGCGGCCAGCACCGCGTCGTAGTCTTGTGGCGGAATGACGCCGCCGGCGACGATCAGCATGTCGCCATGGCCGAGTTTCTTCAGCGCGTCCTTGAGCTCTGGGATCAGCGTCAGGTGCCCGGCGGCTAAGGAGGAGGCGCCGATGATGTCGACATCGTGCTGCACCGCGAGCTTCGCGATCTCGTCCGGCGTCTGAAACATCGGTCCGACGGTGACATCGAATCCCAGATCGGCGAACGCGCTGGCGATCACCTTCTGGCCGCGGTCATGGCCGTCCTGGCCCATCTTGGCGACCAGGATGCGCGGTTTGCCGCCGGATTTCTTTTCGAACGCTTCGATCTTCTCCTGCAGCCGCTCAAGCCCCGGGTTGTCGCCGAGCGCCTCGCGATAGACGCCGAAGATCGTCTGCACCGCCGCCGTGTGGCGGCCGAATACCTTTTCCAGCGCCAGCGAAATCTCGCCGACGGTAGCGTTGGCGCGCGCCGCGCGGATCGCGAATTCGAGCAGGTTCTCGTCGCCCTCGGCGGCACGGGTCAGCGCCGCCAGCGCATCCTCCAGCGCCGCGACGTCGCGTGTGCCTTTCAGCCGCTGCAGCTTCGCCAATTGCCTGGCCTTCACCTCGGCATTGTCGATCTTCAGCACATCGACGTCGATATCCGCTTCAGGCCGGTGCGCGTTGACGCCGACCAGAATTTGCTCGCCGGAATCGATGCGCGCCTGGGTACGCGCCGCGGCTTCCTCGATGCGCAGCTTCGGAATGCCCTTTTCGATCGCCGCCGCCATGCCGCCGAGGTTTTCGACCTCCTCGATATGGGCAAGCGCGCGCGCCGCCAGATCATGCGTCAGCCGCTCGACATAGGCCGAGCCGCCCCATGGATCGATCATGCGCGTGGTGCCGGATTCCTTTTGCAGGATGAGCTGCGTGTTGCGCGCGATCCGCGCCGAATGGTCGGTCGGCAGCGCCATTGCTTCGTCGAAGGAATTGGTGTGCAGCGACTGGGTGTGCCCCTGCGTCGCCGCCATCGCCTCGATCATCGTGCGGGTGATGTTGTTGTAGGGATCCTGCGCCGTCAGCGACCAGCCCGAGGTCTGGCAATGGGTGCGCAGCGACAGCGAGCGCTCGTCCTTTGGCGCAAAATTCTTCTTCATCAGGTTCGACCACAGCAGCCTTGCGGCCCTGAGCTTGGCGACCTCCATGAAGAAGTTCATGCCGATCGCCCAGAAGAAGGACAGGCGCGGCGCGAAACGGTCGATGTCGAGGCCGGCGGCGACGCCGGCGCGGGCATATTCGATGCCGTCGGCGATGGTGTAGGCAAGCTCCAGATCGGCCGTCGCGCCGGCTTCCTGCATGTGGTAGCCGGAAATCGAGATCGAGTTGAACTTCGGCATATGCCTGGAGGTGTAGGCGAAGATGTCCGACACGATCCGCATCGAAGGTTTCGGCGGATAGATGTAGGTGTTGCGGACCATGAACTCCTTCAGAATGTCGTTCTGAATGGTCCCGGCGAGATCGTTCTGGGCGACGCCCTGTTCCTCCGCCGCCACGATGTACAGCGCCATGATCGGCAGCACCGCGCCATTCATCGTCATCGACACCGTCATCTCGTTGAGCGGAATGCCGTCGAACAGCTGCCGCATGTCGAGGATGGAATCGATCGCCACGCCCGCCATGCCGACATCGCCGGCGACGCGCGGATGGTCGCTGTCATAGCCGCGATGCGTGGCGAGATCGAAGGCGACCGACAGGCCTTTCTGGCCGGCCGCGAGGTTGCGCCGGTAGAAGGCGTTGGATTCCTCGGCCGTCGAGAAGCCGGCATATTGACGGATCGTCCAGGGCTGCTGGACATACATGGTGGGGTAGGGGCCGCGCACGAAGGGCGGCAGGCCTGGATAGGTGTCGAGATTGGCAAGCCCCTTGAGGTCGCCTTCCGTGTAGAGATGTTTTACGGCGATGCCTTCCGGCGTCATCCGCTGGCCCTTGATCTCGACCGGCGCGCGACGCGGCTCCGACCAGCCGATCTGGCTGAAATCCGGGATCATGATCCGGCTCCGATCGACTGATCGATGCGCACCGGAAACAGCGGCTCGCAGGTCGCCACGCCTTCGGTCAGCGCTGGACGCCGTTCCCGCGGCAGCGTCTCGACCGGACGCTCCACCGGCGCGCGGTAAAGCGTCGTGCCGACAATGCCGCGCTCGCCCGATCGGTAGGCGCCGTTGCGCTTGGCGGCGGCCGTCTGCACTCGGTTCTGGATATAGCCCTGCTGCAGGCTGGCGAGCACGCCGCCCTCGGCCTCGATGCGCTGGAATTCTTCCCAGGCCGCGGCGCAGAGATCGTTGGTCAGCGCCTCGACCGAACCGGAGCCGCAGGCCGGATCGGCGACACGGCCGATGTGGCTTTCCTCGGCCATGATCAGCTGCGCGTTGCGGGCGACGCGGCGGGCAAAGCCGGCCGGCAGCCCATGCGTGATGGTATGCGGCAGGATCGAGATCGAATCTGCGCCGCCGGTTGCCGCCGCGAAGGCCGCGATCGCCGTACGCAAGATGTTGGTCTCCGGGTCGGCCATCGTCATCATGCGATAGGAGGTCTCGGCATGGATGCTGGCGGTCGAGGCCGGGATCGAGCAGGCTTCCTGGACGCGCGCCCAGAGCTTGCGCAACGCCCGCACCTTGGCCATCGACAGGAACTGGTCCTGGTCCACGCTGAGCGCGAAGCCGATATAGGGCGCCGCATAGACCAGCGGCTGGCGCGCCTTCTCGAACATTCTGAGATAGGACACGACCGATGCCATCATCGTGCCAAGCTCCTGCGCCTCGGTGGCGCCGGCATTGTGGAAGACGCGGCCGTCGGCCTCGAGCAGCACGCCCGGCACGCCCATCGAGAAGAAATGCGCCAGCGACTGCGGCATCGATTCCTGCAGCGCCTCGATCGAGGTGCGCAGCCGCCCGGTTCCGGCGAAGATCGCTGCCGGGTCGATGCCGAAGGAAAGGTTGAGCTTGGCCGGATCGGAGCGGCGGCGGCTCAGGAAAGCCAGCAGCCAGTCGGCCACGGCGCGACTCCAGGGGTGCGCGTCGATGCGCACCTGAACGCGGTTGAGCGGCACGCCGTCGAGCACCCTTTCCAGCGCCTCCGCGGTGCGCGGCAAGCCGTAGCCGAAGGCATTCGGCGCACCTTCGAAGACAAGCGACAGGCCAGTGGCACCTTGGGCGATGTCTTCCAGGGCTTGCGCGCTGGCCCGGGCGACATCCGGGTCGTCGACGCGCTGACTGACGATCCAGGGCGCGGTCGGATTTGTACGCGGCAACGGCTCGGCGGTCGTCGAGCGTTGGCTGAGCGGCTCGATGCGGATGCCGTCATCGGTGTGGGAGACGAGCTTTTCCTCGAAGGAACCGCCGGCAAGCGCCTTTTCCGCCAGCGCCTGCCAACGCTTGGCGTCCGGGTTCGGAAGGTCGACATCCCTGGTCAAGGCGCCGGCGCCCATCGCTCTCCTCGCTTCTCGGTCGCATCAGCCGGTCAAGCCAATCTAAGGTCAGGAACCGGATATCACAATGCATCATCCGGCCGGGTTCTCTCGGCCAGCCAATCGATTGCCAAACATGCACCGAATCCGCAAGCGCCAAAGGCCAAATTCGCTGCTCCCCAAAATCGAGACTGGGCATTGCCGCATGCGACCGGCGTTACTATACCTCGGGAGAGGCCTTTGAGCGGAACAGATTGCGGAGACCGGACATGGTTGACGAGACCAGTATCTTCATCGGCGCCAGCCGCAAGCCCGACGATTCCTATCAGCGCGCCGAAGAGCTGCTGCTGCGCTACGGCAACCGCCACGGCCTCGTTACCGGGGCCACGGGCACCGGCAAGACCGTCAGCCTGCAGGTCCTGGCCGAGGGCTTTTCCAACGCCGGCGTGCCTGTCTTCTGCGCCGATATCAAGGGCGACCTTTCCGGCATATCCATGATGGGCGAGGCCAAGGATTTCCTGGTCAAGCGCGCCGAGCAGGTGAAGCTCGATCCTTATCAATTCCAGGAATTCCCTGTCATCTTCTGGGATCTGTTCGGCGAGCAGGGCCATCCGATCCGCGCCACCATTTCGGAGATGGGCCCGCTGCTTTTGTCGCGGCTGATGAACCTCACGGAAGCTCAGGAAGGCGTCATGAACATCGCCTTCCGCATCGCCGACGAGGAAGGCCTGCTGCTGCTCGATCTCAAGGACCTGCAGGCGCTGCTCGCCAACATCGCCGAGCGCGCCGACGAACTCAGCGCACGCTACGGCAATGTCACCAAGCCGTCGGTCGGCGCCATCCAGCGCACGCTGCTGGTGCTGGAGAGCCAAGGTGCCGCCAACTTCTTCGGCGAGCCGGCGCTGCGCATCGCCGACATCATGCGCACCACCCGTGACGGGCGCGGCGCGATCAGCGTTCTGGCGGCCGACAAATTGATGATGAATCCCAGGCTCTACGCCACCTTCCTGCTCTGGCTGATGTCGGAACTATTCGAGGAACTGCCCGAGGTCGGCGATCTCGACCGGCCGAAGCTGGTGTTCTTCTTCGACGAGGCGCATCTTTTGTTCGAGGACGCGCCGAAGGTGCTGATCGATCGCGTCGAGCAGGTGGTGCGACTGATCCGCTCCAAGGGCGTCGGCGTCTATTTCGTCACCCAGAACCCGCTGGATATTCCGGAAAAGGTGCTTGCCCAGCTCGGCAACCGCGTCCAGCATGCGCTGCGGGCCTATACGCCGCGCGAGCAGCAGGCGGTGCGCACCGCGGCCGAGACCTTCCGGCCCAATCCCGATTTCGACTGCGCCACCGCCATCACCCAGCTTGCCACCGGCGAGGCGCTGGTCTCGATGCTGGAGGACAAGGGCGTGCCGGCCATGGTCCAGCGCACGCTGATCCGGCCGCCGTCATCGCGGCTCGGCCCGATCACGCCCGAAGAGCGCCGCAAGATCATCGCCGAGAGCCCGGTCGCTGGCCAGTACGACGAGGCCGTCGATCGCGAATCGGCCTTCGAAATGCTGCAGAAAAAGGCCAAGGAGGCGCAGGACGCCGAGGCTCAGGCACAACAGCAGAACAGCGGCGGTTCGCGCTGGACCATTCCGGGCTTCGACGATGTCCTGGGGACAGGCAACCGGCGGTCTTCCAACCGCCAGACCGTGGCCGAAGCCGCCATCAAGTCGGTGGTGCGCTCGGTCGGCTCGTCCGTCGGCCGCGCCATCGTGCGCGGGATTTTGGGAAGCCTGGCGCGGGGCCGCTGAAGCAAAGAGGCGGCACCGCGCTCGGCGCGACGCGAATCATGCACCGCAACCTTTGATATCGGGCGAGATCCGCTTTCCGTCGCGCGAATCCGTCACGGAAATGCGCCGCCCCTGAGAGCCGTCCTCGTTACCTCGCGACGATCAAATCTTACTCGTCGACGGATGAGCCCCATCAGCGGCAGCTAAAACTTTTCGCAAGGGAACTTTTCCCAACGGAACAGCAATTTCATGAAATACCGAACGGACCAAATCATGGCCTTTGACGGCTGTTGCCGGGGGGCAAACTGGATAGCGCCGACAGCACGTGCGATCACGAACCATTGTGTCCAGGGAACCAAAAGCGCCCGCTAAGGTTGGGCCAAAGCTGCGGAGGGCTGAGCATCAGGAGTCCGAGTTGCGGCGCGATGACGATCTGCCAGCCTGGTATTCGGAAATTCCTGCTGAAAGGCGGCCGCTGCTGAACGCGAAAGGCGGGCTGTCGATCGGCCACGCTCGCCTCGTGGAGCAATTCCTGAGCGAGAACTTTTCGCGCAAGCTTGCGCTCGCCGAGATGGCGGCTGTGTGCGGGCTGTCACCCTACCATTTCGCCCGTGCTTTCTCCAAGACGTTCGGCGTGACGCCGCATCAATATGTTCTTGCCCTTCGCCTCGACTTTGCCGAGAAGCTGCTGGCCGACAGGCGCATGTCGATCACCGACATCGCCTATCTGAGCGGCTTCTCGAGCCAGAGCCACCTCACTACCACGATGAAGAAATATCGCGACGTGACGCCAATGCAGGTGCGAGAGAGGCTGGTTCGATCGCGGGCCGGCAGGCAGGGCTAATTCCCGCGCGGTTATCTATGGATCGGCTTATAAAAGGTATTACTAAAGTAATTTTGCGTTAACCTATGGAAGATCTACGGTATATTTTCAGATAAACAGCAATTTGTTGGAATACGAGCCCCTGAAAACCTGTCTTTCTGCAGCAAATCCGGTATTCGGATTCTAGCTGGCCGAGGGGACATGAGCGACGACACGGCGGTTCGCCGGAGCCTTTCCGAGGAGATCGGTTACTGGCTGGAGTCGGCATCGAGGACGCTTGAGAAGCGCTATGGAGATGGCGTGCCCCTGGCCAAGCAGGACATGCTGCTGGCCCATTATCTCTACGGCCTCACGACCGTCGTTCACGCGCATGACGCGCCTGCCGTCCATCTGGCGGCGGTGCGGTCCTATCTCGAGCGGCTGATCCCGCCGGAGCGGGTTGCCGCGGCGCTCCAGGCTGTCCCCGAGGATGGTGACGCCTGGCTTGAAAACACACTCGATCGCGTCGAGGCGATCGGGGAAAAACAGGGCCACGCGCTGCTCGCGCGCGGCGCCGATGTGATCGTCCCATTTTCGAGCAGACACGCTTTGGCGGCAGGGTCGGCGGAACCTGCCGTTATCGAGCGCGACCCACCAAAGGAGGCATTCTCGCAATGAACTTCAGGCAAGAACGTATCGCTCGGCGCGGGTCGGCCCGATTTGCTGGAAACTGGGTCTCCCGCGCTCCCGAGAGCCGTTCGCTGCGCCGCCGCCTAATGGCGACGCTGCGCAACGCGCATCGCGTGCTCGGCCTCGGTCGCAAGAATATGGGTCTCGGAACACTGGGCAGCGGCGGCAACGCGCGTTCGGCTCTGGCCTGCGGCATGAGCCCGGCCAGCATGCTCGGCGGCCTGGCGGCAATCGCCGCGCTCGGCCTCGCCACGCCGGCGCTGGCGCAATATGCCGCGGGCGGCGGTTCGGCGACCGGCGGCAACTCCGTCGCCATCGGTAACGGCACCGCGACGAATGGCAATAACAGCGTGGCGTTGGGCAGCTCCAACAGCGCAACGGGCGACGGCACGATTGCCATCGGCTATGCGATGGGTGTCAATGGCCTCAACTCCATAGGCATAGGTGTCTTCGCAGGCGCAACCGGCGTCAATGCCCTCGCCGTGGGCGGGAACGCCAAGGCCAACGGGGACGGAGCAAGCGCTATTGGCGTCAATTCGGTTGCAACCACAAGCGCGGCCGCCTTTGGCAATAATGCGCGTGCCGACGGAGTGAACTCCACGGCGATCGGCACTGTTACCCGCGCGACCGGGCTGCGCGCCACCGCGCTCGGGTTCGGGGCAACAGCATCCGGCGTGGATTCGATTGCCCAAGGTAACAGCGCCATCGCAAGCAACCAGAATGCCGTCGCCATCGGCTTCCAGGCGGTCGCTACACAGATCAACTCCATCAATATCGGCGGGCGCACTCTTGCGGGAGCGGGCGCTACTGCGCAGGGGGCCATCGCCCTAGGCACGGATGTGACGGCGTCTCAGCAAAACACCGTTGCCATAGGCATCCTGACCAAAGCAACGGGAACGAGCGCCACGGCGATGGGCAACACAGCCAGCGCGTGGGGCAACCAGTCCATCGCTCTCGGCTTGGGTGCGCAGGCGGGCGTTCAGGCCAACACGGCGCTGCCCAACAGCATCGCGATCGGCACCAATTCGCTCTCTTCCGGCGCTTTCGCCGTCGCGATGGGCAGTGCTTCAATTGCGAGCGGCTCCGCCGGCACCGCGGTTGGCAACACCGCCGTTGCCAGCGGCGCAAATGCCTCCTCGTTCGGATCAGGATCCAAGGCGACGGGAGACAATTCTCTCGCGGCCGGCGTCAGTGCCAGCGCTAGTGGAATCGCCAGCACCGCGCTCGGCATCGGCGCCAATGCGTCGGCGCAGAGCGCCATCGCCGTCGGCAACAATGCCAAAGCCGATGCCACCAACGCAGTGGCCATGGGCACCAACGCGGTCGCGACTGGCGGCCAGGCAGTCTCCATCGGCGCGAACAACACGGCCTATGGCAACGGCGCGGTCTCGATCGGCGATCCGAGCTATGCCAGCGGCACCGGCGCCTTCACCGGCGGCGCCAACAACATCGCCAACAGCGACGGCACGGCGACCGCCACCGCCGCTAATATGGCCAACGGCGCCGTCGCCATCGGCAACAACAACAAGGCGATCGGGCAAGGCTCGGTGGCGCTGGGCAACGGCTCCACCGCGGGTGCCGCCGGTCTCGCCGGCAATGTCGCCCTGGGCGACGGCGCGACCGCCGCGGCGAGTTCCGGCGACGTCGCCCTAGGCTCCGGCTCGGTGACTGTTGCGGCCGTCGGCACCAGCGGCACGACGATCGGAACCACGACCTACGCCTTCGCCGGCACGACGCCTTCCTCGACCGTCAGCATCGGCGCGCCGGGCGCAGAGCGGACCCTCACCAATCTCGCGGCGGGCCGGCTCAGCAACGCCTCGACCGACGCCATCAACGGTTCGCAGCTTTTCGCCACCAATCAGCAGGTAACGCAGAACACGACCGATATCGCCAACATCGGGAATACGATCACCAACATCAACACCGGTGCCGGCATCAAGTATTTCCGCGCCAATTCGACGCTGCCCGACTCCCAGGCTCTGGGGACGGATTCGGTCGCGATCGGCCCCAATGCCGTGGCCAACAACGCCGGCGATGTGGCAATCGGACTGAACTCCGTATCCGGCACCACGACGGTGGTCGGCGGCACAACGATAGGCGGTGTGAACTACGCCTTCGCCGGCGGAACTCCAGCGGGCGCATTCTCGGTCGGCTCCGTGGGCGCGGAGCGCCAGATCCAGAACGTCGCGGCCGGGCGGTTGAGCAACTCCTCGACCGATGCGATCAACGGCTCGCAGCTCTTCGCTACCAACCAGCAGGTAACGCAGAACACCACCGACATCGCCGCCAACACCGCCGACATCACCACTCTCGGCAACACGATCAACAACATCAACACCGGCGGCGGCATCAAATATTTCCACGCCAATTCGACGCTTGCCGATTCCCAGGCTCTGGGGACCGATTCCGTCGCGATTGGCCCGAATGCCGTCGCCACCAACACCGGCGACGTGTCGATCGGCCTGAATTCCGTTACCGGTGCCACGACCAATGTCGGCGGCACGACGATCGGCGGCGTCAACTACACCTTCGCCGGCGGAACCCCGGCCGGCGCGTTCTCGGTCGGTTCGGTGGGCGCGGAGCGCCAGATCCAGAACGTCGCGGCAGGCCAGTTGAGCAACTCCTCGACCGATGCCGTCAACGGCTCGCAGCTCTTCACGACCAACCAGCAGGTGACGCAGAACACCAGCGACATCGCCGCCAACACCGCCGACATCACCACGCTCGGCAACACGATCAACAATTTTGCCGGCGACACCTCGACTGCGTACACGGACGCCAATGGCGACGGCATCCGCTACGTGCGCACCAACGACTCGACGCTGCCGATTACCGACGCCTTCGCGCAAGGGGTTGGCTCCTCGGCGCTCGGCTATCAGGCGACCGCATCCGCCGCCAATTCCCTGGCCCTCGGCCGCGGCACCGCGGTCACCATCGCCGACGGCGTGGCGCTGGGCTCCGGCTCGGTTTCGGATCGCGCGGTCGCGCCCGCATCGGGATCTATCCTCTCCGGCACTGGCCTCATTCCTTTCAACACCACGGATATGAGCCTGCTCGGCGCCGTCTCGGTGGGAACCTCCACCGCCTATCGCCAAATCGTCAACGTGGCCGATGGCACGCAGGATCAGGACGCGGTCACGCTTCGCCAGCTGAAGGGCGCGCTGAGCTCCTTTGCGGTAACGGGGACCATGTACTTCCACGCCAATTCGACCGCGCCGGACTCGCTGGCGGTCGGCACGGAGTCGGTCGCGATCGGCCCGCGCACCACCGTCAACGGCGACAACGGCATCGGCATGGGCAACGGCGCCATCGTCCAGCAGACGGCACCGGGCGGCATCGCGATCGGCCAGAACGCGACCTCCAACCAGGCCGACAGCATCGCCTTCGGCACCAACTCGACGGCGAACGGCGCCCAGTCCATGGCGCTCGGCGCCGGCGCCACGGCTAACGAACCGGGCAGCGTCGCTCTCGGCGCCGGCTCGACCACCGCCGCGGCGGTCGCCACCACCGGCACGACGATCAACGGCGTCAACTACACCTTCGCCGGAACCGCTCCGACGAGCACGGTGAGCGTCGGCAGCGTCGGCAACGAGCGCACCGTTACCAATGTGGCGGCGGGCCGGATCAGCCAGACTTCGACCGACGCCATCAACGGCAGCCAGCTCTACGCCACCAACCAGGCTGTTGAAGCGATGCAGGGAAGCGTCGGCAACCTGACCGAGTTCTCTGTCCAGTATGACAAGAACCCGGACGGCACCAAGTCCAACTCGCTGACGCTTGTCGGCGGCGATGTGAATGCGCCTGTCGTCATCCACAATGTCGGCCCCGGCGTCGCCAACACCGATGCGGTCAACGTGCAGCAACTCAATCTTGGACTGACCACCACGCTCGACAACTCCAAGGCCTACACCAACCAGGTCGCGGCCACCACGCTGCAGCAGGCCAATGCCTACACCGACTCCAAGCTCAGCCAGCTCAACATGGATATGGGCGAGGCTCGGGGCGAGGCGCGCCAGGCCGCCGCGATCGGCCTTGCGGCCGCCTCGCTGCGCTACGACGACCGTCCGGGCAAGTTGAGCGTGGCGGCCGGCGGCGGCTACTGGCGCGGCGAAGGCGCCGTCGCGTTCGGCGCCGGTTACACCAGCGAGGACGGCCGGGCGAGAGCGAACGTTTCGGGCACGACGGCCGGCGGGCACTGGGGTGTCGGCGCGGGTGTCAGCTTTACCCTGAACTAGAGCGTGATCACGAAAAGTGCGTAGCGGTTCTGCGAATGATCATGCTCAGGCAAGGAGCCCGTCCACGGTCGGGCGAGCCGTCTCTGCCGTGGCACTTTGCATGGTTTGCCTGCTCCTGTCCGGCCCGCGCGCGGCCGGGCAGGAGGCGGCCCAGCCCGCCTATCGGATAAAGCCTTCCGACGTCGCGGTGCCCGCGGGCGTGAAGCTTGGCGACTATCAGCGCACCACTCGTCCGTTCGAGAACTGGACGCTGATCTGCGACGAGAACCTGCAGGCCAGGAAGAAGGTCTGCAACATCGGCCAGTCTTTCATCGATCAAAGCCAGGCGCTGGTCTTCAGCTGGTCGCTCGCGGCCGACGAGAAAGGCAAACCCTTCATGATATTGCGCACTCCGAGCGCGGCAGGTAAGGGCAGCAAGCTTTCGCTGAGACTTGCCGGCCGCAAACAGCCGGTCGACGTTCAACTGCAGGGTTGCGATGCGTCGGTTTGCGTGGGCTATGTGCCCGTCGGCCCGGTGCTTCGCGAGCAGATCGGCAAGGAGACCACAGTCCAGGTTTCCTATTCCCTGCCGTCCGGAGCGACCGTCAACCTTGATGCCCCGTTCAAGGGACTCAAGACCGCGCTGTCGGCCATCAACTAGAAAGACTTCGAGATGACACGCCAATCCATCGAGGACAGAATCCTGACGCAGCCGGTCGCGCTGCCGGAGCCGCCGGCAAGTCCGCCGTCACAGCGTTCGCCAGGCTGGCGCCTGGCGCGAAACGCGGCGCTGCTCGGCGCGTTCGCGGTCTTGGTCGCGGCGGCGGTGGTCCTGTCGTTCCGTCTCTATCCCGCGCTTGGGACATTCGTCGCTGGCACGGCCTCCGCGCAGGCGCAGGCGCCCATGCAGGGCAAGCCGGCGGAAGCCGTGCCCGCGCCGGCCGACGCCTCGGCAAACAAGAATCCGTTTCAGGCGCATGTCGCGCAGGCAGGTGTCCGCACCTGCGCCAATCTCTTTGCCGCGATGGGGCAGGCTCTGACTGCCGGGTCGACCTATGCGATCCAGACGCAATGGGACAAAACCTCACCCGACACCCGTGCCGTGCAGGCCGTCGCCGGGATGAGCTACAACCTGCCTGACTACAAGACGCAGGCCGCGGGCGTCGTTTTTGCCTCGCCTGTCGGCCAGAGCTGCGAGGGTGGCTTCATGCGCGTGGCGCCATTCCCGCGCTCTTGCCAGGAAGTCGCCGGAACGCTCCCGAAGGGCAGCCTGCTGGCGGACAATCTTTCGAACACGATGCTTTTCAACCTGGCCGACAATGCCGGCCAGGCGCTGCTGGTCCCAACCGGCAACACTTGCATCGTCGTCTCGGTCGCGCGCATGGGCGGCTAGAGCCGGGCATGACAGTCGATTGCTGAATAGCTGCAACTGGAGCACGAAGATGCTGATCAATCCCCGCCTTTCGATCCCGCTGCTTGCGGCGCTCGCCGGGCTTACGATTGCGAGCAACGCGGCTGACCTGATCGCCCCGCCGCCGGCGCAGACCGGCGAAGAAAAGGGCATCTGGGGCGCGATCGCCTATTCGCCGGGCGACGGCCGTCACGGCTTTTTCTGGGGCGCCGACAAGCGGCAGGAAGCGGAAGACATTGCGCTCAAGCATTGCGAGAATGCAGATGGCAAGGGCTGCCGGGTGGTCGAAGTGTTCCGCAACCATCGCCATTGGGACGATGATGACGGCACCGGCTTTCCCTATGAGCACTGCGCGGCGCTTTCGGTAGGCAGGAGCCGTGGCGAGGCGACGCCGTTCTGGAGTGCAGCATCAGCCGCGACCCGCCGCGAAGCCGAGGAGAAGGCGACAGCCCAGTGCGGAGGCGAGAGCAAGGAGTGCAAGATCCGCGAATGGGTCTGCACCTGACTTGCTGCGGAACTCAAGCAGCCGCGGCGGTTGGCCGACGTCGCGCCGTTCACACTGGAATGAGTGGCGCGACCTCGCGGTCTGAAGGCCGGTCGCTGGATGAGAGGCCGGACACGACACCGGCGCGATCGGCGGCGTTGCGGTTCTGGCTCATCTTGCGCTTGCCTTCGAGCTTTGTAATCGGCATGCGCAGGCCGACAATGCCCTTCAGCTGCGACTGGATGAAATCCGCCGGCGCGTCCGACACCGCCCAGGGCGCGGCGCGCCCGCCTTCATGCAGGTTGGTCAGGCGGGTCACGACCTCGAGCAGCCTGTCGGCGTCCTCGAAGAATTCGACAGGCCCGTGGGCGTGGACGGCGACATAGTTCCAGGTCGGGACGACCTTCCCGGTCTCCTGCTTGGTCTGGTACCAGGCCGGCGTCACATAGGCATCCGGGCCCATGAATATCGCCAGGCCGTTGCCCAGCGGCGGCACGCGCCACTGCGGGTTTGCCTTTGCGACGTGCCCGTAGATCACCCCATGCTCACCCTCGTTCTCGTCGAGCAAAAGCGGCAGATGCGTCGCCAGCGGACCTTCCGCCATGGCTGTCACCAGAATTGCCAGCCGCGCTGCGCGGATCGTGGCCCTGAGGCTCTCATGATCATCGTCGCGAAAGGCGGGTGGTGTGTACATGGTAAGACTCCTTGCAGCATAAAATGCCTGAAGTCCGGCCAGCTTAGAACATCCGCCGTTGAAAGTTTGTATGGTCCAGCCGCACGGCATGGCGTGCCGATGCGGGCTGCCGGGATGATGGATTTTCACCGCAGCCCGGTGGCGGTGCTGGCTATATTTGGCCAAGCACCGCTGGCCTAGGCGCAGGGTCAGAAAATCTCGTTGGTGAGCCGCTTCACCGGGCCGAGCAGTATCGAGCCCGTCGGCACGCCATTGTCGATCGGGATCGCCTTGCGCTCCGGCATGTCCTCTTCAGGCGCGCCGATATTGGCCGTCACGATGACCGGCGTCTTGGTCGGCACGCGGTCGTAGAGGTCGATGATGTCTTGGTTGATCAGACGCACGCAGCCCGACGACACCGACTTGCCGATCGACCACCATTCGGGCGAGCCGTGCAGGCGATAGAGCGTGTCCTGATTGCCCTGGAAGAGATAGAGCGCGCGCGCCCCGAGCGGGTTCTTCAGGCCGCCTGGCATGCCGCCATTCTTGGCGCTGAATTGCGTCAGTTCCGGCTGGCGTGCGACCATCTCGTCCGGCGGCGTCCATTTCGGCCATTTCTGCTTCCACTGCACGACCGCGTCGCCCGACCATTCGAAGCCGGCGCGGCCGAGGCCGACGCCGTAGCGGATCGCCTGGCCGCCCTCGCGCACCAGATAGAGGAAGTGGCCGGTGGTATCGACAACGATGGTGCCCGGACGCTGTCCGGTCGGATCGGGAACGATCTGGCGCAAGAATCTGTGATCGATCTTGTTGACCGGGATGGCAGGCAAGTCGAAGCCATTGTCCGACATCGCGCCATACATCGTCTCGTAATCGCCGAGCGGCGGCTCGACATAGGCGGGCGGCGGCGGCTGGATGGGAGCAGGGGCCGGACCGGTGGTGGTGCAGGCTGAAACGGCGGCCGAAGCAGCGCCGAGGGCTGTGAAATTGAGGAAGCCACGGCGGCTGATGCGGAAGGAAGCGTCTGACATGGTTGCCTTTTCTAGGTCTTAATTCGCAAGAAAGCATGAACCCGCGGGCACGTCGCGGCGGCATTCATAACAGTCGGCGGCGATAGGCGGTTCCAATTCTGGCCTGAGGGTGGACAGAAAAAGGCGAAGCTGTGACCGCGCCACAGCTGTTGCCCTGCAGCAACAGCGGCGTCAGACCTCTGCCAGGAGACCTTCGAGCGAAGGCAAGATCAGCCCTGGCGGGAGGTCGCGATACTCGTCCGGCTGGTTGGTCCGGTTGATCCATACCGTGCGAAAACCGAATCTCGTCGCGCCGGCGATGTCCCAGCGGTTCGACGACTGAAACGAGACCGCGCCGGGATAAAGCCGCCAGCCGGTGACCACCATGTCGTAGACCGAGGGGTCGGTCTTGAAGCGTTTGACCTCGTCGACCGAAAACACGTCGTCGAGGATCTGGTCGAGCGCCGCGGATTTGACCGCCGCGTCGAGCATTTCAGGCGAGCCGTTGGACAAAATAGCGAGCTTCGCGCCCGACGCCTTGAGCGCCCTCAGCACGGCAGGCACCTCCGGGTAGCAATCGAGCCGCCAATAGGCTTCGAGCAGTTTCGTCCGCAGCGCCGGATCAGCCGAGGGCACCTTGCGCAAGGCGAAATCCAGCGCCTGCTCGGTCAGTTGCCAGAAGTCGGCGTATGATCCCATCAGCGTCCGCACCCAGGAATATTCGAGCTGCTTGGCGCGCCAGATTTCGGAGAGAAGCTGGCCGTCCGGGCCGATCTCGCCGGCGTGGCGGCGCACGGCGGCGTGTACGTCGAACAAGGTGCCATAGGCGTCGAAGACATAAGCCGCATGATGCATGTCTCAAGTTTTGCGGCGCGCAGGCTTGCCGCGCAAGCATTGATTGCGGCCAAGTGCCTCTGGCCCCAACGATTTTTCCCGAGGTCAATTGACGCCAGCCGTCAAAGCATCGTCCTATGGCGGACTGAAATCACTCAATTGGACGGCGACCATGACACTGGCGGCGGCAGCGCAAACCGCGACTTGGACCTATGTGGACGGGGACTGGTACGAGGGCAACGTCGCCATTCTCGGGCCGCGCAGCCACGCCATGTGGCTCGGCACCAGCGTCTTTGACGGCGGCCGCTGGTTCGAGGGCGTCGCGCCCGACCTCGAGCTGCACTCCGCTCGCGTCAACGCTTCCGCGATCGCGCTTGGTCTGAAGCCTTCGATGACGACGGAAGAGATCGTCGGCCTGACTTGGGACGGCCTGAAGAAATTCGACGGCAAGACGGCGGTCTATATAAGGCCGATGTATTGGGCCGAGCATGGCGGCTATATGGGCGTGCCGGCCGACCCGGCCTCGACGCGCTTCTGCCTCTGCCTTTATGAATCGCCGATGATCCCGCCATCCGGTTTTTCGATCGGCGTTTCGCCGTTCCGGCGCCCGACAATCGAGACCATGCCCACCAACGCCAAGGCGGGCTGCCTCTACCCCAACAATGGCCGTGCCATTCTGGAGGCCAAGAACCGCGGCTTCGACAACGCTTTGGTGCTCGACATGCTGGGCAATGTCGCCGAGACCGGGACCTCCAACATCTTCCTGGTCAAGGACGGTCATGTGATGACTCCGGCCCCGAACGGCACGTTTCTGTCGGGCATCACCCGCTCGCGTACCATCAGCCTGCTCGGCGACTACGGTTTCAGGACCACCGAGAAGACGCTGTCGGTCCGCGATTTCCTCGAAGCCGACGAGATATTCTCAACCGGCAACCACTCGAAAGTGGTGCCCGTCACACGCATTGAAAACCGCGACCTGCAGCCCGGACCGGTGGCCAAGAAGGCACGCGAGCTCTATTGGGAATGGGCGCATTCGACGTCCGCCGCCTGACCCGCTGGAGCGTTTCACCGTTTCAGGGAAACGGCGACACGCTCCATCTTCCTGTTTTGCGCAATTCCGCACGGAAAACCGTTTCGCACTTTTCCTGGAATTGCTCTAAAAAGTCGCTCGGCGCTCCATTCCGGAGTTGCCCCGATCCATTCCAGACCTATCTTAGCCCGGTAGTATCACCGGACTTTTTTCCTCGAGGGAGTACCATCCATGGCTTTTGAGTTGCCCGCCTTGCCCTATGACTACGAGGCCTTGCAGCCTTACATGTCGAAGGAGACGCTGGAGTATCACCACGACAAGCACCACAAGGCCTATGTCGACAACGGCAACAAGCTGGCGGCCGAGGCCGGAATGGGCGACCTGTCGGTCGAAGAGGCCGTGAAGCAGTCCTTCGGCAAGCATGCCGGGCTCTTCAACAACGCCGCCCAGCACTACAACCACATCCATTTCTGGAAATGGATGAAGAAGGGCGGCGGCGGCAACAAGCTGCCGGGCGCGCTGCAGAAGGCCTTCGACAGCGACCTCGGCGGTTACGACAAGTTCAAGGCGGATTTCATCGCCGCCGGCACCACCCAGTTCGGCTCCGGCTGGGCCTGGGTCGCGGTCAAGAACGGCAAGCTGGAAATCTCCAAGACCCCGAATGGCGAGAACCCGCTGGTTCATGGCGGTTCGCCGATCCTCGGCGTCGACGTCTGGGAACACTCCTATTACATCGACTACCGCAACGCGCGCCCGAAATATCTCGAGGCCTTCGTCGACAGCCTGATCAACTGGGACCACGTCCTGGAGCTTTATGAGAAGGCTAAAGCCTGAGTGATTTGATGAGAAGCCCCGGTTTGCCGGGGCTTTTCTTTTTCAGGACAAATCCGGCAAAATCGTCACGGCGCCGGGGAATAATCCCGCCATCACGCCCGTTAACGTCCAGAGCAGTTCCAGGAAAAGTGTTGAACGGTCTTCCGTCCGGAATTGCGCCAGCGAACTCTCTTCACCCACGGAGCCAATTGAATGAGAAAGCTTGTCGTCGCCCTCTCTATACTTGCCTTTGCCGGCTCGGCCTATGCCGACCCGATCAAGGGTCGCCAGGCCCTGATGAAGGAACGCGGCAAGCTCGCCGGGCAGATCTCGAAGGTGGTCAAGGGCGAGACGCCTTTCGATGCCGCCGCCGTGCTGGACGCGCTGAAGGCACTGCAAGCCAATGCCGAGAAGTTCGATGTCGACACGCTGTTCCCTGCCGGCTCCGACAAGGGCGACACCACGGCCGCGCCGAAGATCTGGGAAGACATGGCGGGCTTCAAGGCGGCCGAGGACAAGTTCCTGGCCGATACCAAGGCCGCGGTCGCTTCCCCGCCGGCCGATGTCGACGCGTTGAAGGCGCAGCTTAACACGCTGGGCGGCGATTGCGGCACCTGCCATCAGACCTACCGGATCAAGAAGAGCTGATCGCTTGACGATGGCCTGGCTGAAGAAGCTTGTCGGCGCCGTCATCGTGCTTGGCGCCGCCGCGGCTGGCGCCAGCTGGGTTCTGTCGGCACCGGTCAGGCTGGACGCCGGCACCGTCGCTGATCTTGGCCCTGGCGACGCCGCCAGGGGAAAGCGGATCTTCTACGCCGGGGGCTGCACCTCCTGCCACGCCAGACCTGGCGCCCAGGGCGACGCCCGCCTCGAGCTCGTCGGCGGTCTTGAACTCAAGACGCCGTTCGGCACCTTCGTCCCACCCAACATCTCGCAAGACCGGAAGGACGGTATCGGCGCCTGGAGCGAGGCGGACTTCGCCAATGCCATGCTGAAAGGCGTCTCTCCTTCCGGCGAGCATTTCTATCCGGCCTTTCCCTATGCCTCCTACGCGCGCATGAAGCCGGCCGACATCGCCGATCTCTACGCCTTCATGAAGACGCTGCCGGCGATTGCCGGCAAGGCGCCGGATCACAGGCTTTCCTTCCCCTTCACCATCCGTCGCGGCATTGGCCTCTGGAAGCTTGTCTATCTCAGCCCCGAACCGGTGATCGCGCTGCCAGAGGGCGCGCCGGCCAAGGTTCTCGCCGGCCGCTACCTGGTCGAGGGTCCGGGCCATTGCGGCGAATGCCACACGCCGCGCGATTTCGCCGGCGGCGTCAAGAAGGCCGAGTGGCTGGCGGGCGCCGTGGCCGCCGAAGGCTCGGGCGTTGTGCCCAATATCACCCCGCAGGGCGGCACCAAGGACTGGTCCGAGGCCGACATCGCCAATTATCTCGAGACCGGCTTCACGCCCGATTTCGATTCGGTCGGCGGCGCCATGGTCGACGTGCAGCGCAACATCGCGCAACTGACCGCCGACGACCGCGCGGCGATTGCCGCCTACCTCAAGGCCGTCCCGCCGCACCCCAACGGCTATCCGGCGCGCAAGCCGGCGAGTTAACCTGCGCACGCGGCGTCAAACCCGCGACCATACATGATGGCGTAAAGCGGTTTGGCATGCCCAATCGGTGGCGAATTAGTTGACTTGAATAGTCATGTATTATAGGCGCTTCGGGCCAATTCCCCGAGGACCGAAGCTTGCCCACGCCCTCCATCGACCTTGTGTCCGGATTCACCCATGACGAGCAGCGCGTGGCGCTTGTCCTCGCCGGCGGACGCATACTGTCCTACAGGGAACTCGGCGGTCTTGCGCTAGACTTCGCGTCGCAGTTGGGACGAAGACAAAAGCGGCTCGTGGCGATTGCGGCGGAAGCTTCCGAGCACGCAGTCGCCGCCTATATCGGAGCCCTGCAGGCTGGGCACGCAGCGGCCATGCTGCCGCCGTGCGACAATAGGCTTTGGGACGATTTCCAGGCAGCCTTCCAGCCGGATTTCACCTACAGGCCAATTGACGGCCGCTGGCGTCTCGTTGAGGAAGCTCGATCCGCTGGAGATGCGGAGCCGCTGCATCCCGATCTCGCGCTGCTGCTGATGACGTCCGGCAGCTCGGGCGCCGCCAAGGCGGTCAGGCTTTCCTACGGCAATCTCCAATCCAATGCGCGCTCGATCGCGGCCTATCTCGAGCTCTCTTCCTTCGACCGGGCCGCTCTCGTGCTGCCTCTCCACTATTCCTATGGGCTGTCGGTCCTCAATTCGCATCTGGTTGCGGGCTCTAGCGTCCTCTTCACCGGCATGTCGGTCATGGACAGCGACTTCGTCAGCACGATCGACCACGGCGGCTGCACAAATCTGTCTGGTGTCCCGTATTCTTACGAGCTTCTGGAACGGGTGCGTTTCCGCGACGCTGAGCTCAAGGCGTTGCGCATGATGACGGTGGCGGGCGGAGCGCTTGGCCCGGACCTCATCCGCCTTTATCGGAACCACATGGTCGCCAGGGGCGGCCGCTTCTTCGTCATGTATGGCCAGACCGAGGCGACGGCACGCATGGCTTTCGTGCCGCCGGAGAGCCTTTCCGACAAGGAGGATCGGATCGGCGTGGCGATCCCGGGCGGCAGCCTCGGTATCGTCGACGCTGCAGGCGAGCCGATCAGCCAACCAGGCATTCCCGGAGAGCTCGTCTATCGCGGTCCGAACGTAATGATGGGTTACGGCACGCGGCGCCTCGACCTCGCGCGCGGCGCAGAGCTCGAGACCCTGAACACTGGCGACATTGCCGTACGGGACCAACATGGTTTCTTCCGCATCGTCGGGCGCAGAAGCCGCTTCGCCAAGATCGCAGGCCTCAGGATCGGCTTCGATACGATGGAGCAGGCGCTGGAGCGCGCCGGCATTGCCTCTGCAGTGGTTGGCGACGATCGAGGATTGCAGGCCTATGTGATCGGTGCCGACCCGACGGGGAGTGCACGGCGTATTCTTGCCGAGATCAGCCATCTGCCTGCCAATCTGGTTCGGGTTGCGACGCGCGAGGAGTTTCCCAGACTTGCCTCTGGCAAGATCGACTATGCCTGCCTCCAGCAGGAGATGTTGGAAGGGCGGACGGAAATCCGCTGTGAGCGGGGCGGTCTGCTCGGTGCCTACGCCGGCGTATTCTATCCCCTGGCCGTCGGCCGCAATGACAGCTTCGTCTCTCTTGGCGGGGACTCCCTTCGATTCCTGCAATTGGCTCTGGAACTCGAGCGTCTCGGCATGAACCTGCCGGACGGCTGGGAACGCTTGAGCATTGCCGAGCTGGCAAACCGCCAGGCGGCGGGACTTCCCGAACACCGACACGCAAGCGAGATGCCGACCGATTTAGTGCTGAGGGTTATCGGGATCCTGCTGGTGGTCGTGCATCACGAAACGCTATGGCCTATCCCCGGCGGCTCCGGCGTCATGATGCTGCTGGCCGGCTACAGCCTTGCTCGTTTCCAGTCGGCCCATTTCCTTGCCGGTCGAATTGGGCACGCGCTCAAACCAGCGATCGACGTCCTGATCCCGTATTTTCTCATTGTCGCCGCTTACGCTGCAGCCTGGCGGACGATCCCCTGGGCTTCGATGACGCTTACTGGGAATTTCGGCTATGCCGAACCGGAGCGTCACGAGATGATTCCGTACCTTTACTGGTTCATCGAGGCCTATTCGCAGACGCTCCTGCTCTTCGCTCTGATCTTTGCCATTCCTACAGTCCGCAAGCTTGCCCGGGCTCACCCCTTCGTTTTCTCACTCGGCCTTTTGGGGGTTGCCGCTGTCGCGCGCTTTTCGTCCCCATCGCTCGTCGACCTAGGCAACCGCCAGATATTCACGATCTATTGGGTTTTCCATTTGGCCGTATTCGGTTGGTGTGCCTGTTTCGCCGACACTCCGGCGAGAAAGCTGGCTCTGACTGCGCTTGCCGCCGCTATGCTGGGTTATTTGGCCTTCTGGGAGTCGGTCTGGTTCGGGACGACGGTCAAATATCTGATGATCTTCGCGGCGCTTTTGGTCCTTCTTTACCTGCCGCGCGTTCGCCTGCCGGCCGGGATAGGGCGGCTGGTTGCGCAGGTCGCCGTCGCGGCGTTTCCGATCTACCTTTTCCACCGTTTCGTCCCGGAAATATTGATGGCGCCCGCCGCGGGCAAGCTGCCGGTTCCGATCTTCCAGCTGCTCGCGATCGTCGGTGGCATTGCCTTAGGCATCGTTTCAGGCAAGGCCTTGGCAGGCATCCGAAACCTGCGTGGCAGATTGGCCCTGGGACGCCAGCCGGAATTGCTCTCCGCCTGATCCACGCTCGTGCCGCTCTAAATCAAAGTGATAGAGCATGACGTCGTCCGAAACCGCTCCACACTTTTCGGCATCATGCTCTACGGGTGGCGGTCGCCCAGGAAGTCGAAGCCGTTCTCGAAAAAGTGATTGTAGTCGCAGGTCAGTTCCTCGCCGGGCGCGATATCGCGCAACGCATAAGCCTCTTCCGGAGAGGAGATATCGCAGTTCGGGTCGTCTGCGTGGTTCATATAGCGGGCGTCGTCCGCCTCGAAGACGATGAAATTGGGATCGCGCCGGTCCGGATAGGAATAGCGGTCAAGATAGGACTTCACCGGGCCGGATTCGCCCTCATAGGTCTCTACGGGAATGCGTCGATCGAACCTTGGATCGAGCTTCCAGATCAATGTGCCCCGCGCAATGCGGTGTTTGGCGAAGACGCCGATGCCCTGGATGGGCGATTTGTCGAGATAGACGTCGACGAGCAGCATAGCGAACCTTGCGAATGTATCTGGACGCGGCCCCGAAGTGGCCGCGACCGAAAACGACGGCGCATTGCCTAGCGCGCGAGCCGTGCGATTGCGAGTAGAAAATCAGGCCTTGCCTGTCACTTTCAAGGCAAAGGCGTAAATATAGGCGATCTCCTCCAGCCGCGAGAAGCGACCCGAGGCGCCGGCATGGCCGGACTCCATGTTGATCTTGAACAGGACCGGGTTGCCGCCTGCCTTGCGTTCGCGCAGCCGCGCCACCCATTTCGCCGGCTCCCAATAGGTGACGCGCGGATCGGTCAGGCCCGCCAGCGCCAGGATCGGCGGGTAGTCGAGCGCCGCCACATTGTCATAGGGCGAATAGGCCGCGATCGTCTGGTAGTCGGCGGCGGACGCTATCGGATTGCCCCATTCCGGCCATTCCGGCGGCGTCAGCGGCAGGCTGGCGTCGAGCATGGTGGTCAGCACATCGACGAACGGCACCTCAGCGACGATGCCGCCGAAGCTTTCCGGGGCCAAGTTGGCGATCGCCCCCATCAGCATGCCGCCGGCGGAGCCTCCCTGCGCCACGATGCGGTCGTGCTCAGTGTAGCGCTCGGCAACGAGATGGCGGGCGCAGGCGATGAAATCGGTGAAGGTGTTCATCTTCGTTGCCCGCTTGCCGTCCTCGTACCAACCGTACCCCTTGTCCTTGCCGCCGCGCACATGCGCGATGGCATAGATGAAGCCGCGGTCGACCAGCGACAGGCAATTGGTATTGAAGGCAGAAGGCACCGTGATTCCATAGGAGCCGTAGCCGTAAAGCAGGCAGGGCGCGGAACCGTCGAGGGGCGTGTCGCGATGGTGCAGCAACGAGATCGGCACCGGCTCGCCATCGGCGGCGGGGGCCATCAGCCGGCGCGTGACATAGTGCTCCGCATCGTGGCCGGAGGGCACTTCCTGCGTCTTCAAAAGCACGCGTTCGCGGCTGCGCATATTATAGTCGAACACCTGCGCTGGCGTCGTCATCGACGAATAGGTGAAGCGCATCACGTCGGTGTCGTATTCGTAGGAGCCGGAGAGACCGAGCGAAAAAGCTTCCTCGTCGAAAGAGATGAAATGCTCCTCGCCGCTGGCGCGCTCGCGCACGACGATGCGCGGCAGGCCTTCCTTGCGCTCGAGCCGGACCATGTGATGCTTGAAGCCGAGCACCGACAGGATCAGCCGGCCGGGCTCGTGCGGCACCAGTTCCTGCCAGTTGGCGCGCCCGGGATTGTCGACCGGCGCGGTCATGATCTTGAAGTCCTTGGCGCCGTCGGCATTGGTGAGGACGAAGAAGACGTCGCCGCCTTCTTCCAGATCGTATTGCAGGCCGGTCTCGCGCACCGCCACAACCTTCGGCTCTGCGGTTGGATCATCGGCGGGCAGCAGGCGGTATTCCGACGTTTCATGATCGTTGATGCCGATCATGATCCAGTCGTTGGCGCGCGTGCCGCCCACGTCCATGAAGAAGCCCGGATCGGTCTCCTCATAGATCAACCGGTCGTTTTCGGACCTGTCGCCCAGCGCATGGAAGAACACTTTCGACGGACGATGGTTGTCGTCGAGACGGGTATAGAAGAAGCCGCCGTCGCTGGCGTCCCAGACCCCGCCACCGCCCGTATCCGGGATCTGGTCGGCAAGTTCTTTGCCGCTCGCAAGATCGCGCACGCGCAGCGTGAAGAACTCCGAACCCTTGTCGTCGAAGCCCCACAGCAGCTTCCCGTGGTCGGCCGAATGGTCGACGCCGCCAAGCCGGAAATAGGGCTTGCCCTCGGCTTCCGCGTCGCCGTCGAGCAGGATCTCCTCAGTGCCGCCGTCGCGCGGCGTGCGGAAATAGCGCGGCTGCTCGCCGCCCTGCCGGAACGACGATCCGTAGGCATAGTGGCCGTCCTTCATGGGCACCGTCGAGTCATCCTCCTTGATGCGCCCCTTCATCTCGGCAAACAGCCTGGCGCGCAGGTCCGCGGTGCCGGCCATGAGCGCGGCCTGATAGGCGTTCTCGGCATTGAGATGGGCGCGGATGCGGCCGTCGAGCAGGGAAGGGTCGCGGAACACGGCCTGCCAGTTGTCGGCCCGCATCCAGGCATAGTCGTCGCTGCGGGTGATGCCGTGATGCGTGTCCGAAACCGGGTGTTTCTCAGGGGTCGGCGGGCTGGCGGCCGGGAAGGCGGAAGTCAAGGCGGAAGCTCTGGTCATTACGTCTCGCTGCGGAATTTGCTTGAATGACGAATGAACACGCCGCTCAGCGGCGGTTCAACGGGCGCGGTTCAAGGTGGTACAGAAGCTAAGTCGAAGGGGGAAAGATGAAATCCTGTGTTTCTACTGCAATGTCAGTTGCCGTCATAGCGGCAGGTCTGGCTTTTTCCAGCCAGTCTCATGCAACCGTCTTTGCCGCCTGGCAAGTGGCGGGCGTGCCGTTCGGTGATACGCTCAATGCTCGAAAATATCCGTCCAATACATCGCAGAAACAGGCCGCCTATCCGAACGGCACCGTGCTGCAGATGACCGGCCGCTGCACCGGAGGTGTAAACCTGCTCGATATCGGCCGGCAGCCGCAATGGAAGCAGCGCCAGGCGATCCGCTATCGCTGGTGCGAGATCTGGCACGATCCGGCGCAGAATGGTCATTTCGTCACCGGCTGGGTCTACGGCAAATACATCGCGCCTTACTGACGGATCTGTCGCGTCGCCTTGTCGGGTCCAGCCGCCAAGGCGGTATCCTTGCGCTTCGCTGTGCCGCAGGATTCGTTGTGCAGGCGAAAGGGCACCCAAGCATTAGCCAAGCATTGAACGTGGTGTCGAGTGGCGATCGGATGTCTAACATGCGGATGACGCAACGTCATGCCATGCTGGTCTGACCAGAAAAATCTCGCGAAGTTACACGGCGCACGAATTTTTGAAGCTGAATCGGCAATAGTTGATGAATATCGACCAATATAAGTCAATATGCGAATTGACTTACTTTCAATGCGGCGTCATTAAGATAACCGACGCGAATCTCAGAGCCTTTCCTGAACGAAATCCGCGCGATGCCCGATCCATAAAAAAGGGCGCAGTTTTAGAAACAACTCTCGTTGGGGCCTTAGCACTATGGAAATCGTCGAAACACCTTCGAAAAACGGTGACGCGCTGATCGAGCTGACCGCCGATGTCGTCGCCGCCTATGTCAGCAACAATCCGGTGCCGGTTGGGGAACTGCCGAACCTTATCGCCGACGTCCATGCCGCGTTGGGCCGCGTCGGTGGCTCGTCGGAGCAGCCGTCGGCTGAGAAGCAGAAGCCGGCCGTCAATCCGAAGCGCTCGGTCCATGACGACTACATCGTCTGTCTCGAGGACGGCAAGAAGTTCAAGTCGCTGAAGCGGCATCTGATGACCCACTACAATCTCACGCCGGAAGAATATCGTGAGAAGTGGGGCCTGGACGCCAACTATCCGATGGTCGCCCCCAATTACGCTGCCGCCCGCTCGCAGCTCGCCAAGAAGATGGGTCTGGGCCGCAAGCGCAAGGGCCGTTGATAGGTCTCAGCTCGTCAAGCAGTTCGACGGCGCCCTTGCGGCGCCGTTTTGCTTTCTTGACAGGAGCGATATCGGCCGGATCAGGCCGTCTGCTTCAGCGCCGCTTCCGCATCGCGCTTGATGCGCTTGACCATCGAACGGAGGCCGTTGGCGCGCTGCGGCGACAGATGCTCGTCGAGGCCGAGCTCTTTCAGGGTCGCTTCGGCGTCCGTGTTCTGGATTTCGCTTGCCCGCCGGCCCGAAAACAGCGCCAGCATGATGGCGACGAGGCCGCGAACGATATGGGCGTCCGAATCGCCCTGGAAGCCGATCACCGGATCGGCGCCCGCTCCCTGCTTGGTGGTGAGCCACACCTGGCTCACACAGCCAGGCACCTTGTTCGCAGCCGTGCGCTCCTCCTCAGGGAAAGGCGGCAGGCTCTCGCCGAGCTCGATCACATAGCGATAACGGTCCTCCCACTCGTCGAGCAGGGAAAAGTCGTCGCGGATGGTCTGAATCGAGGTGGCCATTGCCCGCATATAGTGGCCCGACACGGCCGCGTCACGGAAAAAGAAAGACGCCGCGGGCGTCGAGAGGTCGGACGGGGCCCGCGGCGTTAGAGCAATTCTGGGAAACGTGCGTAGGCGGTTTTGCGCCAGGAATTGCGCTAAAATTAAAGTGCCGAGCGAACGGCCGGAACGAATTCAGTTCTTGGCCGTCAACATCACCGGAATGTTGACCTTGGTCGGCAACACGATGTCCTCGGCGACGCTGCCGGTGGTCGTGACGGAGCCATCCGCGACCTTTGTTTCGGGCGCGCCTGCCGGCCCGGAGTGCTGGTCGTCGATCATGGCCGCGGCGATCTTGGCCGTTTCCTTGGCGCGAACGGTGATGGTGTACATGGCCGATTTGCCGGTCTCGCAGACATCGGGCTTACGCTCGCAGAGCCCTGCAATGTCGCCGACCGCCTCTCGCGCCGCAAACAGCGCCTGGATCGGTCCGACGCTCTGCTGGCCGTTCTCGCCCGGGCCGACGCCGAGCGGCAGCGCCAGCAGCACCAGCGAAAACCAGAAAGCCATCCTGATCAGAAAGCCCATCTTACCTGCCTCTCATCGGGGATGGAATGATGCATCCATCCGTGACGGATCACGCATCCATCGGCATGACCTCTTTTATGGGCACGATAGTGGCACGGTCACGCAAAGGACGGCTTGCATCGAAGCCGCGAATTTTCCTCAAATTTTAGGCAAATTCGAAAGGATCGGTTTTGACATGGGGTTGTGTCGAATCTCATCGACTTCGTTAACTTTACGATAACCATGTATCACGTTGTTATTAAACGATTTTACTCCAGGCAGAACTTAGTCGGTTCAAGTTCCGGCCCGTTTTGGCACAGGCCTTGCGGCTAACCCGCCGTTTACCATGGCGCCAACTCGGCATGCTTTGCCGGGCTGGCATCACAATATTTGCCTTGGCGCGGTCGCCGGCTTCGCCAGCCTTATCCATTCCTTAAACGCTGGATGCGAGTTTCAAGCCAATTGATGAGTCACCTGCCAGGCAGGCGTTTTTCACGACCGGGTACGCGTGCGTTGAGTTCTATTTCAGCCAGATACGTTCAATTGCCTGGCGCGGTTTCCGCCGGCTGCGAACGCATGGTTCACCCGACCGTGACGGGTGAGGCGGAACGCCTGCGCCAGCGCCGCTTCATCGGTGTCATGCTCGCCGCGCCTTTCCTTGCCGCGGGCGCCGCGGTCACGCTGGTCACTTCAAGTCTCGGCGCTGCCGTCACGATAGCCGCGATCTTTGCCGCTTTCGGCCTGTGCTGGTTCGCGGCGCTTCTGGTGGCGGCCACCGGCCATATGGCGCTTGCCGGCCGCATGGCGGTCGTGTTGGGTGGGCTTGCCCTAGCCGGCGCTATCGCTGCGGCGGGCGGATTGGCCTCGCCGGCGGCACTCCTTGCTGTCGCATTGCCGGCTGAAAGCTGGTGGGTCTCAGGGTCGCGGCGCGCCGCGCTGACGGGCGCGCTGGCGGCGCTTGCCGCTATCGTGCTGCAGCCCTTTGCCGGGCAGTTGCTGCCGTTCGGCGAGATCGCCACCTGGCATTGGCTGCTGCCGCTCGCCTGGGCGCTGACGCTGTTGCCGCGGGCCGCCGCCTTCGCCAGCCCGGCCGGCTTAGGGTCGGCGGAGCCTGCCGGCGATCGTCTCGAGGACGTCATCGACGCCGTCGTGCTCCGCCTCGGGCGCCAGGGCGAAGTGGTCGACGCGTCCGCCAAAGCACGTTCGATCCTGAAATTGGCGCCCGAGCTTCTGCTCGGCACCGGCCTGTTCGACCGCATCCATCTTTCCGACCGCGTCGCTTATCTCACCGCTCTGGCCGACATGCGCGAGGGCGCGCCGAAGCGCCAGCTTGATCTGCGCATCCGCTTGCCGCGCGAGGGATCTGGCGCGGTCGACAAGTTCCGCCCGTTCAGTCTCGAGCTGCTGCGCGGCGCGGTCGACCGCGACGTCTTCACCCTGGTTCTGCGCGAAAATGACGATGTCGCAGCACTTCGCGAGGAGCTTGCGCAAGCGAGAGAAGCCGCTGCGGCTGCCGAAGTGGCCAAGGGCCGCTTTCTGGCGGTGGTCAGCCACGAACTGCGCACGCCGCTCAATGCGATCCTCGGCTTTTCCGACATGCTGCTCCATGAGATGTTCGGGCCCTTCAAGGATCCGCGTCAGAAGGAATATGTCGGCCTGGTCAGGGAGTCCGGCCAGCATCTTTTGTCGGTCGTCACCTCGATCCTCGACGTCTCTCGCATCGAGGCGGGCGCCTATGCGACCGAGCTGGAGCCGTTCCGCTTTGTCGAGGCCGTCGACATGTGCCGCTCGATGATGCGACCGCTGGCCGACGCCAAGAGCATAGTTCTTGCCACGCAGATTGCCCCGGATGCGGGCGAGATCAATGCCGACCGCCGGGCGGTCCAGCAGATTCTGATTAATCTCGCGTCGAACGCGGTGAAGTTCACGCCCGATGGCGGCAGCGTGGTGATCGGCGCCAAGCGCGTCGGCTCGCACCTGCATTTCTGGGTGAGCGACACCGGTATCGGCATCGCCGAGGAGGACATGGCCAATCTCGGCAAACCGTTCATGCAGATCCAGAACGACTACACGCGTCGTTTCGAGGGAACCGGACTCGGCCTGTCGCTGGTCAAGGGCCTGGTGGCGCTGCACGAGGGTACGATGTCGATCGAGAGCGCGCCGGGTGAGGGCACCACGGTGACGATCGGCCTGCCGGTGAACGGGCCGAAGCGGCGATCCGGTGCGCCATCCGGCGTGCTGGCCATGCCGGCGGCCAAGCCGAAGGGGGACGCAAATGGGGAGAGGAATGGCTCGCTCCGCAAAACGGCCTAAGGTAGTCGAACCCGAGCGCGGCGTTCTTGCCGAGGGCGCGGTTGCCGTCGGTCAACTGATCGCCAGCAACCCGGTTCTGGTCGGCGGCTCGACCGCTTTTCTGGTGACGCTGTTCTACGTCTCGGCCAACGCGCTCTGGTATCAGCCCTTTCCGCATACCGGCGCGTTCTTCGCCACCCGAAGCATCGAGAACTTCCCGCATACGGTCTCCGACGAACCGGAGACCACCATCAACATCGTGCGCCAGGCGCCGGCGCAGCCCGCGGCCAAGCCGGATCCGGTCGTCCAGCAGGTGCAGGGCATTCTGAAGGACCTCAACTTCTACGACGGCACGGTCGACGGCCTCACCGGACCGGCCACGCGCAAGGCCATCCAGGCCTATCAGCTGAAAGTGGGGCTGCCGGGGTCGGGCGAGATTGACGGCGCGCTGCTCGACCAGCTTGGCGCCCGCCAGACGACGGCGGCCATTCCCCACCCGATGCCGCGGCCGGCCGATAGCGCAGTCGCCGCGTCTGCCAAACCGCAGGTGATCCAGGTCTCCGCTCCGGCCGATGGCGCCACGCAGCCGCCCGACGCCCGCATCGTCAAGATCCAGGCCGGCCTCAAGGCGTTCGGCAATGGCGACATGCAGCTCGACGGCAAGGTCGGCGCCCGCACAAAGGCCGCGATCAAGGAATTCCAGGCCTTGTTCGGACTGCCCGAGACCGGCGAGCCGGACGAGGCCGTCTATGTCAAGATGCGCGAGATCGGCCTGACGAACTGAGCGGCAGCATCGCAAAATTGTTATTCGAGCCAAAGCTCGGGGTCCCGCATCCCGTGAACAACAGCTACTGCCAGGATGCCGTAGTCCATGGGCTCGTAGATAACGACATATCGGCCCTCTACGAGGATACGCGCGGTGGTGCTCAACTCTGGCCGCGCGACCCCCATATTGGGATGATTGCAGGCGAGCTCCAGCTTATCGAAGATGCGTCCTAGAAGTCTGTCCGCTGCCTGTTCGTTGTCGGTCGCAATATGGCGCCAGATATTCTTCAGGTCTTGTTCTGCGCGAGGTGTGAGTCGATAGCTAGCCACGTTCCGAGCGCTCGGCCTTCAGGGCGCGAAGAAAGGCGCTGCGATCGATGTCCTTGCCTTCGCCGCTAGCCATCCCTTCGTCATAAGCCTGCTTGAGCTGAGCGAGTTCGAGCAAGCGAAGCTCCTCGCGGCGCTCCCACAACCTGAGGGCCTCCCTGACGATTTCGCTGTTCGAGGCGTAGTCGCCGCTCTCGACCGCGTCCTGCAGACGGGCGGCCTGCTTCGGCGTGAGCGATATGGTGAGGGTGCGCATTGCTTGACTTTTCATTGCTCCTTTATAGCGCGCCTCACAAAGCCTAACAAGATTTGTTAGGCAAGGCTCCGACATCCAAGCACTCGCAGGCTTGGGTGAATCTCGCTAGACCACTTGAATGTCATCCAGGACCTTCCCATGCGCGTGACCACCGATCTCTGGGTCTCGGCCCTTGTGCGCCGCGTGTTCGGCGCCGGCGGTTTCGCCGCCGTCGTCAAGCGCGGCGCGACCGAGGCTGGCGCCGTCTTCGTGTTGTCGCGCGGGCGTCTGGGGGAGGTGACCTTCTACGGGCCGGCGCCGCAGACTAGCTACGATTCGGCCAAGCCCGATGAGCGCTTTTTCGCCGTGCTCGGTACGAGCGACGACAGCTCGGCCTTCGATGCGCGGCTGGAGCGGGAGAAAAAATTCGATCCCGACATCTGGGTGGTCGAGATCGAGGGCGGGACCGTTCCCGTCGAAGAGCTTCTTTCGGTGAAGGCCGACTAGGGCGTTTTACCGTCTACGGGAACCACCATGAGAGCAAGATCGCCGGCCGCGGGCCAAGGAAGCGCAGAAGGTTCATCACGCCGCTTCCCCGTTTTGGACGGGAACCGGTCGGCGAAAACTTCTTTGGCCGCAAACGACCCGTTGAGCGCCGCGGGAAAGCCGGCATAGACCGCCATCTGGATGATGGTTTCGACGATTTCGTCCTTGGTCAGCCCGACATTGAGCCCCGCCTCGATGTGGACTTTCAGTTGCGGGATCGCGGTTCCCATCGCTGTCAGCGCCGCGATGGTCGCGATCTCACGGGCGCGCAGATCGAGACCGGGGCGGCTGTAGATGTCGCCAAACGAGAACTCGAACACGTAGTTCGCGAAGTCGGGGGCAATGTCAGCAAGAGCGGCAATGACTTTGTGGCCGGCTTCGCCGTCGATTTCAGCGAGCGCCCGCTTGCCGCGTTCCAGCCGGCTTTCGCCGATGTTCGGGGATTGATGCCTCATAGTCCTTCATCCTCTGTTTCACGCCGGCATATCCGGCGATCTTGGTGTCGAGGACGAGAAGGCAGGCTTGCAGTTTGGCCACATGCGCACGGACACGCTCACGGTGCTGCTTGAGCAGCGCGCCGCGCTCCGCTCCGGTGTCGGCGCCGCGCTCCCGCAAGGCCGCGTAACGCAGCATTTCCCGAATAGGCATCCCGGTCGTTTGGAGCCGGTCGAGAAATTCTATCCAGGTCAGGATTGATGCGTCGTAGTCACGTTGGCCCGATTGGTCCCTGTCGGCATGGGGAAGCAGCCCGATCCGCTCATAGTAACGGATTGTGTAGGCAGACAGTCCCGAACGCTTCGCCAGCTCGCCAATCTTCATCAATGCCATTCTTTCGTCACGACGCCCAGAAAGCTACGAGTTAGAGCGCACTCTAAGTCAAGAGGCGTTGTCACTTTGTCGTGTCGCGGAAATGCCCGGTCTCTCGACGAACATCGCCACCGGGTTCCTTCAGCGCGAGGCGCTTTAAACCGATCAGGATGCCTTGACGCTGGCACTCGCCGCATCGCTATTCGAGGCTGCGCGGCTCTCGATGTCAACCGCATCGGAAGCACTGCCGCGGATCGCCCGCGAAAGCGTCTCGGCCTTCCAGGCGCGTACCTTGTCCAGCGCCGCCTCGCGGTGCAGCAACCGGTAGCGGTCGAGGAACAGGCGGATCGCCTGCGGATGCGGGAACTCGCCGGGATAGACCGCGACGGCGATCAGGAAGGCCCTGTCTTCGCTGAGGTCGAGGGCACGCAGCGCCGCAAGCAGCGCGACATAGCCCGGCTGCCCGGTCACCGAGCGGGCCGTCGCGAAGTCGATCTCCAGCGCATCGGCTAGCGCGGTCTGGAAAAATGCCGCGTTCCCCGTCAGCGCCGTCTCGCGCAATTTCACATAGGCCGGCTGGCCAAGGAAGGTGTTGACGTCCGCAGCGTCGCCGGTCGGGCGCATCATCGCCCGCAGGCGGCGCCGCGAGTCCTCTGCGGCTTCGCCTGGCGCGGGACGGCCGGTATCCGCCTTGGCCACGGGCTCGGGTTTCGGCGCAAGCCTGGTGACCGTCTCGGGCGGCCGTGCCTTGACCAGCGTCGGCCTTTCCAGCACGCGGATCAGGTCGGCGATCGTCGGGTTGAGCTCCTTGCGGCGCGCAATGGCGCGCGCATGCGGCAGGCCGTGCCGGCCGATCAGCGCGATGAGGTCGATGTCGCTCAGCGCGTTGGAGCGGGTGAGCAAGGGGGCTGCGATCTCGACCGGCTCTTCAGCCAGCCGCCGCACCAATGCCGTCGGTGCGTAGTCGCATTCGGAAAGGGCGGCAGCGACGTAGCGGCGCGACTCGACCGAGACTTCGTCGAACAGCGGCAGCGTCAGGTCTTCGAGCTGGGCGATCTCTCGGCGCGAGGGACGCGTCAGCGAGCAGAAGGCCGACACGGCGGCGCGGAACAGCCTTTCGGCCTTTCCCGCTTCGGTCCGGATAGCGATTTGCCTGAAATCGGAAGATGACACGGAGGATACGCCCGATACTCGACACAATCCCGAACCGCGCAATCCAGCCGGGCCGGTTTCGCACCTTCGGGAAAACAAACGTCAAATTAGCCGCGATCCGTTAGCGCTCCGTTAACCCTCTACGCCCCTTAATCAACTTTGGAGGCGTTGCGTTGTGCTCCGGTCAAACCGAGAGGAATGCGCGAACCATGGGCATGGTCCTGTCTTTTGTGCCGCGAGCGGCACCAGTAAATCGAGCAAGTCACGACACCACGACGGCGGCGGCGGTCATCATTTTCCCCGGCGTCCGTTACGAATTGCATCCGCAGGCCGGTGAGGCACGGCCCGGCGACAGCAGCTCCGATAGGCCGGGCTCTCCGCCTCCTGCCAAGCCGCATCACTGATCGGGCGCCTTTCTCAGTAGTCCTGCAATTCGCAGGTGCCCTGCTCAAGGAAGCGTGACACGATCGGCTTCCAGCTCCCGTCCGGCACGAAGGCGCGGACGACGAAAATGCCTTCCTCGATCGGCGCCTCGACGAAGATCGCGCCCTGCAGATCCTCTGGAAGGTCGCGCCGCACATCGATCATCTGCGCCGGCGTCAACACCACCGCGTCAAGCTTCTCGCCATTGGCGTTGTGGTCGTTGAAGGAATAGATGTTGTGGCCGTTGCGGTCGTAGACCGAGGCCGACCAGAACGGCACGTCGCCCGGCGCCCTGATCCTGACCAGCCCGTCGGCAAGGTTGAAACGGCAGGCGGCCGCATAAAACAATGGATCCACCGATTTCACCACCGGCGCGCCGCCGGCCTCGGCGTCTAGCCGCGTCATCTTGTAGAAATCGGATGCCATCGCCAGGCGCGACCAGGCATCGCGTTCGGAAAATTCCGGCACCAGGAACAGCACCACGATGTGCACGATGCCGGCGCCGAGCAGGCCGAGGATCAGGGCATGCAGCAGTCTACGCATTGCAGCCCGCCTTCAGGATGCGCGGCAGTGTCACGTCCGAGAGGCCGGTGCTCGAGGCGATCGGCGTGTCGTAGAAGGTCAGCACGAAATACATCTTGCCGGAGCCGCCGGTCAGCAGCCAGTTTCCGGGCGCCGGGCGGCTGCCGACGGAGATGACGATGGAATTGTCGGGCTGGCGCAGCACTTCGTAGGATTGCAGCGCCGACTGCCTCGGCTTGCCTGTGTCGATCACGCCAAGCGACTGGTCGGCGGCATAGAGCGTCCAGAAGCGGGCGGTCGGATAACCGCCTTCGATCGTATAGGTGCATTCGCGTTTCAGCGGCTCGCCGGCATCGTCGCGCTCGGCAACGAAGGCAAGTCCCTCGGCCTGGCCGAGCGCCAGCACGCCCTCGCGTGCAACGCGCGCCTTGGAATAAGGGTCGGCGGCCAGTGTCCCGACTTCCGGGAAAGCGGTCCATTGGCCGATGCGGATCGCGCCCACGCCGTCCTGCGCGTTGAGCGCATACCAGACGCTGTAGCCGCCAAGCCCGATGGCTATGGCAAGCGAAAGCAGCGTCAGGATGGCGTTCTTGAGCATGAGAGCCGCAAACAGAGGAGGTTCCCGGGATATCGCGGCGCGGGGTGCCGTGGCAAGCCGGCTTCACGCGACGGCCGCCCTAAAGCGCCGAAAGCGTCTCCGGCATGGTGGGCGCAACGAGCGCCGGCGCGGCCTGGAACGCCTTGGTCATGTCCCGTAACGTTTGGCTGGTGCGGCTGGAAAGCACCGGCGGGCGCTCGGCCTCGGCTTGCGCCGCCGCTGCGTCGGCTTCCTTCTTGGCCGCTTCCTCGGCCTTGGCCGCGACCTCCGGATCGACCCAAGGATTATCGAGACCGGGGATCGGCTTCAGATCGATGTTCTGATGCGCATAGACCATCAGCCGCTGCCAGACCATCGCCGGCAGCGAGCCGCCTGTCATCTTGTTGGTCGCCGTGAAGTCGTCGTTGCCGAGCCAGACGGCGGCTGTGTAATTGCCGGTGAAGCCGACGAACCAGGCGTCGCGGTAGGATTGCGTCGTCCCGGTTTTGCCGGCAACGACGATGTTCGGAAGCTGGGCGCGTCTCGCGGTGCCGATAACCGGCACCGCCGCCAGCATGGTGTTCATGTATTTCAGCGCCTTTTCCGACAGCACGCGGTGCGGTGGCGGCGCGTCCTTGGCCCAGTCATAGACCACGTCGCCGGTGCGGGTGACGAGCTGGGTGATGCCGTGGCGCGAGCCGACGAAACCGTTCTGCGCAAAGACGCTGTAGCCCGTCGCCTGGTCCATCACCGTCATGCCGGATGTGCCGAGCACCATGGTCTTGTGCGATTCCAGTGGCGATTCCACGCCCATCGATTCGGCCATCGCCTTGATCGGGCCGATGCCGAGGTAATCCTTGGCGAGCCGCACCGGCACCGTGTTGATCGACTTGGCGATCGCCGTGAGCAGCGTCACGTTGCCGGCCGATCCGCCGCTGTAATTGTGCGGCGACCAGCTGCCCCAGCTGATCGCGCCGCCGGAAACCACCGAGTCCGGCGTGAACCCGTGCTCCATCGCTGTGGCGTAGACATAAGGTTTGAAGGATGAACCCGTCTGGCGCAGAGCCTTGGTGGCGCGGTTGAACTGGCTGGTGCCATAATCCCGTCCGCCGACGATGGCGCGCACCGCGCCGTTGGTCTCGATCACCACCACCGCGCCTTCGGTGACATTGTATTCCTTGCCGAACTGGCGAAGATGGAACTCGACCGACTCCTCGGCCGCCTTCTGGATGTTGGCGTCGAAAGTGGTGTGGGCGACCAGCGAGTGCTGGCCGGGCTTGGCGATCTTCTTGACCTCGTCGAAGGCCCAGTCGAGGAAATAATCCGGGCTCTTCTGCTCGCCGCGATCGACGACGTCGGCCGGATGCAGGCGCGCCTGCAGCACCTGGCCCTCGGTCATGAAACCGGCATCGACCAGGTTTGACAGCACCACATTGGCGCGGGCACGGGCCGCCGGCAGGTTGATGTGCGGGGCGTATTTGGTCGGCGCCTTGAACAGGCCGGCCAGCATCGCCGCTTCGGCGAGGCTCAAATCCTTCACGCTCTTGCCGAAATAGAAATCCGCCGCCGCCTCGATGCCGAAGGTGCCGCCGCCCATATAGGCGCGGTCGAGATAGAGCTGCAGAATCTCTTTCTTGGACAGGTTCGCTTCCAGCCATAGCGACAGGAAGGCTTCCTTGATCTTGCGCTCCAATGTGCGCTCGTTGGAGAGAAACAGGTTCTTGGCGAGCTGCTGCGTGATGCTGGAGCCGCCCTGGACCACGGAGTTGGCGCGCACATTCTCGAAGATCGCGCGCGACAGGCCGAGGACATCGATGCCGTAATGGTCGAAGAAGCGGCGGTCCTCGGTCGCCAGCACCGCCTTGATGACGATGTCGGGCATCTCGTCGACCGGCACTGAATCGCGCTGGATGATGCCGCGCTGGCCGATCTCGTTGCCGTAGCGGTCCAGGAAGGTCACGGCGAAATCGCCCTGGCTGCGCCAGTCGCCGGTGGTGATGTCGAAGGCGGGCATGGCGAGCGCGAGCAGCACCACGAAGCCGCCGGCGCCCATGGTGAACCCTTCGCTCAGCACCTCGATGACCGTGCGGCGCCAGCCATGCACCCGGAAACGGCGGGAAAAGATGGTCGCCGTTTCCCAGAATTCACGGGCCTTGAAGCCGATCTCGTAGAGCGAGCTATCGAACCAAGCGTCGACGCCGAGCAGCGCCGAAGCGATGCGGCCTCTTCTCTTCTTGCGTGGTTTCGAAGGACTTGTCATTCCGACTTCCGCCCCAACGCGCTTTCGCCCGAAAACAGCATGCGGGCAGTTTCAGGGTGGCACCCTGTCAAACTATTTGACCATTTTATCACCGCTCACAAGGGCAGCGAAGCCACAGCACGAGCTTTGTTGATCGGAGGTGTGCTGGCCGTCAACGGCCGATCGAAATCACCGCGCTGCGATGAATCGCATACGATGCACCGCATCCGCCTCGGTCGGTTCCTGGCCGATGAAGGAGCGCAGATAGGCGGCGAGATGGCTGACGCGCGCCTTGCCGCATCGAGGCGTCTGTCACGCGAGGGTTGGCCCATTCTTGCCGCGCGAATTCATAGACTTGCACGATTATGCTCCGGGGTGCTCTCGACCCGTTCATCTGAACGGCCGGCGCCACGGGAGGCAGCTGTGGTGCTTGGGAACCGCACGTCCAGCATATGTTCGACAGCATTCCATCTAGCCTCTTGGTATCGACGAAGGGCGAAGACGCTGACGGCGAATACCAACATGCCAATTCCGGTTGCCGGAACGATACCCAGGACTGCGACGGCTTTCGCCAGCACGCCGGCGAAGACACCTGCAATGACACTGGCGACGACGCTCACCATCCCCGCTGTGCTCATGAATGACTGCCAGTGCGAGGAATGAAGGGCTTTGCTGACGAGCAATGCCTCGTCGTCGTCGTGACGGGAGTGGATCAAGTATTTCTCCACGCCTGGAGCCGTCTCTATGAAATAGTGCCGGATGCGAGCCATGCCACGTGCGAGGACCATGTCCTCGATTGCGACTTGAACCGCCCGAACGAAGGTGACGATGCCGATGAAATACAGGCAGGGAAGCAGGATCAGACTGAAAAAAACGAATGGCTGCCCCATGCGCGTTACTTGAGCGACGAATGCCAGCGCGACGGTCGCGCTGGAAACGGCGGTCAGGAAAAGGTCTGCGCGCGAATTGGCTTCCTGGATGGTGGCCGACCGCGCCGTCTGCAACACGAAATGTTCGGTCGTGAGGCATTGCAGGGTTTGATCACTGGTTTTGTCCTGGCCCGTCGTCATTGGATGCCGTCAACTCGCTGCCTTGAAATGACGCGGCTTTGTGATGGACCTTGAACTGAAACAATCTTTAATTGTTCCAAAATGCATCCGATTCTTCGTTTCGGAAGGTCGCGAGACGTGGGTGTCCGACGATCGTCGGGTTGAACGAACAGATAGGAACCTCAGCGCCGGCAGGGTGCGTTGCTGCACGGTCGCTAAGAGCGTCGCCCTGGCGTTGCTCGATGACGGTTTCGCCGGGGAGGGGACTGAGCTTTCCATACACATTGTCGGGGTCGAACGGCCGGCGCGCGTCATCGCGGCCTCGCCCTGCGACGCCGAAGGCAAGGCGATGCGGCAATGAGGAGAAACCGCCATGATTGAGGAAGCCGCACGCGATCTCAGGCGCGAGCGCCGCCGGGGACGCACCGGGGAGGCCGGCAGCGAGTCGAGCCGCCATCCGAATTACTGGTCGCTGAAGAACCCGTTCCTGCCGCAGCCGATCTTTTCCGACGACCAAGTCGCGGCCATCCACGCTACCGCGCTGCGCGTGCTGGAGGAGCTAGGCATCAAGGTGCTGCTGCCCGAGGCGCGGACGATCTACGGCAAGGCCGGTGCATTGGTCGACGAAGACAGCCAGATGGTCAGGATCGGTCGCGACATGGTCGAAGCCGCGCTCGCCTCGGCGCCGCGCACGATTCCGGCACTCGGCGGCGACCGCTCCCGCGACCTGACGCTCGAGCTCGGCTCGATGACCTTCCTGGCCGGCTCCGGAGCCCCTAATGTCACCGATCTCGAGCGCGGCCGCCGGCCGGGCACGCTCCAGGCCTTCGAGGAATTCATCAAGCTGGTTCAGCATTTCGACGTCCTGCATATGCTCGGGCCTTGCGTCGAGCCGCAGGAACTCGACAACCGCTTCCGCCACTATGCCGTCAACCGGGCGCAGCTGACGCTGTCGGACAAGTTCCCCTTCGTCTTCGCGCGTGGCACGCCGCAGGTGGAGGACGGCTTCGAGATGATCCGCCTGGCGCGCGGCCTCTCGCAGGACGAGTTCCGCGCCGGCGCCCATTGCTACACCGTCATCAACACCAACTCGCCGCGCCAGCTGGATATACCGATGGCGCAAGGCATCGTCGACTTCGCCAAGGCCGGTCAGGTTCTGGTCATCACGCCTTTCTGCCTGGCGGGCGCTATGGCGCCGATCACGGTCGCCGGCGCGCTGACCTTGCAGCATGCCGAGGCGCTCGCCGGATTGACGCTGGCCCAGATCGCGCGGCCTGGCGCGCCGGTGGTCTATGGCTCCTTCTCGTCCAATGTCGACATGAAGTCCGGCGCTCCGGCCTTCGGCACGCCGGAGCACGTCAAGGCGACGCTTGGGGCGGGGCAGCTAGCTCGCCACATCGGCCTGCCCTGGCGCTCCGGCGGCGGCAGCGCCGCCAATGTCTCCGATGCGCAGGCCGCGCACGAGACCCAGTTCGCGCTGTGGGGCTCGGTGCTGGCCGGCGCCACCGTCTGCATCCACGCCGCCGGCTGGCTGGAAGGCGGTCTCAGCGTCTCGCTGGAAAAGCTGATCACCGACGTCGAGGCGCTGCAGACGGTCGCCGAGCTTTGCGCCACGACGCCGGGCGACGAGGATGCAATTGGCTTCGAAGCGATTGCCGAAGTGCAGCCCGGAGGTCATTTCTTCTCGGCCGCCCACACCATGACGCGCTACCGCAGCGCCTTCTACGAGCCGCTGGTGGCCGACTGGTCGAACTTCGGCAACTGGACGCAGGCCGGCGGCAAGACAGCCACGGAGCGCGCGACCGGCATATGGAAGCGGATTGTCGCCGACTTCCAGCCGCCGGCCACCGCTGCCGCCGCCGCGGGAGTGCTCGACGAGTTCATTGCCAGGCGCACCGAAGAAGGCGGCGCGGCTCCGGTCTCATGATTTGACGAAAACATAATAAATTCTAGACCTTCGCCCTTCACGCTATACTCAATCGATTTGCGATCTGGCATCGGATCGCGAGCGCGGCTACGCTGCCGGAATTGGCTGCGGCGCGGAGATATGTTGGCGATGGACGGTAGATGACGGCGCCTGGCGATTTGATGCAGGCCTTGTTCCTGAGGCTGAAGACCGATGAGTCGCTGTCGGCGCTGCTTGGCGGCGCGGGCCTGCTCGAGCAGGCGAGCGACAAGGCCGCCTTTCCGCACGTCACATATGGCCGCACCAGCGCCTTCGACCTCGAGACCGGCGTCGACAACGACAATGACCAACTGGTCACCTTGCACGTCTGGTCGAAAGCCCAGGGCGAGGCCGAGACACGCCTCATCATGGACAGCATCAAGGCGAGCCTCGATGGCGCGGCGCTGTCCATTGGCCCGCGCGGCCAGACGCGCCTGTCCCTGGAATTCGCCGAGGCGCGCTATGACGAGGATCTTGCAGTCTATCATGGATTGCTGCGCTTCCGCGCGCTGACCCAGGAAAGTGCATAGGGGTGTGTTGAGATTCAGGTCAGGCCGAGTCGAAAATGATGGCTTCTGAGAACCGGCGCGGAGCGTACTTAAAGTACGTGAGCACCGGAAGCGCAGGAAGCCGGCATTTGCAGGCCGGCCTCACCTGAACATCGACACACCCTAAAGCTGCGCCTGGATCGCGGCCTTGTCGATGACCGACCAGACCTCCCTTATGCGGCTGTCGTGGAATTCGTAGAACACGTTCTCGGCGAAAGAAACCCGCCTGCCGTGGACCGGCAGGCCGAACAGCACGCCTTTGGGATGGCAGTCGAAATGCAGGCGCGCCGCCACGCGCGGCGGCTCCGAGATAAGAAGCTCGATGTTGAAGCGCAGGTCGGGAATGGCCTCGAAATCGCCTTCCAGCATGCGCCGATACCCCGACAGCCCGATCGTCTCGCCATTATACTGCACCTCCTCGCCGACGAACCGGCCGAGATTGCCCCAGTCCTGCTCGTTAAGGCAGACGATGTAGCCCCGGTAGAGATCGGCAATATCCTCACGCGTCATCGCATCCTCCCATGGCCGTCCAGCGTTTCTACACTAGGTAGCGCGGGGCGCGGAATCGGCAGGCCGAAAAGCGTAGCGGACCGACTGATTTTCCGGCTATGAATTTGCACCTGGGCTTGAGGGAGCGTTGGCGTCCATAGGGGGTGTGGCGGGCATGGATTTTCGATCGTTCACCGTTCATTTCACGTTCAGCCCATATGCGTTAGAACCGTGATCATGAAAAAGTTTGGCCCTCATCTCCGCAAAGCAGTGCTGGCGCTTGCCGCAGCCGGCCTCTTTGCGTCGCAGGCGATTGCCCTGCCGGTCACCGAGCCGTCGGTCGATCGGCCGGTGGTGCTCGCCGCCAGCGATTGCTACGCCATCGGCCAGCAGGTCGCCGCGCAGAATGGCGGCACGCTGGCCAAGGCCTCGCAGGCGACGCGGGGCGGCCAGCAGGTCTGCGTGATCGTCGTTCTGGTTCCCGGCAAGGAAGGCCAGCGTCCGCGCCGCTCGGAAATCGTCGTTCCGATGGGCTGACCCTGTCGTTTCCCAGGCTGGCGGAATCGGCCTATAGGTCTACCCAACAACAGGCTTCAACCCCATGCGCGTGCTCGTCGTCGAGGATGACAAGGATCTCAACCGGCAACTGGCCGACGCGCTGGTCGATGCCGGCTATGTGGTCGACCGCGCTTATGATGGCGAGGAGGGGCACTTCCTCGGCGACACCGAGCCTTACGATGCCGTCGTCCTCGATATTGGCCTGCCGCAGATGGACGGCATCAGCGTCGTCGAGCGCTGGCGCCGCGGCGGCCGCAAGATGCCGGTGCTGATCCTGACCGCGCGCGACCGCTGGAGCGACAAGGTGGCCGGCATCGACGCCGGCGCCGACGATTATGTGACTAAACCCTTCCACATCGAGGAGGTGCTGGCGCGGGTGCGGGCGCTGATCCGCCGCGCGGCCGGCCATGCCTCGTCGGAACTCACCTGCGGGCCGTTGCGCCTGGACACCAAGGCGTCCAAGGCCGATGTCAACGGCGTGCCGCTCAAGCTCACCTCGCACGAGTTCCGGCTGCTCGCCTATCTGATGCACCATATGGGCGAGGTGGTGTCGCGCACCGAGCTGGTCGAGCATCTCTACGATCAGGATTTCGATCGCGATTCCAACACGATAGAAGTGTTTGTCGGCCGGCTTCGAAAGAAGATGGGCATCGACATGATCGAAACCGTGCGTGGCATGGGCTATCGCATGCGTGAGCCGGAGGCGTGACGCGGAACCGCTGAAGCCAACCATGGAAACGCGGCTTTCGAAGCTGCGGCTCTGGCCGCGCTCGCTGACCTTCCGCGTCATCGCCTTTTCCACCATCTGGGCGATCCTGACTCTGGTTGTCATCTTCACCCTCATCACCACGCTTTACCGCCAGGCCAGCGAGCGCGGCTTCGACAGCCTGCTTTCGGCGCATTTGTTCAACCTGATCGGCTCCGTCGGCATTTCCGACAACGGCGCGCTGACTGGCTCGCCTGACCTCGGCGACCTGCGCTTTTCCGAGCCGAATTCCGGCTGGTACTGGTCGGTTGAGCCTGCCTCCGAAGGCGTGCATGGCGAAATCCATTCCTCCTCGATGACGACCTCGCTCCTGTCGCCGAGCGTCGCGGAGGTCCCGTTCAATGCGAACTTCCAGCGCAGCTACTCGATGGAGGGCATCAAGGGCGAGCGGCTCGAAGTGTTCGAGAGCGAGTTCGTGCTCGACGCCAAGAACCGCGCCGCGCGCTTCCGCGTCATGGGCAACCACAGCGAGCTCGAGCAGGAGATTGCAAGCTTCCAGCGTCGCCTGCTCACCTATCTCTCGCTGTTCGGCGTCGGCATGATCGCCATCAATGCCATCGCCATCCTGCTGGGTCTCCAGCCTTTGCGCCGGGTCCGCAATGCGCTCGCCATGGTGCGCGAGGGCACCGCGCAGCGGCTCGACGGCAGATTCCCGGCCGAGATCGAGCCGCTGGCCAGCGAGACCAATGCGCTGATCGAGAACAACAGGCGCATCGTCGAGCGCTCGCGCACCCAGGTCGGCAACCTTGCCCATTCGCTGAAGACGCCCTTAGCCGTGCTGATCAATGAAGGCCGCGCGCTCGGCGGCGCCAAGGGCCAGTTGATCGCCGAACAGGCCACCTCCATGCAGAAACAGGTCGACCACTATCTGCAGCGCGCGCGTGTCGCCGCGCAACGCGACAGCGTCGTTTTCCGCACGCCGGTTTCGCCGCTGGTCGAGCGCATGGTGCGCGTATTGCGGAAACTCAATCCGCAAACCAGGCTGACGCTGTCGCTGCCGCCGGCGGAGATCGTCTTTGCCGGCGAGCGCGAGGATCTGGAGGAATTGCTCGGCAACCTGCTCGACAATGCGATGAAATGGGCAAAGAGCGCCGTTGCCGTTTCGGTCGCGCTTGCACCGGGAATGAGCAACATGTTCGAAATCGTTATAGAGGATGATGGCCCGGGCATTCCCGAGGACAGCGCGCGGGAAGTTTTGAAACGTGGCAAGAGACTCGACGAGACGAAGCCGGGAACAGGGCTCGGGCTGGCCATTGTCGCCGACCTCGTCAACGAGTATGGAGGCTCGCTGGCGCTGGAACGGTCCGGCATGGGCGGCTTGAGGGCGGTGGTGGGATTGCGGAGCCTTCAATGATGTTTTTTATCGATTTGCGAGCAGCGGCCGACGGCCAAATTCCCGACAAATATCAACACTATGGCGATGAAAACGTCCTAATGGCGCGCCCCCAGTCCATCCAGTTCCATCCCGCTGAAGAGAACCGGTTGTCGGCATGAAGATCCGCGTCGCGCTCGTTTCCGCCCTGCTCGCCGTTTCCGGCTGCACGACCCTGGGCAAGGGTGGTCCGACCTCTCCCGTCACGCCTGTTTCCACGCCGCCGACCGGCGGCAAGGTGTCGACCGGCATCGTTTCGGCCATGAATGGCGGGCTTATCGGCGGGTCGATCGGTTCGGGCCTCAGCGATGCCGAAAAGCGCAAGGGCCTGGAAGCGGAATACAAGGCGCTGGAATACAACACCAGCGGCCAGAAGGTGACGTGGAAGAGCGACAACTCCTCGCATTATGGCGAGGTCGTCGCCGCCCAGCCTTACAGGGTCGGCTCGCAGGATTGCCGCCAGTACACCCACACCGTGTATACGAGCGGCGCGGGTGTCACCGCGCGCGGCACCGCCTGCCGCAATGCCGACGGCAGCTGGACGCCGCTGACCTAGAAAGAAACCCGGCCGGCCCCCGTTATTCGGTCGGATTGACCTCGATCAAGGTCGGACGGCGCGTCTGCCGTCAAAGCGTCGCAGTACGTCCGTGTTGGCAGGGCAGGGCTCTGCCTTTATTGGAAGGGCCATGCTGTTCTGGGTCATAGCCGCAATCCTCACGCTGGGCGCCAGCCTGGCCGTGCTGTTGCCGCTTACCGGCGGCATGAAAGGCGCGTCGTCGGCCGGCGATCACGATCTCGAAGTCTATCGCGACCAGCTTTCCGAGCTCGACCGCGACATGGCGCGCGGCCTGATCCAGCCCGGGGAGGCCGACGAAGCGCGTGCCGAGATCGGCCGCCGCATCCTGCGTCTGGGCGCGGTCGTGCAGCCGGACGCGGCAATACTCAAGCCTGCGCGCAGCGCCAAGTGGGTCGCCAGCATAGCCGTGCTTGCGGTTCCCCTGCTGAGCTGGGGGCTCTACGGCATGCTCGGCTCTCCCGATCTGCCTTCGCAGCCGCTGGCCGAACGTCTGGCCAAGAACCCGGCCGATGCCTCGGTCGACGAACTGGTCGCCCGCGCCGAAGCCCATCTCGCCGCCAATCCGTCGGACGGCAAGGGCTGGGACGTGCTGGCGCCGATCTATCTTCGGCTGCAGCGCTTTCCCGACGCCGTGACCGCCTATCGCAACGCCATCCGCCTCGACGGCGACAGCGCCGTGCGCCAGTCGGGTCTCGGCGAAGCGATCGCCAGCGCTGCCGGCGGCATTGTTTCGGCCGACGCTCAAAAAGCCTTCGAGGCGGCCCTGAAGCTCGATCCGGCCAACGCCAAGGCGAATTTCTACCTGGCGGTGGGCCTGGCACAGGAAGGCAAGAAGGCCGATGCCGTTGCCGCCTGGCAAAAGATGCTCGGCCAGCTCGCGCCGGATTCGCCCTGGCGCAGCGCCGTCCGGCAGGCGCTTGCGGAGGCGGGAGGTCCGGCTGTCGCCGATGCCGCGCCGGCCAACGGCCCCGACGCGCAACAGGCGGAAGCCGCGCAGCAGATGTCGCCGCAAGACCGGCAGGCGATGATCGAGACCATGGTCGCCGGTCTCGACGACAAATTGAAGCAGAATCCCCGCGACGAGGAAGGATGGATGCGGCTCATCCGTTCCTATGTCGTGCTTGGCAAGGCCGACCAGGCGCGCGACGCGCTCGGCCGCGCTGTCGCCGCCTTTGGCGCCGACAGTGAACAGGCCAAGAAATTCACCGCCTTCGCCGCCTCGCTCGGCGTGACGGCGACGGAGTAAGGCAATGACGCGCAAGCAGAAGCGATTGTCGGTGATCCTGGCGGGGCTGGCCTTCCTCGGCGCCGCTGCCGGCCTCACCTTCTATGCGCTGGGACAGAAGGCCTCCTATTTCTACATGCCGGCCGATCTCGCTACGGCAAGTGTGCCGCCCGGACAGCGCATTCGGCTCGGCGGTCTCGTCGAGAAGGGCACCATCATGCGCGGGCAAGGCGCCACCGTCGCCTTCTCGGTCACCGACAAGCAGAAGTCGGTCAAGGTCACCTATACCGGCATCTTGCCCGATCTGTTCCGCGAGGAGCAGGGCGTCATCACCGAGGGCGCTTTCGGCCCGGACGGTGTGTTCGTCGCCGACAGCGTGCTGGCCAAGCATGACGAGCGCTACATGCCCAAGGAAGTCGCCGACGGCCTGAAGGCCAAGGGTGTTTGGCAGGAAAGCACGAACTGATGAGCTGGTTCCGCAAAAGTGCCATGCGGTTTTGCGATCAGAACCTGCGAGAGAACAGGTAACCAATGGTTGAGACCGGACACTTCGCTCTTGTCCTCGCCTTCGCGCTATCGCTGGTGCAGATGCTGGTGCCGCTCGTCGGCGCCCGCACCGGCAACCAGCGCCTGATGGCGGTTGGCGGTCCGGTCACGGTCACCGGCTTCGCATTGACCGCTTTGTCCTTCGCCGCCCTTGCCAGCGCCTATGCCGGCTCGGACTTCTCGGTGGCGAGCGTTTGGGAGAACTCTCACTCCCTGCAGCCGATGATCTACAAAATCACCGGCACCTGGGGCAACCACGAAGGCTCGATGCTGCTGTGGGTGCTGATCCTGACCTTCTTCGGCGCGCTCGTCGCCGTCTTCGGCAACAATCTGCCGTCGACGCTCAAGGCCAATGTGCTGGCCGTGCAGGGCATGATCGGCGCCGCCTTCTTCCTGTTCATCTTGGCGACATCCAACCCGTTCATCCGCCTCAATCCGGCGCCGATCGAGGGCCGCGACCTCAATCCGATCCTGCAGGACCTCGGCCTCGCCATCCACCCGCCGATGCTTTACCTCGGCTATGTCGGCTTCTCGATCTGCTTCTCTTTCTCGGTCGCGGCGCTGATCGAGGGGCGCATCGACGCCTCCTGGGCACGCTGGGTGCGGCCCTGGACGCTGGTCGCCTGGATGTTTTTGACCGGCGGCATCGCCATGGGTTCCTACTGGGCTTATTACGAGCTCGGCTGGGGTGGCTTCTGGTTCTGGGATCCGGTCGAGAACGCTTCCTTCATGCCCTGGCTCGCCGGCACCGCGCTGCTCCATTCGGCCATCGTCATGGAGAAGCGCTCGGCGCTGAAGATCTGGACGCTGCTCTTGGCCATCCTGACCTTCTCGCTGTCGCTGCTCGGCACTTTCCTGGTGCGTTCCGGCGTGCTCACCTCGGTGCACGCCTTTGCCACCGACCCGGCGCGCGGCGTCTTCATCCTGTGCATCCTCACGCTGTTCATCGGCGGCTCGCTGGCGCTGTTTGCGCTGCGCGCCTCGCGGCTGACGGCGGGCGGTTTGTTCCATCCGATCTCGCGTGAGGGCGCGCTGGTGCTGAACAACCTGTTTCTCACCACCGCCACGGCAACGGTGCTGGTCGGCACTCTCTACCCGCTGGCGCTGGAGGCGCTGACCGGCGGCAAGATCTCGGTCGGCGCGCCGTTCTTCGACCTGACCTTTGGCCCGCTGATGCTGCCGCTATTGGCGATCGTGCCGTTCGGCCCCTTGCTCGCCTGGAAGCGCGGCGACGTCATTGCCGCCTCGCAGCGCCTGATGGCGGCCTTCGCTTTGGCGATCACCGCGATGCTCGTCACCGGCCTGTTCATCGACGGCGCCTCGGTCTTCGCAGCGCTCGGCGTCGGCCTCGCCGTCTGGCTGGTCGTCGGCGCGTTGACCGATCTTGCCGTCAAATCCGGCTTCGGCGCCGTGCCGCCGGCCGCCATGCTTCGCCGCTTCGCCGGCCTGCCGCGCTCCGTCTTTGGCACGGCGCTTGCCCATCTCGGCCTCGGGCTGACCTTGCTCGGCATCGTCGGCACGCTCTGCTTCGGCACGGAGAAAATCCTCAGCATGCATCCCGGCGAGACGGTGGAACTCTCCGGCCACACGCTGCGCTTCGAAGGGCTCTCCCCGCGGAAAGGTCCGAACTTCACCGAGGATCGCGGCCGCTTCCTGCTGATGGGCGCCGACGGCAACGCCGATGGCATGATTACCTCCGCAAAACGCTTCTATCCGGTGCGCCAGACGGTGACGACGGAGTCCGGCATCAGGACGATCGGCTTGAGCCAACTTTATCTGTCGCTCGGCGACGAGAACAATGACGGCTCCGTCGTCGTGCGCCTCTGGTGGAAGCCGCTGGTCACACTGATCTGGGGCGGCGGGCTGGTGATGATGGCGGGCGCAGCCATGTCGCTGCTCGACCGTCGCCTGCGCATCGGCGCGCCGGCAAAGCGGCGCAAGCCTGCGATAGCGGCAGCGGCCTCGCCATGAAGGCAAGATTTTCGCTCGCCTCGCTGGCCCTGCTGCTGGCGCTGTTCTTCGCCGGCGCAGCTCAGGCGGTGAAGCCTGACGAGGTGCTGCAGGATCCCGCATTGGAGGTGAGGGCGCGGGCGCTGTCCGAAGGCCTGCGCTGCATGGTCTGCCAGAACCAGTCGATCGACGAATCCGACGCCGATCTTGCTCGCGACCTGCGCATCCTCGTGCGCCAGCGCCTCGTCGCCGGCGACACCGACCAGCAGGTGATGGACTATATCGTCTCGCGCTATGGCGAGTTCGTGCTCTTGAAGCCGCGCTTCAGCCTGCGCAACGCGCTTTTGTGGGGCACGCCGGTGTTTCTGCTTCTGGCCGGCGGACTGTTCATCGTGCTCAGCGCCCGCTCGCGCCGAACTGTGCCGGACAGCACCCTGAGCGCTGAGGAACAGGCGGCGCTGGATAAGATGCTGCGCGAGTAGCGCCATCGCCGTGCTTGGCGATTGACCGCAACCGCCCTTGGCTCGTCATTCTATGGCGGAGCAAGGAGCGGAGCGACGCGCGCAGACCATAGAATCCATTCCGTTACGCTGACGCGCTGCTCACGGTGCAGAATTCTGCTCCGCTGCAACCTTCGGCGAAGGTAACGGCATGGATTCCAGGGTCTTCGCGACGGAGCTTCGCTCCTGCTTCACGCTGGAATGACGAAGTCTCGGGTGCTGACGCCAAGCCTCCGAACGCGCGGCATACCTCACCCCTGCCTGTGCGCTCGGCCTCCACGGCCTCGATCATCGCGTCAATTTCCGCCATCGCAGCTTCGTGAGGCACCATACAGCCCGCCTTTGCGTCGGCTATCCCGCGCTTGATGTCTTCAATCATCTTGGTTTCCCAATCGACTGATACTCGAGTTCGGTTGCTGTGGCCTGTGGTCATTTGAAACCTCGTGATCGCATGCATCGTCGCCAATCCCCAACATTACAAAACTTTCATGTACCGGAAATGGCGTCGTAATGTGCGGCTCTCTAATCCTCTTGCCCGAGGATGCTTCGCCTGAGTGCATCCACGTCGATAGAGGATAGGAAACCCCATGAATAATGCCCCCAATTCATTTGCCTCCACCCGCAAGCGCCTGATGGCGGCTGCAGCGTCCCTGGCCGTTATCGGTGCGGTCGGCGCGGGCGCGCTTGCCACCGGCACCGCCCCCGTGCTGGCCGATGCCGTGCGCGTCGAAGCCCCGCAGGTGCCGAGCTTCGCCGATGTCGTTGAGCATGTCTCGCCGGCGGTCGTCAGCGTCAAGGTCAAGGCCAAGATCCAGCCGACGGCCGACGATGGTTCCGACGACCAGGACGGTTTCGACAACCTGCCGGACAATCCGCAGCTGCGCCGCTTCTTCAAGGAATTCCGTGGCTTCGGTGACCAGGGTGGCCAGTTCGGCATGCGCCGCTTCGACCACCGCGACCATGGCAATGGCCAGCCGCGTCCGATCGCTCAGGGCTCGGGCTTCTTCATCTCCGAGGATGGCTATCTCGTCACCAACAACCACGTCGTCTCGGAAGGCTCGGATTTCAGCGTCGTCACCAATGATGGCAAGGAGCTCGACGCCAAGCTGATCGGCACCGATCCGCGCACCGATCTCGCCGTGCTCAAGGTCGATGGCGGCGGCAACAAGTTCACCTATGTCGACTTCGCCGACGATTCCAAGGTCCGCATCGGCGACTGGGTGGTCGCCGTCGGCAATCCGTTCGGCCTGGGCGGCACTGTCACCGCGGGCATCGTCTCGGCCCGCGGCCGCGACATCGGCGCCGGCCCTTATGACGACTTCATCCAGATCGACGCTTCGGTCAACCGCGGCAATTCGGGCGGTCCGACCTTCAACCTCAACGGCCAGGTGATCGGCATCAACACCGCCATCTTCTCGCCGTCGGGCGGCAGCGTCGGCATTGCCTTCGATATCCCGGCCTCGACCGCCAAGCAGGTGGTCCAGGACCTGATGAAGAGCGGCTCGGTCCAGCGCGGCTGGCTCGGCGTCGAGATCCAGCCGGTCACCTCCGATATCGCCGAGTCGCTCGGCCTGAAGTCGGACAAGGGCGCGCTGGTCTCGAGCGCCCAGGATGGCGGGCCGGGCAAGAAGGCGGGTATCGTCGCGGGCGACGTGATCACCAAGGTCGACGGCAAGGATGTCGCCTCGCCGAAGGAGCTCGCCCGGATGATCGGTGCATTCGCGCCGGGCAAACCGGTCGATGTCACCGTCTGGCGCAACGGCAAGGACGAGACCGTCAAGGTCGATCTCGGCACGCTGCCGGCAAGCGACAAGCAGGCCTCGAACGACGACAGCAACAAGCAGTCGGCACCGGCGGCGAAGGCCGACACGCTGGCCGATCTCGGCCTGACCGTAACCAAGGCGGAAAAAGGCAAGGGCCTCGTGGTCACCGACGTCGATCCCGACAGCGATGCGGCCGATCGCGGCATCCAGCCCGGCGATGTCATCACCTCGATCAATTCGAACGACGTGAACACCACCGACGACGTGTCCAAGGCGATGACGGATGCCGCCAAGGCCGGCCGCAAGGCCGTGCTGATGCAGATCACCCGCGACGACTCGAACCGCTTCGTGGCGCTGCCGGTCGGCAAGGGCTGACATCGACTTTCAGCTTCCCCATGGCGTATCAACACCCCCGAGCCGCCGTGGGGAAACATGGGGCCGAGCACGTAAGTCAGTCACCGTGTTTCGCTCCTGGCGGCAGCGGGTTTCCCATCACCCGCTGCCGTTTTAACTTGAAGGCAAGACGATATGACTGCCCCTCAACCTTCCAATGAAATCGCGTATAACGGCTCCATGAAGATTCTCGTCATGGAAGACGATCGCGAGGCGGCGGACTACTTGCAGAAAGCCTTCGCTGAGGCGGGCCACACCGCCCATGTCGCCGGCGACGGCGAGACCGGCTTCGCGCTCGCCGATGCCGGCGACTATGACGTGATGGTGGTCGACCGCCTGATGCCGCGTCGTGACGGCCTGTCGGTGATCGCCGCGCTTCGCTCGCGCGGCAACACCACGCCGGTGCTGATCCTTTCGGCGCTGGGCGAGGTCGATGACCGGGTCACCGGATTGCGCGCCGGCGGCGACGATTACCTCACTAAACCCTACGCCTTTTCCGAATTGCTCGCCCGCGTCGAGGTGCTGAACCGCCGCGCCAGCGCGCGCGAGGCCGAGACGGTCTACCGCGTTGGCGATCTCGAGCTCGACCGGCTGTCGCATTCGGTCAAGCGCGCCGGCCGCGAGATCACGCTGCAGCCGCGCGAGTTCCGCCTGCTCGAATATCTGATGCGCCATGCCGGCCAGGTGGTGACGCGCACCATGCTTCTGGAAAATGTCTGGGACTATCATTTCGATCCGCAGACCAACGTCATCGATGTCCACGTCTCGCGCCTACGCGGCAAGATCGAAAAAGGCTTCGACAAGCCGATCCTGCACACGATCCGCGGCGCCGGCTACATGCTGAAAGGCGGCTAGAACCCGTCATGGCATTGTCCCTGCCGGCCATCATGAAGACGACGGCGGCCCGGCTTTCGGCGCTTTATCTTCTGCTTTTCGCGCTCTGCGCGGTGCTGCTCGTCCTCTACATGACGTCGCTGTCGGCGCGCATGCTGACCGCGCAGACGCAGGAGACCATCAACGACGAGGTGCTGGGCCTGGCCCGCGCCTATCAGCGCGGCGGCCTGCCGGTGCTGGTGCGCGTCGTCGAGGCCCGCTCGCGCCAGCCCGGCGCCAATCTCTATCTGATCGCCGACGCCAACGGCCAGATCTTGACCGGCAATGTGCAGAGCCTGGAGCCCGGGGTCATCGAGACCGAGGGCTGGACGACGGACCCGTTTTCCTACCAGCGCTTCGGCGAAGGCGAGCTCGATCGGCTGCGCAGCGGCGGTTCGGACCAGGCCACGCCTCCGGCCAACGAGGGCAACACTCCACAATCGACAGGTGAGAAGGGGCACAACGCCATCGCGCTGGTGCTGAGGCTGCCTAACCAGATGATCATGCTGGTCGGCCGCGACCTCGGCGAGCCCGAGCGCTTCCGCGCCGTCATCAGCCGCGCGTTGACCCTGGCGCTTGGCATGATGGGTTTGGGCGGCATCCTGATCTGGTTCTTTGTCGGGCGCGCCGCGCTGAAGCGGATCGACAGCGTCTCGGACGCCAGCCGCCGCATCATGGGCGGCGATTTGTCCGGACGGCTGCCGGTCACCGGCGCCGGCGATGAATTCGACCGCCTGTCCGAAAACCTCAATTCGATGCTGGCCAGGATCGCCATGTTGAACGAGGGGCTGAAGCAGGTCTCCGACAACATCGCCCATGATCTGAAGACGCCGCTGACCAGGCTGCGCAACCGCGCCGAGGCGACGCTCGCCGGCAGGCACAAGACGGAGGAGTACCGCCAGGCGCTTGAAGGTACGATCGCGGAGTCCGACCAGCTCATCAAGACGTTCAACGCCATCCTGATGATCTCGCGCCTGGAGGCCGGCTACTCCTCGGAACAGACCGGTCCCGTCGATCTCGCCGCCACGGTGAGCGATGTCGTCGAGCTCTATGAGCCGGTGGCGGAGGAGGCGGGGGTTGCGCTGGAAACGACCGTGTCCGAGGCCTTCACGATCAACGGCAATCGCGAGCTGATCGGCCAGGCGTTGTCCAACATCGTCGACAACGCCATCAAATACTCGACCGACGCTGCCGAGGCGCCGAAAGTACGGGTGGTGCTGGAGCGCGCCGGCAACGAGATCAAGCTTGCCGTCACCGACAATGGCCACGGCATTCCCGACGACGCCGATCGCGCCCGCGCCACCGAGCGCTTCGTGCGCCTTGAAAAGAGCCGCTCGCAACCGGGCTCGGGTCTCGGTCTCAGCCTCGCCAAGGCAATCATGACTTTCCACAACGGCAGGCTTGATCTTTTACCCGCCAATCCCGGATTGTCCGTGGTCATGAGTTTCCCGTTGCGGGAGACGCATTGACAGCGCGGACAAATGGCGAAGAAGAAAATCGAATCCGAGTTCCGGCTTAGCCCGACAGTGGCGCTCCGCCCCCTTGATGCGGAGCATGCCCGGCGTGAATTGTCGGAAATCGCCGATGCCGCCGAGGAAGAGGGGCTTTCGCGCCTCGCCGCGTTCCTGGCGGGCGAGGGGCCACTGCAAGACCTGCTGGCGGCCGTCTTCGACCTCTCGCCCTTCCTGCGCGATGTCGCGCGCCGCCGGCCATCCGTTCTCGACACGCTGTTCGACCGGACGATCGAAGCGCGGCTCGATGCCATCGGCGAGGCGATAGGCGGCGCGGCCAAGGTGGATGACGCCTCGGAATCGGGCCTGATGATGGCGCTCAGGCAGTGGAAGACGGAGGCGCATTTCTTGATCGCGCTGGCCGACCTTTCGGGCGAGGCAGAGACCGCGGTGACGGTGCGCCGTCTCAGCGATCTCGCGGATGCCTGCACAAAAGCCGCTGTCGATTTCCTGCTGCTCGACGCGCAACGGCAAGGCAAGCTCAAGCTGCCGGATCGGTTGGAACCGGCGAAGGATTCGGGCTGGATCCTGCTCGGCATGGGCAAGCTCGGCGCGCATGAGCTGAATTTTTCCTCCGACATCGATCTCGTCGTCTTCTTCGATCCGGAGGCGCCGGCCGTCATCGATCCGCTCGGCGCCACCGAGCTGTTCTCACGCCTCACCCGCCGGCTCGTGCGCATCCTGCAGGACCGCACCGAGCACGGCTATGTGTTTCGCACCGATCTGAGGCTCCGCCCTGATCCCGGCTCGACGCCGCTGGCGATCCCCGTCGAGGCTGCACTTCGCTATTACGAGGCGCGCGGCCAGAACTGGGAGCGGGCGGCCATGATCAAGGCGCGGCCGGTTGCCGGCGACCTTGCCGCGGGCGCGGCCTTCCTCAAGGAATTGCAGCCCTATGTCTGGCGCAAATACATGGACTATGCGGCGATCGCCGACGTCCATTCGATCAAGCGCCAGATCCATGCCCACAAGGGCCATGGCGAGATCGCGGTGAAGGGCCATAACGTCAAGCTCGGCCGCGGCGGCATCCGCGAGATCGAGTTCTTCGTCCAGACCCAGCAACTCATCGCCGGCGGCCGCTTCCCGGAGCTGCGCGGCCGCGAAACCGTGCCGATGCTCGCAGCGCTCGCCGCGCGCGGCTGGATCACCGCCGACGCACGCGACGCGCTCACGCGACAATACTGGTTCCTGCGCCGCGTCGAGCATGCCATCCAGATGGTGGCGGACGAGCAGACGCATATCCTGCCGGAAGAAGACGAGGAGCTGAAGCGCATCGCGCTGATGCTGGGTTTTGCCGGCGAGGCGGAATTCACCCAGACCTTCCGCGCCTCGCTGCAGCAGGTAGAGCGCCATTATGCGGCGCTGTTCGAAACTGCTCCCGAGCTTTCGGCCGGCGTCGGCAATCTGGTCTTCACCGGCGATGTCGACGATCCCGACACGCTGCAGACGCTCGATCGCCTGGGCTTCCAGCGGCCTAGTGACATCTGCCGTGTCATCCGCGGCTGGCATTTCGGCCGCTACCGCGTCACCCAGTCGGCCGAGGCGCGCGAGCGGCTGACCGAATTGGCGCCGGCGCTGCTCAAAGCCTTCGGCCAGACGCGGCGCGCCGACGAGGCGCTGATGCGCTTCGACGAGTTCCTCGCCGGCCTGCCCGCCGGTATCCAGCTTTTCTCGCTGCTGCAGTCGAACCCGGCGCTGCTCAAGCTGATGGCGACCATCATGGGCGCCGCGCCTCGGCTGGCGGCGATCATCACGCGTCGTCCGCATGTCTTCGACGGACTGCTCGATCCGGCATTGCTCACCGAACTGCCGGATCGCGCCTATCTCTCGGCCCGGCTTGCCGCCTTTATCGAAGGCGACCGCGCCTATGAGGATGTGCTCGACCGGCTGCGCATCTTCGCTTCCGAGCAGAAATTCCTGATCGGCGTTCGCCTGCTTGCCGGCTCTATCGATCCGGCGCGGGCGGGGCGCGCCTTCTCGGATCTCGCCGATCTCACCATCGAAGCGGCGCTCGACGCCGTGATCGCCGAATTCGCGCTGCGCCACGGCAGCATCGCGGGCGGCAGGGTGGCGCTGCTCGGCATGGGCAAGCTGGGCAGCCGCGAGCTTACGGCGGGTTCGGATGTCGATCTCATCCTGCTCTATGACCATGACACCGACGCCGAGGACTCCGACGGCGAGAAGCCGCTGGCGCCTTCGCATTACTATACCCGCATGACGCAGCGCCTGATCGCGGCCGTCTCGGCGCCGACGGCCGAAGGTGTGCTCTACGAACTGGATCTGCGCCTGCGTCCATCAGGCAACAAGGGGCCGGTCGCCACGCATATCGACGCGTTCAAGAAATATCAGCGCCAGGATGCGTGGACCTGGGAACACTTGGCGCTGGCACGGGCCCGCGCCATCGGCGGCGACGCCGAACTCTGCGCCGAGCTCGAGACGGAAGTGGCGGCGGTACTGGGGCAGCCGCGCGACGCGGCCAAGGTCAAAGCCGAGGCCTCGGACATGCGTGCGCTGATCGAGAAGGAGAAGGCGCCGCGCGATCTCTGGGACATCAAGCTGATCCCGGGCGGGCTCATCGACCTGGAATTCATCGCGCAGGTCGCGGTCATTACCGGCGCGATCGAACCTGGCCGCCGGGTCACGGCGACTGCCGACATTCTGGCCCGGCTTTCTCCGGACTTCGCCGCAGCCGATATGCGTGAAGAGCTTGGCGAGGCCTATCGGCTCTATCTGGCGCTGACCCAGATGATCAGGCTTTGCCTCACCGGCGAGTTCCAGCGCGACGATGTCCCGCCGGGACTCTCGGATCTGCTGCTCGCGGTCACCGACCTGCCGGATTTCGCTGTGCTGGAAGCACATCTCAAGGAGATGTCGCGGAAGGTCAGGAGAGATTTCGACCGTCTGCTTCGTGCGGGAGCGTCGCCATCAACCGCATCGTTGCCATGAGATTCCCCAGGTGGCACATTAGCCACAGTTAATATTAATCGGCGATCCGGTCTTGCGCCAGTGGCAGAGGTGTCCCGTAATGGGTCAATAGGTCTGGCACCGCAATTGCACTGTCAGCAATGCCGGGGTCAACCATCACCCCGACGATGGGGGGCCCCGCCGCTTCGCAAATGGAGCGGCGGGTTCTTAACGGCTGATTTGAAAGCCGCCTAAATCGCCATGCATTGGGGCGCTGGGCAATTATGGATCTTCCGAAATTTTTGGTAGGCATGTTCACGACGTCATTCATCGTGGCGATCTGGGCTTACAACGAAACTGGTTCTGTCTGGGCGGTGCTTGGATGGGCAATCCTGGCCATGATCATTCTGCAGGTCGGATATATCGGTCTGGTCATCAGCTTGATCTATAGACGGGCGTCGAAAGGCGCCGATGCAAGTCCGGCATCTGCAGCAGCAAATGATTTAAACCTTACCGGTCCAGTTTAGCGACCCGACAGTCCGTTGGGTTTGACTGATTGCCGCCCTGACCGGCCCGGGGCAAGCCGGAAGTGAGATGTCCAGCAGGACGGAGGGGGCGCTGTCCGCCGGAGCCTTTGGAAATTCCGCATTCTGAACTAGAGCAATTCCAGGAAAAGTGTGTGCGGTTTTCCGTTCGGAATTGCGTAAAAACAAAGAGCTAGAGCGGTTCGCCGTTTTCATGAAACGGTGAAACGCTCTAAGCCGCCGCCTTCACCGCGGACGGCGCCTTCTTCAGCGGAATGCGTACCGACACGATCGTGCCGACACCCTCGGTCGAACGGATCTTCAGCGCGCCGCCCTGCAATTCGGCCAGCGAGCGCGAGATGGCGAGCCCGAGGCCCGAGCCTGTGTGGTTCTTGGAGAACTGGTTCTGCACCTGCTCGAACGGCCGGCCGAGCTTGCTCAGCGCCTGCTTGGGGATACCGCAGCCATTGTCCTCGATGGTGAGCAGCAGCGCGCCCGACGTGTTGCGCGCTCTGACCGTGATCTTGCCGCCCTGTCCGGTGAATTTCACCGCATTGGAAAGAAGGTTGATGGCGATCTGCTTGATCGCGCGGCGGTCGGCATAGAGCCGCATCGTATCGGCGATGCGCGTCTCGACATTGATCGACTTCTCCGCTGCCTGCAGCGAGATCACCCGCACCGTTTCCTTGATCAGCGGGCAGAGGTCGATCTCCTCGTGGTCGAGCGAGAACTGGCCCGCTTCGATCTTCGACATATCGAGGATGTCGTTGATGACGCCGAGCAGGTATTTGCCGCTGCCGTTGATGTCGGTCGCGTATTCCTCATAGCGCTCCGAGCCGAGCGGTCCGAACAGGCCCTGCTGCATCAATTCGGAGAAGCCGATGATGGCGTTGAGCGGCGTGCGCAATTCATGCGACATGTTGGCGAGGAATTCCGACTTGGCGCGATTGGCCGCCTCGGCGCGCTCGGTTTCCTTCATGTATTTGCGGTTGAGCTCGACCAGTTCGCTGGCGCGTTCCTCCTCGGCGCGCCGCGCGAGGCTGAGATCGTGGATCGTCGCCATCAGCCGGCGCTCGCTGTCGACCAGCTTTTCCTGATGCAGCTTTATCTGGGTGATGTCGGAGCCGACCGAGACGACACCGCCGTCGCGGGTCCTGAGCTCGTTGACCTGCAGCCAGCGGCCGTCGGCGAGCTGGCGCTCGAGTGTGATGCCGCCATGCGGCCCGTTGGCATTGGCCAACCTGCGCTCCGAGGCGAAGGCCAGCATGCGCTGCTCCAGCATATCGCGCGTCGCGCCCGGCACTACGTCGCGATCCGACAGCCCATTGTCCTTCTGGAACTTCGAATTGCACATGATCAGCCGTTCGGCGGCATCCCACAGAACGAAGGATTCGTTGATGTTCTCGATCGCTGTCCTGAGCCGCATGTCGGCCGCTTCCGAACGCAGCGCCAGATGCCGCTGCTCGGTGACGTCGACGGCGATGCCGATCAGCTGAATCTCCGGCGCCTCCGGGTCGATCACCTGGGCGCGGGCTCGCATCCATACCCATTGTCCGTCGGCGTGGCGCATGCGAAAGACCTGGTCGATATGGTCAATCTCGCGTTCGATGATGCGGTTGGCGAGCTCGAACAGGTCGCCGTCTTCCGGGTGGACGATCTCGTCGACCTCGCCGAAGGAGAGCATCGTGTCGCAGGGCTCATAGCCCAGCATGTCGTACATCGAGCGCGACCAGTACATCTTGCCGCGCACCATATCCCAGTCCCACAACCCACAGCGGCCGCGCACCAGCGCCATGTCGATGCGCTGATGCGCTTCGAGATAGATGCGGTCCGCCGCCTGGGCGCGCGCCGCCTGGCCGAAATAGGCGTAGAGGATGACGATCAGCACGCCCGCCGTCAGCACGAACAGCGTGACGTTGAGCGACATAGACTTGCGCCAGCTGTCGAACACCGCTTCCTTCGGCACCAGCACTGCGGCCGCGTGTTTGCGGTCGCCGCTGAGGCTGACAGCGGCAAACCAATCCTGTCCGCCGGTGCTGACATCCATCACGCCGGCGCGGTCGCCGAACATGAACAGCGGCTGGCCGCCCAGGACCAAGCTGTCCAGCGTGCGGCCCTGCCAGCCCGTCGACAACGGCGAAACGGCGATGACCTTGAAGTTGGCGTCGGTGACGGCGAGCACATGGGCGCGGCTCATGGCGCCCTGGCGGCTGATGTTCTCCAGGAGGCTCGTGGCACTGACGCCGGCCGCGCTGGGATCCGCGGTGATCGCCTGCGCCATCTGGCCGGCGGCGAGCGCCAGCACTGCCTTGGCGTCGCGCTCGATCTCGTCATGCTCGTTCATCAGCGACAGGAAGCGCAATGCCGCGATGACGATGAGAAAAACGACGATCAGCGCCGGGATCGACCGGCGCAGCAGCGGCTCGGCGGCCAGGAGCCGCTGATAGGTGGGTTCGGCGATCAGGCGCGCATTGCCGGCAAGTCCGTCGCTCCTTGCCTTGCGACGCGCAAAAGCCTTCCCTCCGGGCGCGCCCCACGCGTCCGCCTTGGCCATAAATGGCACTCCCCGATTTGCCGCATACTTGGATGATCCGGCTACGCCGCACGCCCCGAATCGCCATTAAAGAATCAAAGCCGATTCGCCTTGTCCAGAGGCGCGGGCGAAAAAGATTAAAAGTTGATTGAAATTCGTCGCAACTGCTGATCTACCCCCTCGTGGGGAGATGGCCGGCAGGCCAGAGGGGGGCGCTGTCCCGCCAGCCCTCCCAACCGTTCAATGGCCTCAACATAAGGTAGCTTTTGGACCCATTGGTAAAGAGCAGACGTTGCGATCCTTCGCGCCCCCTCTGCCCTGCCGGGCATCTCCCCCACGAGGGGGGAGATTGCTAATCACGCCAGCGTCCGCTCGACGATATCGCGCAGATCCGCCGACAGGTTCTCGACCTTCGCCATGTCGAGCAGCGCCTGCCTGGCCTTGGCCTGACGTCCAGGCTCGAGCGAGCGCCAGGAGCGTAGCGCCGTGGCCAGCCGCGCCGCCACTTGCGGGTTGCGCTTCTCCACTTCCAGCACCGTCTCGGCGAAGAAACGGTAACCTTCGCCGTCGGGGCGATGGAAGCCGGTCTGGTTGGCGCTGGAGAAGGTGCCGATCAGGGAACGAACCCGGTTCGGGTTGGCGATCGAGAAAGCCGGATGCTGCGTGAGCTCGCGCACTTTCTCGACGGTCCTTGCTCCGGGCACGCCAGCCTGGATCTGGAACCATTTGTCGAGCACCAGCGCGTCGCCGCGATAGCGGACCTCGAAAGCGGCCAGCGCTTCTTCGGCCTCGGCCGTGCCTGAATGGCGATGCGCCAGCACGGCGAGCGCCGCGGCGCGGTCGGTCATATTGGTGGCGGCGGTGAAGTGTCGCGCGGCGAGGCCCGCGCCGCCCGGCAGCAGCGAAAGATAGTCGAGAAGGGTGTTGCGCAGGGCCCGGCGTCCGGCGCTCGCCGCGTCCGGACTGAAAGGCCCGTTGTCGGCAAGCCGGTCATGGAGCGCCGCGAAGGTCTCGCCGTTTGCCTCGGCAATCGCCCGCGCCAGCGCCTCGCGCGCGGCGAAGATGGCGTCTGGATCGATGCCCTTGCCGATGTCGCGGGCGATGTCGGCTTCGCCGGGCAGCGACAGCGCCAGTGCCCGGTAGGCCGGCTCCAGCGCCTCGTCGCCGGCGATCCTGCCGGCAAGCTCGGCGAGCCGTGCCGCGAAGGCCGGCTCCCTGCCGCCGAGGATCTGGCGGAAGGCGACGATCAGCGCGTCGGTCAGCAGCGTGTTGAACGCCTGCCAGCGCGCGAAGGCATCGCTGTCATGCGCCGCGAGGAAGAACTGGTCGTCGGCCTTCTGCTGCACGGAAAGCGTGATCGGCGCCGAGAAGCCGCGGTTGAGCGACACCGAAGGCCGTTGCGAAATACCCGAGAAGCGCACCGTGTGCCGGCGCTTGCGGATATGGATGACACCGTCATCCACCGTTGCGCCCTCGACGGCCGTCCAGGTGACGGGCTTGCCATTGGCGCCGACCAGGCCGAAGGCCAAGGGGATATGCATCAGCCGCTTGCGGCTTTCCGACGGCGTCGGCGGCACCGACTGCTCGATCTCCAGGGTGAACTCCTTCGCCGCCGCATTGTGCGTGGAACTCACCGTCAGGTTCGGGGTGCCGGCCTGGTGGTACCAGAGCGCGAATTGCCCAAGGTCTCTGCCGGAGACGTCCTCGAACACTTTGAGGAAATCCTCGATGGTCGCCGCCTCGCCGTCATGCCGCTCGAAATAGAGGTCCATGCCGGCACGGAAGGTCTCCGCGCCGAGGATGGTGCGGATCATGCGCACCACTTCCGAGCCCTTCTCGTAGACGGTCGCCGTGTAGAAGTTGTTGATCTCGCGGTAGCGGCGCGGCCTGACCGGATGCGCGAGCGGCCCCTGGTCTTCCGGGAACTGGTGCGCGCGCAGCGTGCGCACCTCGGCGATGCGCTTCACCGCCCGCGAGCGCTGGTCGGCGGAGAATTCGTGGTCGCGGTAAACCGTCAGCCCTTCCTTCAGGCAGAGCTGGAACCAGTCGCGGCAAGTGATTCTGTTGCCGGTCCAATTGTGGAAATACTCATGCGCGATGATCGCCTCGATATTGGCGAAGTCGGCATCCGTCGCGGTCTCCTCGTCGGCCAGCACATATTTGTCGTTGAAGACGTTGAGGCCCTTGTTCTCCATGGCGCCCATGTTGAAGTCGGATACGGCGACGATGTTGAAGACGTCGAGGTCGTATTCGCGGCCGAAGGCTTCCTCGTCCCATTTCATCGAGCGTTTCAGCGCGTCCATCGCGTAGCCGGCAAGCCGTTCCTTGCCGGGTTCGACATAGATGCCGAGCTCGACCTCGCGGCCGGACATGGTGGTGAAGCTGCCAGCCACCTTGCCAAGCGCGCCCGCCACCAGTGCAAAAAGGTAGGAGGGTTTGGGGAAGGGGTCGTGCCAGACCGCATAATGGCGTCCGTCGGCGAGCGCGCCGCGTTCGACGGGATTGCCGTTTGAAAGCAAGAGCGGCGCCTCGTTGTGCGGCGCTTCGATGCGCACAGTGTAGACCGACAGGATATCGGGACGGTCGAGAAAATAGGTGATGCGGCGAAAGCCTTCGGCCTCGCATTGCGTGCAATAGACGTTGCTGGAGCGGTACAAGCCCATAAGCGCCTCGTTGCGCGAAGGCGCGATCTCCGTCTCCAGGCGGAGCTCGAAACGCTGCGCCGCCGGCGGCTTCAGAATCGTCAGCCGGTCCGGCGTCGCCTCATAGTCGCCGGCTGCGAGCGCGTGCCCATCGATGGCGACGCCGAGCAGCGTCAGCCCGTCGCCGTCGAGCACCAGCGGCGCCGAGGCGGCGACGCCCTCGCGTCGCTCGATGGTGAGCAGCGCGGTCACATGGGTCGCGTCCGGTGACAGGCGAAAGTCGAGGCTGGTCCTCGGGATGAGATAGTCGCAGGGGCGATAATCTTCGAGCTTGAAGACATGGCCGGTATCTGTGCGCATTCCTTGAGCTTTTCCTGTCGAGGCGGCCAGCCGGCCTGGCTGGTCCAAGAATTTTGAGGGTGCGCGCTCTTTACACGAAACGGCCACTCGACAAAACTGCGGCATAGGTTGTGTTTCGCAATTCCGGACGGAAACCGTTACACCCTTTTCCTGGAATTGCTGTTGGCCTATTTCGCGGCTTCGTTTCCCGACTATCCTTATGAGGCAAGATGACCGTCGATCATGCCGTCGGCCACAACACGCTGCGCGGCATTACGCTGAAGATCGTGTCGGTGACGGTCTTCGTTGGCATGCAGACCTGCATCAAGGCGGCCGGCGACGTGCCCGCCGGACAGATCGTCTTCTTCCGCTCCTTCTTCGCCATCTTCCCGATCATCGCTTTCCTGGCCTTCAAGGGTGAGCTCGCCACCGCGTTCACGACCAGGCGGCCGTTCAACCATATCGCGCGTGGCGTCGTCGGCGTCGGCGCCATGGGGCTCGGCTTCTTCGCGCTGACCAGGCTGCCGCTGCCGGAGGCCATCACGCTAAACTACGCCCAGCCGCTGCTGGTCGTGGTGTTCTCCTCTGTCTTCCTCGGCGAGACGATCCGCGTCTACCGCTGGAGCGCGGTGGCGGTCGGTCTTGCCGGCGTGCTGATCATCTCCTGGCCCGAGCTGACGCTGCTCAATTCCGGTGAAGGCCTCGACGACCAGGAGCTGCTGGGCGTCATGGCCGCGCTGATCGCCGCCGCGATTTCGGCGGTCGCCATGCTTCTGGTGCGCAATCTCGTGCAGACGGAGAAGACGGCGACCATCGTGCTGTGGTTCTCCTCGACGGCTTCGGTGTTGTCGCTCTTGACGCTGCCCTTCGGCTGGCAGGCCCTGACGCCGATGCAGGCCGCGCTCCTCGTCTTCGCGGGCTTCTGCGGCGGGCTCGGCCAGATCCTGATGACGGCGGCCTACCGCCACGCCGAAGCCTCGGTCGTGGCGCCGTTCGAATACACCTCGATGATCCTCGGCGTCGTCGTCGGTTATTTCGTCTTCGGCGATGTGACCTCGCTCAACACGCTAATCGGCGGCGTGATCGTGGTCGCCGCCGGCATTTTCATCATCTGGCGCGAGCGGAAGCTCGGCCTGGAGCGCACGCGCACCAGGACGGCCGCGCCGCCGCAGGGGTGAACTGTTTCAAAGAGTAGCTTCAAAGGCCGAGTTCCTTCACACCCCCCTCTGGCCTGCCGGACATCTCCCCCGCAAGGGGGGAGATCAGCTGTCGCGGCTGTTTTCGCCAACCCACCACCGGTGCGGGGTGGGCGAGGCGCGGGAGCTGCCAATCTCCCCCCTTGCGGGGGAGATGTCCGGCAGGACAGAGGGGGGTGCTGTCCCTCGGCCTTTCTAATTTTGAGCTATTGAGAGCTCCGCTCCTTCGCCAGCCGCACCAGCACCGCCCGGGTCTGCTCATCCGCAGGGAAGAAAGACTCGATCGCCAGCTCCGACAGCGTGACGTCGAGCGGCGTGCCGAAGACTGTGATCGTGCTGATGAAGGACAGCACGGCGTCGCCATGCGCGAGCTTGAGCGGATGGACGATGCCGCTCGGCTCGACGGGTGCGGGCCGGCTGCTTCTCAGGCCCAACGGATAGGCGCGCAACTCTCGCTCCAGCTCAATCAGCACCGGGTCGCCGGTGGCGTCGTTCTGGTGCTTGAGCCGCTCCAGCAGATGCGCGCGCCACTCCGCCAGATTGACGATGCGCGGTGCCACGCCGTCCGGGTGCAGGCTGAGCCTCAGCACGTTGACTGGCGGCGTGAGCAGGGACGGCTCGGAAATATCGGTAAGGAACGGGGCGATCGCGCCATTGGCGGAAATAAGGTTCCAGTGCCGGTCCACCGCCAGTGCCGGAAAGGGCTCGTGGCCCTTGAGCACGGTCTCGACGGCGGCAAGCGCCGGCGCCAGCGTCGCATCGGTCAGCGGCTTTTCGCTGAAGCTCGGCGCGAAGCCGGCGGCAAGCAACAGTTGATTGCGTTGGCGCAGTGGAATCGACAGCTGCTCGGCCAAATGCAGAACCATGTCGCGCGACGGCTGGGCCCGGCCGCTTTCGACGAAGGAGAGATGCCGCTGCGAGATATCGGCCTCCATGGCGAGGTCGAGTTGGCTCATGCGCCGCCGCGTGCGCCATTCGCGGATCAGGCTGCCGGCGGAAGGTTCGGATGTGGTCATGGGAGAGGAGTAGGGCGGCGAGGGACGCAGTTCAATTACCTTTGAGGTCATAGCTCCGCCTTCTCCCCTTGTGGGAGAAGGTGGATCGGCGCGCAGCGCCGAGACGGATGAGGGGTGTTCCAGCGGACTGAGACGGTGGCATTCCCTGGAGCACCCCTCATCCGCCCTTCGGGCACCTTCTCCCACAAGGGGAGAAGGAAAAAGTGCTCACGCCAACCCCTTCAACTTTGCCTTGACCTCGAGAAAATCCCGCCACGCCAGTTTCTTGTGCGCCGGCGTCCTGAGCAGATAGGCCGGGTGCAGCGTCGGCATCGCCGGGATGGCAACCCCGGAAGCGGTCGTATGCACACGCCAATTGCCGCGCAGGCGCAGGATGCCCTCGGTCGTGTTGAGCAGCGTCTTGGCCGATGGGCCGCCGAGATTGACCAGCACCTTGGGATTGACCAGCTCGATCTGCCTTTCGATGAAGGGCCGGCAGATTTCGGTCTCGTGCGGCGTCGGCGTACGGTTGCCCGGCGGCCGCCACGGAATGACGTTGGCGATATAGGCCGAACCGCGGTCGAGGCCGATCGCGGCCAGCATGCGGTCGAGCAGCCGGCCGGAGCGGCCGACAAAGGGCAGGCCTTCAAGATCCTCGTCTCTGCCCGGCGCTTCGCCGACCAGCATCAGGTCGGCGTTCGGATTGCCGTCGGCGAAGACCAGGTTCTTGGCCGTGAATTTGAGATTGCAGCCGTCGAAGGCAGCCATGTGCTGGCGCAGTTCCTCGAGCGTCGAGGCGCTTGCGGCCAGTTGCCGGGCAAGCAGCGCCTGCGCCTCGTCGGGGACGGTGGCAGCCGGCACGCGCGCCGGAGCGTCCGGAATGTTGCGCGCGTCGAGGCCGGATGATGGCGTTGCCGGCACGGGCGCCTGGGGCCGCTCCGGGACCTGCCCGGATGCCGGGCGGCTCTCGGGTCTTGCGTCGCGAGGCGGCGCCCGCTCGGCAGGCCTGCGTTCGGCCGACTTCGCCGCCGCTTCGGCAAACCGGTTGACCGGCGCGTCTTCCAGCGCGTCGTCGACGCCGGCGCTGGCATAGAAGGCGAGCAGTTCGGCGATCTCGGCAGGTGTGCTGGGGGAGGCGGCAGTCATGGTGCCACCATTGTCCGCGCGGCGTCGATTTGCAAGGTTAAGCCACGTTCGCCTGTATTGGAGCATGTCGAGATTCAGGTCAGGCCGAGTCGAAAATGGTGGTTTCCGAGAACCGGAGCGGAGCGTACTTTTCGTACGTGAGCACCGGAAGCGCAGGAAACCGCCATTTGCAGGCCGGCATCACCTGAATATCGATATGCTTTCACCCAGTGGGTATGCGGGGATCCTGCACGATGTAAAACGTCCAGCGCGGCGTATAATCGGTGACCAGGAAATCGAAGGTCGCCGTCTTCAGCGGGTCGATCTTGCCGTTGCGGAACAGCAGCCGGTCATAGGGTTCGAACCGGCGGTCGAAATCGGCGAAATTGCTCGACCAGATGTTGTCGGGCGTCTTGTTACGCTGGTCGAAGGACAGGCCGTCGCCGAACACGCTCGGCTGGTCGAGGATTTCCTGCAGCTCGAACTGGAACTCCACCCAGGGCAGCGCGCTGTTGTTGAGCACGTCGATGCGCATGTACATCACGCCGTTGGCGACCTCGCCGGCCTTGCCGAAGGGCTCGATCGGCTTGGTCGCACGGATCGTCAGCGTTACCGGCGTCGCCGTGTTCAATTCCTCCCTGATGACCAGCGGGTCTTCCTTGGTGCCGATGCCAGACGCCCCCGTGATGCGGAAGCCACCCAGCTCGTCGGAGAAGGAATAAGCGCCGGTCGCCCAAACCTTCACCGGATCGGCTTCCGCCGGAAGGGTCAAAAAGAGGAGCGGAAGAACCGCGCGCCAGGCCATGCCTGGCGTGAAGAGTAAGCGCTTCGATGAAAAGCCGGCTGGCTCTGGACTGCGCATGACGCGAAGTATCGCCGATAACCAAGCCGTCGAACAATTAAAAACATGCCGTCGCCGCCTGGCCTGTCAACCAAGTGGCGCTGGCCTATGCTTGGCCATGGCCTGCGCGGCGACCGTTTCGTAGGGAAAACCGCGACTTTTTGTCGAAATCGCTGTTGTCACGTCAGCGCCGGTTTCGCGTCGCGAATTGATGCGCTATGCAGCGCATGAGCCAGCACAATGCGAGAACATGGCGAGCCAGTGAGGGGCCGATGAGCGAAATCGAACGCGAGAGCATGGAATTCGACGTGGTGATCGTCGGCGCTGGTCCCGCCGGCCTTGCCGCCGCGATCCGTCTGAAGCAGCTCAACCCGGACCTTTCCGTCGTCGTCCTAGAGAAGGGCGGTGAGGTTGGCGCCCATATCCTCTCCGGCGCAGTCGTCGACCCGATCGGCATCGACCGGCTGCTGCCCGGCTGGCGCGAAGAGGAGGGCCATCCGTTCAAGACACCGGTGACGGACGACCATTTCCTGGTGCTCGGGCCCGCCGGTTCCTTCCGCCTGCCGAACTTCCTGATGCCGCCGCTGATGAACAACCACGGCAATTACATCGTCTCGCTGGGCAATGTCTGCCGCTGGCTCGCGACCAAGGCCGAGGCGCTGGGCGTCGAGATCTATCCGGGTTTTGCCGCGGCAAGCCTCGTCTACAACGAGGCCGGCGCCGTCACCGGCGTCATCACCGGCGACATGGGCGTCGAGAAGGACGGCACGCATGGCCCGGCCTACGCGCCCGGCATGGCGCTGATGGGCAAATATGTGCTGATCGGCGAAGGCGCGCGGGGATCTTTGGCCAAGCAGCTCATCGCCAGATACAAGCTTTCCGAAGGCCGCGAGCCCGGCAAATATGGCATCGGCCTCAAGGAGCTCTGGCAGGTGAAGCCCGAGAACCACAAGCCGGGCCTCGTGCAGCATTCCTTCGGCTGGCCGCTCGACATGAAGACTGGTGGCGGCTCCTTCCTCTACCATCTTGAGGACAACCAGGTGGCGGTCGGCTTCGTCGTCCACCTGAACTACAAGAACCCTTATCTGTCGCCCTTTGAGGAATTCCAGCGCTTCAAGACCCATCCGGCGATCGCCGGCACCTTCGAGGGCGCTAAGCGCATCGGCTACGGCGCACGCGCCATCACCGAGGGCGGCTGGCAGTCGGTGCCGAAGCTTTCCTTCCCCGGCGGCGTGCTGATGGGTTGCGCGGCAGGCTTCGTCAACGTGCCGCGCATCAAGGGCTCGCACAATGCGGTGCTCTCCGGCATGCTGGCGGCCGAGCATGTGGCCGGGGCGATTGCCGGCGGCCGCGCCAATGACGAGCTCGCTTCCTACGAGGAAGCCTGGCGCGGCACCGACATCGGCAAGGACCTGAAGAAGGTCCGCAACGTCAAGCCCCTCTGGTCGCGCTTCGGCACCATTGTCGGCGTCGGCATCGGCGGTCTCGACATGTGGCTGAACACGCTGTTCGGCTTCTCGCCTTTCGGTACGCTGAAGCATGGCAAGGCCGACTATGCGACGCTCGAACCCGCCGCCCAGCATCAGAAGATCGCCTATCCGAAGCCGGATGGCGTGCTGACCTTCGACCGGCTGTCCTCGGTGTTCCTGTCGAATACCAACCATGAGGAAAACGAGCCGGTGCACCTGATCGTCGGCGACATGGCGCTGCAGCAGCGTTCCGAGCACGATGTCTTTGCCGGTCCCTCGACCCGCTATTGCCCGGCCGGCGTCTATGAGTGGGTGGACAAGGACGGCAACGCCGCAGCTGACCCGTCGGCCAAGGATGTGCGCTTCGTCATCAACGCGCAGAACTGCGTGCACTGCAAGACCTGCGACATCAAGGATCCGAACCGGAACATCAACTGGGTGCCGCCACAAGGCGGCGAAGGCCCGGTTTACCAGGGCATGTGATCCACTCCGACCGGGCCGTCTCGACTGCCGCTCCAACAGGCCCGGCGAAGGTCGGGTAGCCGCGCCTTATCGGCAGAGACCGTTGAAGCCGGGCGCCGAGTATGGTCTGCTTCGCGTCAAACGAGGAGGCGGACATGCGGCGCATCAGCCTGGCGATTTTAGCTGCTACCGGCATGCTTTTTTGCGCGCCTGCCTCCGCCGGCACCAAGCTGACCGTGCATGTGCGCAGCTATGACGTCACCGGCAGGACCGGGGCTGAACTGATCGAGGCGATGGATGGCCTCGGGCCGAGGCACGGCCATGCCACGCGCGCCATCGCCGAGACCGGCTATACCGTGCATTGGAACCTCGACGTGAAACGGGACAACGGCATCTGTCGGCTGCGTCAGGCCACCGGCATGATCGACCTGACCTACACCTTTCCGCGCCTCACATCGCCGTCCGGCCCGGTCCTGCGCGAGCGCTGGGACCGTTTCATGGCCGGCGTGCGCCAGCATGAGCATACCCATGGCCGCATCGCCAAGCAGATGATGCGGACAACCGAGACGGCGCTTGCCGGGCTCGAGCGGCCGGATAACTGGTTCTGCACCGGTCTTCGCTGGGACGCCAGGCATCGCATCGACACGATCTATGCCGACTACGAGGCCAGGCAGAATGCCTTCGACGCGCGCGAGCACCGCGACGGCGGCCATGTCGAGAAACTGGTCAATGCATTGATGGGGAAGAACTGAAACTTCAGCCCGTTCGCCTACCAAGCGGACGTCAGCTGCGCGTCGTTCGCCGCCAGCGCCGATTTGTGCTCGTCCTCGGGCGCGTTGCTGTCGGTCGGCAGCGTGAATTCGACCAGGACCGGCAAATGGTCGGAGCCGATGTCCTCCAGCCGGGCCGATGACAGGATCGTCACCCCGCCCTTGCTGAACACCTGGTCGATCGGCAGGCCCGCATAGCGGCGCAGAAAGTCAGGCAGCGTGCGGTGGATCCAGGTCGGACCGGCCGAAGGCATCAGAGTCATACCGCTCATTCGCGCCACCCGCCGCACCGCCGCGCTCCACGGCACGGCATTGCAGTCGCCTGCCATGATGGCGGTCTCGCCGAGCGCGGCCAGCGGTTGCGCCAGTTCGCCGATCTGCCAGTATTGCTCCTTCGGCCACGGCCAGCTGAGATGGATCGCGGCGACATTGACCGGAATGCCGCCGAAATCGATCATGGCGGTGGCCATCGCGCCGCGCGGCTCGCAACGCGGGGCGATGCCGGCGGCAAAGGGACGGCGCGAGAGCAGCGCGACGCCGAAAATGCCGTTGGGGTAGTCGCACAGGATACGATAGGGGTAGGCGCCGGCGATATAGCTGAGCTCCTTCGCCCACATGCCGGACACTTCGTCGAGCGTGATGACGTCCGGGTTGGTCCTGCCGATCAGCGACAGCACCTTCTTCGGTGTCGGGTTGTTGAAGCGCAGGTTCATCTGCAACAGGCTGTAGGTGATCCGGTCGGCCGGCTTTGCGACCGCCTGCTGCGCCGACAATCTGGGCAGCGCGCCCGTCGTCGTAGCGAAGCAGGCGATGGCGAAGACCAGCACGGCGACGGCCTGCAGCCGGTAGGGACCGGCCAGCAGGGCCAGCGCGAGCAAGGCCGTCAGCAGGCTCAGATGCATGCGGAAATGCGAGAAGGAATCGAAGGCCGGATGCAGCGCGCCGAAGAACCCGGCCAAGAGCGCAGCCGAGCATGCCATCATCGCCAGGACTATCAGCTGAGCCATCATGCTCAAGCGCGCACCGCCCGTTGTCATTTTCTCCGAAGCCCCAGTCTTCCGTTCGGACCGGTTATCGGCCAAATTGAGGCCCAAGCAAGACGACCGATTGCCTCGCCGGTCGCTGGCAGGCGTGCGGTTATTGGAATGCCGTTTCGGAAAAGCTTCTGAGCTTGCGCGAATGCAGCCGCTCCATCGGCATTTCGGCCAGCTTCTCCATCGCCTTGATGCCGATGGTCAGATGCTGCGCCACCTGCCGCTTGTAGAACTCGGTCGCCATGCCGGGCAGCTTCAGTTCGCCATGCAGCGGCTTGTCGGAAACGCACAGAAGCGTCCCGTAAGGCACCCGGAAGCGGAAGCCGTTGGCGGCGATGGTGGCCGATTCCATGTCGAGCGCGATGGCCCGGGACTGCGACAGGCGCTGCACCGGTCCACGCTGGTCGCGCAGCTCCCAGTTGCGGTTGTCGATGGTGGCGACGGTGCCGGTGCGCATGATGCGCTTGAGGTCGTAGCCCGACAGGCCGGTCACTTCGGCGACCGCCTCCTGCAGCGCCACCTGGATTTCGGCCAGCGGCGGGATCGGCACCCAGACCGGCAGGTCGTCGTCGAGCACATGGTCCTCGCGCACATAGGCATGCGCCAGCACATAGTCGCCCAACGCCTGCGTGTTGCGCAGCCCGGCGCAGTGGCCAAGCATCACCCAGGCATGCGGCCTCAGCACCGCTATATGGTCGGTGATGGTCTTGGCGTTGGACGGGCCGACGCCGATATTGACCATGGTGATGCCGCCATGGCCCGGCTTCTTCAGGTGGTAGGCCGGCATCTGGGGCAGGCGGTGCGGCGGCGTTCCTTCGCTCGGCGAGCCGGCCCCCGCCTTGGTCAGGACATTGCCCGGTTCGACGAATTCACTGTAGCCGCCTCCACCACTCTCCATCAGTTCGCGAGCCCGCGCCACGAATTCGTCGATGTAGAACTGGTAATTGGTGAACAGCACGAAATTCTGGAAATGCTGCGGGCTGGTCGCCGTGTAGTGCGTCATGCGGTGCAGCGAATAATCGATGCGCTGCGCGGTGAAAGGCGCCAGCGGCCGCGGCTCGCCGAACGCCACCTCGAAGGTGCCGTTGGCGATCTGGTCGTCGGTGCCGTCGAGATCGGGCACGTCGAACAGGTCGCGGATCGGTCGCTTGATGCGCTCGGCGGCGGCGCCGTCGACATAGGTGCCTTCCAGGAAGGCGAAATGCAGCGGGATGGGTGTCGTCGATTCCGAGACCGTCACCGTCACGCCGTGATTGCGCATGATGAGCCGGAGCTGCTCGATGAGATAGTTCTCGAACAGTTGCGGCTGCGTGATCGTGGTGGCGAAATGGCCGGGCGTCGGCATATGGCCATAGGCCTGGCGCGAGTCGACCTGGCTGAACGAGGTCGTGGTGACGCCGATCTGCGGATAGAAGGCCCGGTAGCGCTTGCTTTCATCTCCGCCCGCGGCAAGGGCTGAGAAAGAATCGCGCAGGAATTTGGTGTTGCGGTCGTAGAGCGTCTGCAGCGCCGCGACGGCCTTTCTGGCATCGTGGAAGTCCTGCTTGCCGAAGGGCTCCGGCATGACGACCGAGTCGATGGCTTGGGGGTAGATTCGCTTTTCCATGGCTCAATATAGAGATTTGGAAGAGCGGTTGGGAGGGGTGAGCGGACAGGAACCGCAACCCAGCTGGAGATTTTTGTTATCGCTCCAATTCAAGGTGTGACCTGATTCAGGTCAGGCCGAGTCGAGAAAGGTGGATTCCGAGAACCGGAGCGCAGCGTACTTTTCGTACTTGAGCACCGGAAGCGCAGGAAGCCGCGTTTCGCAGGCCGGCCTCACCTGAATATCGTCACACCTACCCCCGCTGCAGGCTGATCAGCAACACGAAGCCTACGCTGGTGTTCTTGTGCGGCGGCGCCTCGATCCTATGGCTTGTATCGGCCCGCATCATCGGCACCGCCAGCACCGGGGCTGCCAGCAGCATCAGGATAAGCATCGCCCGCGGCAGCAGCCGGAGGATCTTCGTTGCATTGTCGGCGATGCGGTTCATTTTGGTGGTATCCCGGTTTCCAGCTTGGTCGATTTTAAGCTTTGTCGTTTCAGCGCTCGATTTGGTTCACAAGGCCGACAATGCGGGCACCGGCCGTTCCCAAGGGCGTGCCGAATGACCGGCCTCCGCCACCAGGATGGCGAAGAGCATGCCGAACAGGCTCATCAGCAGGCAGACGATGGTGAAGCGACGGGCAAGCATTTCTCTCTCCTTCAATGCGGGAGAAAATGCCTGACGGCCTCTGAACCGGTTCTGAGACCGGTATTCATCTGCGGTTCAAATTGATTTATGAGGGTCTTGCACGCGCGCCGGTGCCACAGCGCGGCGGAGCGCTGTCGCTGCAAAAAGAAAACGGGGCCGCGTAGAGCAATTCAGGAAAAGTGTGAGCGGTTTTCCGTCCGGGGTTGCGTCAAACAAAGACGCAATTCCAGGAAAAGTGTGAGCGGTTTTCCGTCCGGGATTGCGTCAAACAAAGAAATAGGGCGTTTCACCGTTCCGCAAAAACGGTGAAACACCCTTGGCCGTCTCGTATGGTCGGGAGTTGGCGCTCAGAGCTTGTGCCAGGTCTGGCTCTTGCAGATCAGGCCGCCGAGCACGCAGCCGCTCATCTTGAGCGCGGTGCCCGAGAGCGTCGCCTTGCCGGAATAGGTCTTGTCGTTTGCCGGGTCGGTGATGCTGCCGGCATATTTGTTGTCGCCGGCTGCCTTCAGCGAGCCGATCGTCTTGCCGGCGTATTTGCCGGTCTTGAGCGTGATCGAGAAAGAACCGCTCCCGCCGATCGCCGCGGTGTCGCCGGCCTGCGTCTTCCAGTTGCCTTCGATCGGGTCGGCGCATGCGGCGCCCGCCATGATCAAGGTGGCCGCCAGGGCCAGAGTCAGCTTTCGAAACATCGTGTCCACCTCCCTATGGGGTTGCGGCGGGCTCCAGTCCGCCTTCCTGCCCCTTACGCAAAGGTAAAGCTAATCCAGCCGCCGCCAAAACGAAAGCGGTGCCGCCACGGAAGGTTGCAAGGATTTTCGCCGCGCGGCCGACTGAAAATAAACGCGATCGAAAAACGCTTCGGTTTCCGTGGTTAGCGAAGTCTTGATTCCGCTGCCCGCAATTTTCATCGAATTTGACGCAAAATGGCTGAAACGCTGGATTCCCATGCTTAACGGTTTTCCGCGTTTACCTCTTGTTTTAGCTTTGTTTTCCTCAAATTAAGCAAGCCATTTAACGACGGATTCAAGGCCAGCCGTCATCCTCGAAAGCATCGAAAGAGCGGCTCGCCCCGAGGGGATACCAAGGGAAAAGGAGGCAGCTCTCGGGAGCCAGACAGGGGATTGAAATGGCACGCTTTGAAATGCTTGAAGACGGCTTCGGCGCCATGGGGGCAACTGCCCAGGCCGACATTCTTTTCGAACTGGGCATGATGTATGCGACGGGCCGCGATTGCGAGACCGATGTCGTTGCCGCCCACAAATGGTTCAACATCGCCGCGATCAAGGGCTCGGCCCGCGCCGCCGAGCTGCGCTCGGAACTGTCGGTCACCATGTCGAAGATCGAGATCGCCACGGCGCTGCGCGAAGCCCGCGAATGGATGACGATGCACTGATCCTCAGCGCGTAGCGCTCAGAGCTCATCGGGACAAGGCCGCGAAAAGACGGCCGGTCAAGAAGAACGAGAACGTGGCGGGTTGAGACAACCGAAGCCACGCAAAAAACAGGGAAGCGAGCGGGTTTCAGGCGCGGGGGCGTCTGGGGAGCTCGACTGCAAAAGCCGTGACCGACCGAAACAAGGTCGGCGCGGCTTTTTGAATTACGCTTGGTAATCAGGCGCGTGGCCCAAGAAATCCTCGTCGGAATGAACCAAAGCCGGCCTCACTGTCCTCTCGACAGTTTCGGCGAAGGGTGAAATTGTCCCGGCTCTGTGGAAGAAGCGCGGCCGGATCGGCACGCGCAAGTGGAGGAGTTCTTATAGTCATGAAAAAATTGGGTATTTTGAGCGCGGCCGCTTTTGGCCTGATGATGAGCGCCCCGGTTGCCTTCGCCGACGACATCACCATTTCGGTGGTCGGCCCCATGACCGGCCAGCTCGCCACCATCGGTGACCAGTTCAAGCAGGGCGCGCAGGCCGCCGCCGACGCGATCAATGCGGCTGGCGGCGTCAACGGCTCCCAGATCAAGCTCGACATCGAAGACGACCAGTGCGATCCGAAGCAGGCGGTCTCGGTCGCCAACCGCATCGTCGCCAACGGCGTCAAATTCGTCGATGGCCATGCCTGCTCGGGCTCCAGCATTCCGGCCTCGGCCGTCTATGCCGAAGCCGGCACGCTGATGATGAGCCCCGCCTCGTCCAACCCGGTGCTGACCGACGCCGCCGCCAAGGCCGGCTGGCCGACCATCATGCGCCTCTACACGCGTGACGACGCGCAGGGCGCCTTCATCGGCCCCTGGATCGCCAAGAAATACGCCGGCAAGAATGTCGTCGTCCTGCACGACAAGAGCGCCTACGGCCAGGGCGTTGCCGACGCCGTGAAGGCGACGATGAATGCCGGCGGTCTCAAGGAAGTCGACTACGAAGGCATCAATGCCGGCGAGAAGGATTATTCGGCCCTCGTCACCAAGCTGAAGGAACTGAAGGCCGACGTCGTCTATTTCGGCGGCTATCACCCCGAGGCGGGCCTGATCCTGCGTCAGGCGGCCGAGCAGAACGTCAAGTTCCAGCTGATCATGCCGGACTCGATCGCTTCGCCGGAATTCTGGCAGGTTGCCGGCCCGGCCGGTGAAGGCACCATGTTCGTCTTCCCGTCGGACCCGCAGGCCAAGCCCGAAGCGAAGGACGCGGTCGCCAAGATCAAGGCCGGCGGCTTCACGCCCGAAGGCTTCACGCTGTTCTCCTATGCCGTGATCCAGGCTGTGGCCGAAGGCGTCAAGCGCGCCGGCACCGACGATCCGGCCAAGGTCGCCGAGGCGCTCAAGGACGGCAAGCCGATCAGCACCGTGGTCGGCGATGTCATCTTCGACGAGAAGGGCGATCTGAAGAACGCCAGCTACGACATCAACCAATGGCACGACGGCAAATACGCGCCGATCAAGCCGTAATCGGTTCTGCAAGAATCAAGGGAATGGCCGGGACGAGCCCGGCCATTTCCGTTTGTGCTGCGGCATTGACGTGCAGGGGAGATTGTTGTCCCCGCCATACCTAATTATTTTGTCTCGTTAACGAGACAATCGAACAGCCGCCTCAGCCCTGCCCATTCTCCGCAAACCGCACCAGCACCGTGCCGTCGCTGACCTGCGCGCCCTCTGCCGCGATCTCGGCGATCACGCCGTCATGTGGGGCGGCGATCATGTGCTCCATCTTCATCGCTTCGAGGATCAAAAGCGGCTGGCCCTTGATCACGGCATCGCCCGCCGCGGCGCGCACCAGCTTGACCAGCCCCGGCATCGGCGCGCGCAGGCTGCTTGAGGCGGCTCCCGCCTCGTCGGCCTTGGCGAGCGGATCGGGGACCGTGAACGTATAGCCGACCGCGCCCTCGAAGACGGTGACATGGCCGGGCCAGCGGGCGGCATGCGGCATGGTCCTCAAATCATGCGTGTTCACCGCATCATGCGGCGCCTCCAGCACCACCTGGAAGCGGCCGTCTGAGCGTGCCGAAACCCGCGCCAGGATGTTCTCCTCGCCATAGCGCAAGCGGGTGCGGCGCGAGAGCGGGTGGAAATGGGCATAGCTGGAAAGCGTGGACCATGGATCGGCGGCGGAAACGGGCACGGCGGTATCCGCCGCCGCCAGCGCCGCGGCGGCGATCGTCTCGTCCCTCGGCGGGGGAATGGCGGTGAGCGCCGCCTGGTGCCGGCCGATCAGCCCGGTATCGAGATCGCCGACAGCGAAATCGGCATCGGCAGCGAGCGCCGCCAGGAAGGCGGTGTTGACGGTCGAGCCGGCCACTTCCGTCCGCGCCAGCATCTCGCGCAGCGTGCCGAGCGCCGAAGCCCGATCCTTGCCGTGCGCTACCAGCTTCGCGATCATCGGATCATAGAAGGGAGAAATCGCATCGCCGGCGCGCACGCCGGTCTCGATGCGTATCGCGGCACCTTCCGGCGCCGCGTCGGGGAATTTGAGATGATGCAGCGTGCCGGTCGCCGGCAAGAACCCTCTCGCGGCATCCTCGGCATAGAGGCGGGCCTCGAAAGCGTGGCCGGACAAAGCGATCTCATTCTGCATCTTCGGCAGCGTTTCGCCGGACGCGACGCGAAGCTGCCATTCGACGAGATCGACGCCGGTGACCATCTCGGTGACGGGGTGCTCGACCTGCAGTCGGGTGTTCATCTCCATGAACCAGAAGCGGTCGGCCTTGAGCCCCTGAGAGGCGTCGACGATGAACTCGATCGTGCCGGCGCCCGAATAATTGATCGCCTTGGCGGCCTTCACGGCCGCCTCCGTCATCGCCTTGCGCAGCGCCGGCGTCATGCCGGGGGCGGGCGCTTCCTCGATCACCTTCTGGTGGCGGCGCTGCGCCGAGCAGTCGCGTTCGAAAAGATGCACGGCGTTGCCGAAATTGTCGCCGAACACCTGCACTTCGATGTGACGCGGCTTGTCGACATATTTTTCCACCAGCACGCGATCGTCGCCGAACGCCGCCTTCGCCTCGCGACGCGCGCTGGAAAGCGCCTCCGAGAAATCGTCGGGATGGTCGACGCGCCGCATGCCCTTGCCGCCGCCGCCGGCGCGCGCCTTGATCAGCACCGGGTAGCCGATCTCGCGCGCCTTGGACGCAAGCAGCACGATTTCCTGCGCTTCGCCGTGATAACCCGGCACCACCGGCACGCCGGCCTTTTCCATCAGCCGCTTGGCGGCGTCCTTTAATCCCATGGCGCGGATCGAGGCGGCGGAAGGACCGATGAAGACAAGGCCTGCCGCCGTCGCCTGATCGACGAAATCGGGGTTTTCCGACAGGAAGCCGTAGCCGGGATGGATGGCCTCGGCGCCGGTGGCGAGCGCCGCCGCCACGATCCTGTCGCCGCGCAGATAGCTTTGGCCGACGGGCGAGGGGCCGATATGCACCGCCTCGTCGGCCATCTCGACATGGAGCGCGCGGGCATCCGCGTCCGAATAGACGGCGACGGTGCGCACACCGAGCCTGCGGGCGGTTCGGATGACGCGACAGGCGATCTCGCCGCGATTGGCGATCAGGATCTTGCCGAACATGGAGCCTCCGCAGCCGGGGTGTGTCTCGGGCGACGACGGCATACCTTCGCGCCCCCCTCTGTCCTGCCGGACATCTCCCCCACTAGGGGGGAGATTGGCAGCTTTGGCGCAGCCGCTCTCTTTTCAACGATAGTGATTGGCGAAAGCCGTCGTGACGTCCGATCTCCCCCCAAGAGGGGGAGATGTCCGGCAGGACAGAGGGGGGCGCTGTCCCGCCAGCCTCTCCAGCTGATCATCTGAATTTGCCTGTACTGAGCCTTTTGCTCCAAGATCAGCTCTCCCCAATGGCCGCAACGGCCTGCCGATATAGCTCCGCCGTCTGCTCGTCGAAGCAGCAGAAAGTAACCGTATCCGGCAGCGCATTTTGCCCCAGGAAGGCGCTTACGGCACCAACAGCGATCTCCGTCGCCTGGTCTTTCGGATAGCCATAGATGCCGGTCGAGATCGCCGGGAAAGCGATGGTTCGACAATCATGGCCGAGCGCGATTTCGAGCGAGCGCCGATAGCAGGAGGCGAGCAGCTCGGCTTCGCCCTTGCCGCCGCCCTGCCAGACCGGACCGACCGTATGGATGACGTAGCGCGCCGGCAGCCGATAGCCCTTGGTCAACTTGGCGTCGCCGGCCTTGCAGCCGTGAAGCGTGCGGCACTCGGCGAGCAGCTCCGGCCCGGCCGCGCGATGAATGGCGCCGTCGACGCCGCCGCCGCCCAGCAGCGAAGAATTGGCGGCGTTGACGATCGCGTCGACCGCGAGCCTGGTTATGTCGCCGGTGTGGATACGGATCCTGTCGCCGAGAGCGCTCATCGTCACATCCTGAACACGCCGAATTTCGTCGCCTCTATCTCCGCATTGAGCGCCGCCGAAAGGCTGAGCGCCAGCACGTCGCGGGTCCTGGCCGGATCGATGATGCCGTCATCCCAGAGCCGGGCCGACGAATAGAGCGGGTGACCCTCGTGCTCGTATTTCATCAGGATCGGCTTCCTGAACTTCGCCTCCTCCTCGGCGCTCCATTCACCGCCCTTGCGCTCGATACCCTCGCGCTTGACCATGGCAAGCACCGTCGCCGCCTGCTCGCCGCCCATCACCGAGATGCGCGCGTTCGGCCACATCCACAGGAAGCGAGGCGAATAGGCGCGGCCGCACATGCCGTAATTGCCGGCGCCGAACGAGCCGCCGATGATCACCGTGAGCTTCGGCACCCTTGCGGTGGCGACCGCCATCACCAGCTTGGCGCCGTCCCTGGCGATGCCGCCGGCCTCGTATTTTCGGCCGACCATGAAGCCGGTGATGTTCTGCAGGAAGACCAACGGAATGCCGCGCTGGCAACAGAGCTCGATGAAATGCGCCCCCTTCAGCGCGCTTTCGGAAAACAGCACGCCGTTGTTGCCGATGATGCCGACCGGCATGCCGTGCAGATGGGCAAAACCAGTAACCAACGTGGTGCCATAGTTTTGCTTGAACTCGTCGAACTCCGAGCCGTCGACCAGCCGGGCAATCACCTCGCGCACGTCATAAGGCTGGCGCAGGTCCGTCGGCACGATGCCGTAAAGTTCGCTCGGGTCATGAAGCGGCGGCACCGGTTTCTGCAGATTGAGCTTTAGAGCCTTGTTCCGATTCAGGTTCTTGACGATGCGCCGGCAAATGGCCAAGGCGTGCTCGTCGTCCATGGCGTAGTGGTCGGCGACGCCGGAAAGCCTGGTGTGGACATCGGCGCCGCCGAGTTCCTCGGCGCTGACATCTTCTCCGGTCGCGGCCTTCACCAGCGGCGGGCCGCCGAGAAAAATGGTCGCCTGGTTGCGCACCATGATCGTCTCATCCGACATAGCCGGCACATAGGCGCCGCCCGCCGTGCAGGAACCCATCACGCAGGCGATCTGCGGGACGCCTGCCGCCGACATGTTGGCCTGGTTGTAGAAGATGCGGCCGAAATGCTCGCGGTCGGGGAAGACCTCGTCCTGGTTGGGCAGGTTGGCGCCGCCGCTGTCGACCAGGTAGACGCAGGGCAAATTGTTCTGCAGCGCGATCTCCTGTGCCCTGAGATGCTTCTTCACCGTCAACGGATAATAGGTGCCGCCCTTCACCGTGGCGTCGTTGACGACGACCATGACCTCGGTGCCCTCGACGCGGCCGACGCCGGTGATGATGCCGGCCGAGGAAATGTCCTCGCCATACATCGACCATGCCGCGAACTGCCCGACCTCGAGGAAGGGCGAGCCGGTGTCGAGCAGTTGCGCCAGCCGCTCGCGCGGCAACAGCTTGCCGCGTGAAACGTGGCGTTCGCGGGCTTCGTCCGAGCCGCCGCGCTCGACGCTTGCCGCCTTCTCGGCGATGTCGGCGACCAGTGCGCGCATGCGCTCCGCATTGGCGCGAAAGGTGTCGGAGGAGGGGGAAATTTGAGTTTGCAGTGTGGCCACGTTAAACCCCCTCCGCCATGATCTCGCGCCCGATCAGCCAGCGGCGGATTTCGCTGGTGCCGGCGCCGATCTCGTAGAGCTTGGCGTCGCGCAGCAGCCGGCCCGTCGGATAGTCGTTGATGTAGCCGTTGCCGCCGAGCAGCTGGATGGCGTCGAGCGCCATCTGCGTCGCTTTCTCGGCGGCGAACAGCACGCAGCCGGCGGCGTCCTTGCGCGAGGTCTCGCCGCGGTCGCAGGCGGCTGCAACCGCATAGACGTAGGCCCGCGCGGCGTTCATCGTCGAGTACATGTCGGCAAGCTTGCCCTGCACCAGCTGGAAGGTGCCGATCGGCTGGCCGAACTGCTTGCGCTCATGCACATAGGGCACAGCGACGTCGAGGCAGGCCGCCATCAGCCCGATCGGGCCCCCGGACAGCACCGCGCGCTCGTAGTCGAGCCCCGACATCAGCACCTCGACGCCGCGTCCTTCCTCATGCAGCACGTTCTCGAACGGCACCTCGACATCCTCGAACACAAGCTCGCCGGTGTTGGAGCCGCGCATGCCGAGCTTGTCGAGTTTTTGCGCCACCGAAAAGCCGGCCATCGTCTTCTCGACGATGAAAGCCGTGATGCCGCGCGCATGGCGTTCCGGGTCGGTCTTTGCATAGACCACCATCGTTCCGGCGTCGGGGCCGTTGGTGATCCACATTTTCGAGCCGTTGAGCACGTAGCGGTCGTTGCGCTTTTCGGCGCGCAGCCGAAGCGACACCACGTCCGAGCCGGCGCCTGGTTCCGACATCGCCAGCGCGCCGACAGTTTCGCCCGAGCAAAGGGCCGGCAGATATTTCTCCTTCTGCGCCGGTGTGGCCCAGCGGTTGATCTGGTTGACGCAGAGGTTCGAATGCGCGCCGTAGGAGAGGCCGACCGAGGCCGACGCGCGCGAAATCTCCTCCATCGCCACGACATGCGCGAGATAGCCCATGCCGCTGCCGCCGAAGTCCGGATCGGCGGTGATGCCGAGCAGGCCGAGCGCGCCGAGCTCGCCCCAAAGATGCGCAGGAAATTCGTTGCAACGGTCGATCTCGGCCGCGATCGGCGCGATCCGGTCCTGGGCGAAGCGCCTCACTGTGTCGCGCAGCGCCTCGATGTCGCTATCAAGTCCGAAGTTCAGCGTATTCGTGTACATGCCGTTCCTCCCTGCGCCGGTCTTTGCGGAGATCGCGCCGTATCAGAGTGCCACGGCGTCCCTGGCGCGCCCCGAGGGACGCGCGGTGCCATGGCTGATTGTCGCGCCGACCAGGCGCATTGTCATCGAAAGATATGATGCCGTGACTTCGGCGATCGACAGTCGCTCGCCCGGACGGAACCAGACGATGACGCCGGTCATCATCTGGATCAGCGCCATGGCGGTGAGCCCGGTGTCGTCGACCTGAAAGACGCCGGCCTCGGCGCCGTCGCGCAGGATCGTGCGCAGTTCCTTCTCATAGGCCGTGCGCATCTTGAGGATCTGCGTCAGCCTTTCATGCGAAAGGCTGCGCAATTCCATGTTGGAGACATGGGTGGCGTGACGCCGCTCGATATGGAAGGCGATGTGGTTCTGGACATACGCGGCAAGTCGGGTGACCGGATCGGCGTTGGCCGGCCGCGCCGCGCTCCAGGCCTCGATCAGACCTTCCATATGCTCTCGCATCAAGGTGAAAAGCAGATCTTCCTTGGTCGGGAAGTAGCGATAGAGCGCTGCCGCCTGCACGCCGACCTCGGCCGCCAGCTGCCGCATCGACATCGCCTCGTAGCCGAGGCGCGCGATTAGGCTGACCGCCGCCTCGCGAACGGCCGCTTCGGTTTTCTCCCCGTCGGAACCTGTGGTGCGTGCCATGTTTGCCTCTGGCAGAAATAATAAAACGAACGTTCAATTAATTCAAGATGGAGAATACGTTCGCTTGAAACCGCCCCAACCTCGTCATTCTAGGGCGGAGCAAGGAGCGAAGCGACGCGCGTAGACCCTGGAATCCTGTGTGTTGGTTCTGGTGTATG